>NZ_JBHVPH010000011.1:59277-240779 GCF_042887425.1 Kitasatospora sp. NPDC057940
CCGGGGCGGGCCCGCGCCCACCCCCCCCCGGCCACCGGGGGGGGGGGGGGGGGGGGGGGGGGGGGGGGGGGGGGGGCCGGGGGGGGGGGGGCCCCCCCCCCCCCCCCCCGGGGGCGGGGGAGCCGAGGCCGGTGGTGAGCAGGTCGGTGATCAGCGGGTCGTCGACCCGGGTGAGTTCGGCCTCGGAGCCGGTGCAGTTCAGCACCGCCCCCACCCGCAGCGTGCGGCCGTCGTCCAGCCGCACGTCGATGACCTCGCCGACCTCCCTGACCTCCCTGACCTCGCCGCCCCCGTCGGGGCCGTCCGCGGCGGTCTTGGCGTCGGCCACGGTGCCCCGGCCGATGCTGACCAGACCCGCGTCGACGGCGGCGCGCAGGGCCCTGGCGCTGACCGGCGGGATCCGGTGGCGGTGGGTCTCCCAGAGCCGGAGGTCCCGGGCCAGTAACCGGGCCTGGTCGGCGGGTGGGAGCTGCCGCCACAGGGCGCTGGTGAGGGGGCGGAGGCTGTCGACCCCGGTCCGCCAGTCGTCGTGGACGCGGCGGCAGCGGGCGATGTGGCACAGCACCGCCCGGCGCAGCGCGGGCAGCCCCGCACGGGCGTCGAGCTGTGGGGCGGCCGGGGTGGTGAGCGGGGTGGCGGCGTGCGGCCGGGGGACCAGACCGTGCCGGGACAGGGCGTGGACGACGCGTCCGGGGCGCTGCAGGCTGAGCGCCATGTCGACCATGGTCAGGCCGGTGCCGACGAGCAGGACGTCGCGGTCCTCGGGGACGGCCGCCAGGGCGCCGGGTGCCCAGGGGTCGGCCAGGAACCGCCCGGAGTCGCGCAGCGCCGGCGGTGCCCAGGCCTGGCCGGGTGCGAAGTTGCCCAGGGCCAGCACCGCCGCGTCGACGTCCAGTGGCGGCCCGTCGCGCAGCCACAGGCGCAGCGGCGGGGTGGTCGCCCGGGGCCGGTGGGTGAGGGCGACGACGCGGTCGGGCACCCGGACCAGGTTGGGGGTGCCGGGGCGGTCGGCCGCCGCCGCCAGGCTCTCGGCGAGGTAGCGCCCGAAGAGGCGCCGGGGGACGAAATCGTGCTCGCCGCCACGGTCGCCGAGCCAGCGCACGAAGTGGCCGGGGTCGTCCCGGTGGGCGCTCATCTGGCCGGCCCGGACGTTCAGCAGGTGGTGCGGCGCGTCGGTGCCGAACGCCAGCCCCGGGCCCGCGGGCCCGGGGTCGATGAGCCAGATCCGGTCCGGTGCGGGTCTCCCGGCGGCCGCGTGGTGGAGCAGGCGCAGCGCCGTGAGGGTTCCGGCGGCGCCGGCGCCCACCACGGCGATCTCGTGCGGGGTCCTGTTCTGGTTCACTGCGGCCGCGTCGGACACGGCGGGAGACGTCATGCGGCCAACATCGAGCCGATCGGCCGCCGCGTCCAACGACGGTTCATAGGCCCCTCGCCAAGCAGGACTTATGGCCCGGTGTCCCGGTGTCGCGCCGACCGGGGCGGAGGTGACGGTCACGTAGGGTCCCTGGTTCGACACGGTCCGTCCCATAAGGAGAGTTTGGGGGCGCGCTCCGCCGCCCGCCGCCCGGGCTTCTGGTTAGAGGGTGTCACGAAAGCTGTTGACCTCTCACGCGGATTTGCGTTATAACTTCTAACGAACACGCAAGTATCTATCGAATGCAGGGCCATCGCAGCCGCGTTCGCGGCTCGACGGGCAACGCCCGCCCACCGACCGACACCCGACCAAGGGGAACCCCATGTCCGGCACCCGCAGCACCGGCGTCCGCGCCGCCCTGTTCGCCGTCCCGCTCGTCGTCAGCCTCCTCGGCGCCGCGGCCGCGCCCGCCGGCGCCGCCACCTCGCACCCCGGCACCGCCCTGACCTGTCGCGGCCAGGGCGTCGACCCCCGGGCCCAGGTCCGCTACCGGGCCGAGACGGTGGTCCACGCGCCGCTGCACACCATCTGGAAGCTGCAGACCGACGTGGAGCGCTGGCCGTCCTGGCAGGGCCCCGTCGCGAGCGCGGAGCGCCTCGACCACGGCCGCCTGCGCCCGGGCTCGGCGTTCCGGTGGACGACCCCGCTCCCGCCCAACCCCGCGACCACCGCCACCAGCCTGGAGATCGTCTCGACCGTCCAGCAGCTCAAGCGGGAGTCCTGCCTCCGCTGGACGGGCCCCGCCGTCGCGGAAGGGCTGCACATCGACGGCGTCCACGTGTGGAACTTCACCCGGGTCAAGGGCGGCGTCCGGGTGAGCACCGAGGAGACCCACACCGGGCCCCAGGTCGACGCGGACGTCCCCACCGCGACCGCGATCCTGCGCCAGGGCCTCGACGGGTGGCTGCACGACCTGAAGACCACCGCCGAGGCCGACGCCGAACGGGGCTGACGGGGCCTAGTGACCTGAGTCGGACAGGGATTCGAGGGCGGCCCGGGCGGCGTTGTGGCCGGGGATGCCGCTGACTCCGCCGCCGCGGACGGCGCCCGCGCCGCACAGCAGGACGTTCGGGTGGGCCGTCGCCACGCCCCAGCGGGCGGCGGGGCCGTCCACCGGCCCGGTCGCGAACGGGAAGGAGAGGTCCCGGTGGAAGATGTGGCCGCCGGGCAGGCCGATCTCCCGTTCCAGGTCGGGCGGGGTCCTGGCCTCCACGCAGGGCCGGCCGGTGGCGTCGAGCGCGAGGCAGTCGGCGATCGGTTCGGCCAGCACCTCGTCCAGTTGGGCCAGGCTTGCCGCCAGGGCGCGTTCCTTGGCGGCCGGGTCGGTGAACAGCCGGGCGGGCATGTGCAGGCCGAACAGGGTCAGCGTCTGGAGGCCCTGGCGGACGGCTTCGGGGCCCAGGATGGTGGGGTCGGTGAGGGTGTGGCAGTAGATCTCCGACGGGGGCGCGGAGGGCATCCGGCCGGCCGCCGCCTCGGCGTAGGCGGTCTCCAACTGCCGGTAGCCCTCGGCGATGTGGAAGGTGCCCGCGAAGGCCTCCCGGGGGTCCGCGGCGGTGTCCCGGAGCCGCGGCAGCCGGCGCAGCACCAGGTTGACCTTCAGCTGGGCGCCCTCGGGCGCGGGCCCGGGTTCCTCGCCGAGGAGGCGGGCCAGGGTGGCGGGGGCGGCGTTGACCAGCACCCGGCGGCCGGCCGCCATGGCCTCGCCGCCGTGGTGGCGGTACGTCACCTCGGCGTCGCCGCGGCCGTCGGTGGCGATGGCGGTGACCTCGCACCCGGTGCGGATCTCCGCGCCGGCGGCCAGGGCCGCCTCGGCCAGCGAGTCCGTCACCGCGCCCATGCCGCCGACCGGGACGTCCCAGTCGCCCGTCCCGTTGCCGATCACGTGGTAGAGGAAGCAGCGGTTCTGCCGGAGCGAGGGGTCGTGGGCGTGGGTGAAGGTGCCGATCAGCGCGTCCGTCAGGGCGATCCCGCGGACCAGGTCGTCGCTGAAGGCCCGTTCGATCGTCTCGCCCAGCGGCCGTTCGAACAGGGTGGTCCAGGCGGCGTCGTCGGCGATCCGCCGGCGCAGTTCGGCGCGTGCGGGCAGCGGCTCGGTGAGGGTCGGGAAGACCCGTCGGGCGACGTGTCCGGTCGTGCCGTAGAAGCGCTGCCAGGCCTCCCACTCCCGGTCGGTTCCGGTGAGCGCCCGGAACGCCTCCCTGGTCCGGCCGGGGTCGGCGGCGTCCACCAGCAGGCCGGTGGGCTTCCCGTCCCGGACGGTGGGCGTGTACGAGGCGATCCGGCGGCGCCGCAGGTCGAGCCGCAGGCCCAGCTCCTGGACGATCTTGTGCGGCAGCAGGCTGACCAGGTAGGAGTAGCGCGACAGCCGGGCGTCCACGCCCGGGAACGCCCGGGCGGAGACGGCGGCCCCGCCGACCCGGGGCAGCCGTTCGAGCAGCAGGACCCGGCGTCCGGCCCGGGCGAGGTAGGCGGCGGCCACCAGCCCGTTGTGGCCGCCGCCGACGATCACGGCGTCGTACCGGGCGGGGGTGGACGGGTTCGCGTTCACCCCCGCCACGCTACGGGACGGAGCCGGGCCGGGGAATGCCCCGGACACGGCGGCCCCGGAACGCCGCAGGACCCCCTCGCAGCGGTGCGCGAGGGGGCCCTGCGGCGTCCGGCCGGTCAGCGGCCGCCGTGGATCAGTTCGACGGAGAAGCCGTGGTCGGTGGAGACGGCGGGCGTCCTGACCTGGGTGACCCCGGTCGCGGCGTCGTAGTACCAGCCCGAGGCGGCCGAGTCGAGCGCCGCCGCCGAGTCCAGCCGGGGCAGCGGTCCGCCCTGCGTGACGACCAGGCGCGGGGCGGGCTTGCCGTGCACGGTGAAGCGGTACCCCCGCTCGGCCGGCTTGCCGGTGTAACTCCCCACGCTGGCGCCGACCTTGACGACGGTGACCGGCCCGTGGGCGCGGACGTCCACCCGCTGGGTGGCCGAGGCGCCGGTGGCGAAGCCGCGGGTGACGCCGTCGTCCTCGTACAGGGTGTAGGAGGAGTCGCCCTGCGGGTAGAGGTCGTAGTCGAGCCGGGTGCGGTCCCGGTTCTCCCAGGACAGCGTGCCCTCGGGCCACATCGGCACGATCGAGCCGCCCTTGACGAACAGCGGCAGGGTGTCCAGCGGCGCGGAGTACCCGTTGATCGTGGTGGGGCCCTGGTAGGTGCGCCCGGTCCAGTAGTCGGTCCAGGTGCCCTTGGGCAGGTAGATGCCGTCGCGCACCGAGGTGTCCGAGTAGACCGGCGCGACGAGGAAGTCCGGCCCGGCCAGGAACTCGTACTTGGCGTTCGGGCCGAGGGCCGCCGGGTCGTCCGGGTACTCCAGGGCGAGCGGACGCACCGCGCCGACGCCCGTCCTGGTGGCCTCCGCCGACAGCGTGTACATGTACGGCAGCAGCCGCTCCTTCAGCTGGAGGTACTTGCGGTTGATCGAGGTGTAGGGCTCGCCGTCCAGCCAGGGCTGCTGGTCGCGCTGCTCCTTGCCGGCCATGTCCCTGGCCCAGCCGTCCATGGTCATGATGGCCGGGAGGAAGGACTTCCACTGGAGGTCGCGGGTGTACATCTTCGGGTCGCGGCGGTAGATGGAGCCGACGTCGCCGGTGTTGTAGGCGATGCCGGACATGGTGGCGCCCGCGTACGTGGGGATCTGCCAGCGGATGTAGTCCCAGGACAGGCTCTGGTCGCCGCTCCACAGGACGCCGCAGCGCTGGGCGCCGGCCCAGGAGACGGGCAGCCAGACGAAGCCGCGGGCGTTGCTGCCGTCCTCGATGCCGGCCTTGGCCTGGTCGCAGGCGTTCAGCGCGAAGTCGTAGCCGTTGCCGACCCAGGCGACGTCGAGCTTGCGCACCAGGGCACCGGCCTTGACCTCGGCGGCCTGGTCGGGCAGGCCGTTCTGGGTCCAGAGGCCGAGCTGGGCGTGGTTCTTGCGCAGGCCCTCGCCGGTCTGGGCGAGGTTCTCGTAGCCGCAGCCGTAGCCGTCGTTGACGAGCATCCAGCCGAGCGGCATCTGGTTCTGCACGTAGCCGTCCGCGACCTTGAGCGCGTCGGTGGTGTGGCGTTCGCCGCGGTTGGCGTTGTGCAGGTAGCAGTCGGAGTCGCCGGGCTCCAGGCCGTAGACGGGCGGCATGAAGGGCTTGCCGACCAGGGTGGTGTACTTGCCGATCACCGACTTGACGTCACCGGTGAAGTAGTAGGCGTCCAGGCGCCGTTCCTGCTGTCCGGTGCGCACGGGCGAGCCGAAGTCGTAGGTGCCCGGCGCGAAGGTGTTGCGGAACACGCCGTAGCCGGCGGTGGAGATGTAGAACGGCTGCGAGTTGTTGTAGCCGCCCTCGTTCCAGTTGGTGCTGTTGGCGACGTGGACGGTCCTGTCCCGGTGGGAGAAGGAGCCGTTCTGCTCGCCGCCGCCGAAGAACTGCTCGTCGGCGCCGCGGACCAGGCTCTGCCGCAGCCCGCTGGTGGACCAGCGCAGCGGGGCGTCCTCCTGCCAGACGGCGGTGCGGTTGTCGGCCTTGTACAGGCCGAACCTCAGGGGGTGCTTGTAGACCCGCAGCACCTGGTCCTTGGAGCGGATGCCGTAGTAGTCGCCGGCGTCGAACGACGAGGTGCCGCGCTGGAGTTCGGGCTGCTTGCGGATGATCGTGCTGCCCGCCGGGTCGGTGAGCACGCCGTCCGGGGCGGCGCGCAGCCGCAACTGGTCGTCGGCGAGGAAGTCGACCTTGGCCTTGAGGGTGCCGGCGGCGATGTCGTAGCTGCCCTGGCCACCGGAGAAGGAGGTGAGGTCTCCCGCGTCGGCGGTCTGCGGCAGGTAGGCGCGCCCGGTGAAGGAGCCGCCGTGCACGTCGTAGGGGACGACCAGGACGTGGTAGGTGCCCGAGGCCTTCGGGATGACGGTCGCCTCGGGGTTGGCGGTGCCCGCGCTCTCGGCGACCTCCTTGCCGTTGGCGTCGTAGACGTAGAGGTCGAAGTCGTCGGTGGGGTTCTGCCACTGAATCGAGAGCGGGACGCCGCCCTCGGGGTTGTCGTCCCAGTAGCCGGCGGGCGCGTCGACGGTCAGGTCGAAGCGGCCGCAGACCGTGCCGTCCGGGTCCTGGGCGGCGGACGGGCAGGAGGCGGCGCCGCCGAGGGTTCCCTTGGCGTACGTGGGGCTCTGCCAGGTGGTGCTCTGGTGGCCGCCGTCGAGGACGGCGGAGCCGGGGGCGGCGGCGCGGGCCGGCAGGGCGGGCCCGGCCACGGCGGCGATGCTGGTGAGGGCCACGGTGAGGGCGGCCCGGCGGAGGCGATGTCGTACCAAGCGCACGGTGTGTTCTCCCGTCGGATGAGCAAGAGATGTTCACTTACTGCGCGAAGCTGCTTGAACATGGGGGAATACAAGCAACATTCACAGTCATGGCCGGTCCATGTCAATGGTGGGTCGCCGTTCCCGACGCTCCGGGCGGTGGGGGCTACTTGACCGATCCGGCGGTCAGCCCGGAGACGACGTGGCGCTCGATGACGGCGAACAGCACCACGACCGGCACGATCGCGACGACCGATCCGGCGAACAGGTAGTTCCACTCCACCGTGTAGTTGCCGATGAAGCCGTTGATGCCGACGGTCAGCGGCTGGCTCTCCGGGGCCGTCGACAGGGTCAGGCCCATCACGAACTCGTTCCAGGCGGAGATGAAGGTGAAGATCACCGCGGTGACCACGCCGGGCATGGCCAGCGGCAGCACCACCCGGCGCAGCGCCCCGAGCCGGCCGAGGCCGTCGAGCAGCGCGGCCTCCTCCAACTCGACCGGGATCGAGCCGATGTAGGCGGTGAGGATCCAGACGGCGAACGCCAGGTTGAAGGCGGCGTTGCAGAGGATCAGCGTCCAGACCGAGTTGAGCATGTCCAGTTGGTAGAACTCGCGGTAGAGGCCCACCAGCAGCGAGGTCGGCTGGAACATCTGGGTGACCAGGACGAGCAGCAGGAAGAGCTTGCGGCCCCGGTACCTGAACCGCGCGGTGCAGTACGCGGCGGGCAGCGCGACCAGCAGCGCCAGCACGGTGGAGCCGCCGGCGACCAGCAGCGTGACCTTGAGGTTGGCGCCGAGCGTCGACTCGCGCCAGACGTCGACGAAGTTGGACCAGGCGGGGTGGCGCGGCAGGTAGCCCGCGTCGCGCAGCTCGTCGGCGGGGCGCAGCGCGGTGACGGCCATCTCCAGGTACGGCAGCAGGAAGACCGCCGCCAGCAGCCAGGCGGCCGCCGCCATGACCAGGGTGCGCGGCCGGATCCGGCGCGCGGGTGGGCGCGGCCGACGTGTGGGCGGAGAGACCGTCACCGTTCCTCCCCGTTCCAGCGACCGACCTTGAGGAAGACCAGCACCATGAGCACCACCAGGGCGAAGTTGACCACCGACATGGCCGCGGACTCGCCGATGTCGGTGTTCTTCAGCTGGTACATGAACACCGTGCTGGTGGCCGTGGCGCTGCCCGGGCCGCCCTGGGTCATGCCCCAGATGACGGGGAAGGAGTTGAAGACGTTGATCAGGTTGATCACGAGGCCGACCAGGAAGGCCGGGCGCAGCAGCGGCAGGGTGATCCTCCGGTAGGCCTGCCACGGGGAGGCGCCGTCCACCCGGGCCGCCTCGTACAGCTCGCCGGGGACGGTCTGCAGGCCGGCGAGCAGGGTGTAGGTGGTGAACGGCAGCGAGACGAAGACGGCGACGAGGACCATCCAGGGCCAGGCGGTCGCCGGGTCGCCGAGCCAGTCCCGGGGGCCGTCGACCAGGCCGAGGTCGGTCAGCGCGGTGTTGAGCACGCCGGCCGTCCGGTCGAGCATCCACCGGAAGCCGATGGCGGTCATCAGGACGGACGCCGCCCAGGGGGCGATCAGCGCCCAGCGGGCGAACCTGCGCCCGGGGAAGCGCTGGTTGAACAGCTGGGCCAGGCCGAGCGAGAGCGCCATCGTCAGGCCGACGACGGCCACCGTCCAGACCACCGTCGAGAGCAGCACCCGGCCGAGGTCGGCCTCGCCGAAGAGCTTGCGGTACTTGTCCAGCCCGGCGGAGCCGCGGACGAATCCGCTGGTGCTGATGCGCAGGAACGAGGTGCGGACCATCTCGTAGACGGGCCACAGGACGACGGCCAGGATCAGCAGGACGGCCGGGGCGATCCACGGCAGCGGTCCGAGCCGGCCGGGGCCGGAGCCCGTCCGGGCGGGCCGGCCGGGCCCGGAGGCCTGGGTGGTGGGGGAGTCGAGGGACACGGCGGTGCCTTTCGGACGGGGCGCGGGCCAGGGCGGGCGTGCCCTACTTGTTCGCGACGGCGTCCCGGGCCTTCTTCTGCAGGTCGCCGAGCACCTTGGCCGGGTCGCCGGCGACGGCGGTGCCGATGCTCTTCTTGAGCTCGGCCGAGACCGCGTCCCAGGTGGTGTTGCCGAGCGGGTAGAAGGCGGCGTTCGGCAGGAGGGCGAAGAACGGTTCGAGGTCCTTGTGCTTGCCGCTGGCGGTCATCTCGCGCAGGGTGCCCTGGGTGACCGGCATCAGGTTGTAGGTCTCGTCGAAGGCGAGCGTGTTGTCCTTGGAGTACGCGAAGTCGAGGAACTTCCTGATCTGGTCGCGGTGGCCGTTCTTCTTGAAGGCCATCGTCCAGTCCGCGACGCCGAGGGTGGAGGCGAGCGGGCCGGTCCTGCCGGGGATGGGCGCGACGCCGTAGTCGACCTTGCCGTCCTTGGCCATCTGGATCAGCGAGGGGTGGCCGTCGGCCATGGCGGCCTTGCCCGCGGCGAAGTCGGCGAAGGCGGTCTTGCGGTCGGTGGTGGCCGGGTTGGCGTAGGTCAGGCCGGGGTCGACGAGGTTGGCCTTGAGCCAGCGGAAGGTGTCGACGTTGGCCGGGCTGTCGATGGTGTAGGTGCCGTCCTTGGCGGTGGGGCCGCCGCCGTTGCCGAGCTCCCAGATCATGCTCTCGCCCTGGGCCTCCTCCGGGCCGAGCGGCAGCGCGTACGGGGTGACCCCGGGCGCCTTGGCCTTGATCAGTTCGGCGTCCTCGCGCACCTCGTCCCAGGTGGCGGGCGGCTGGGTGATGCCGGCCTGCTGGAAGACGGCCTTGTTGTAGAAGAGGGCGCGGGCGGAGGAGACGAACGGGATGCCGTACTGCACGCCGTCGACCCGGCCGGCCTCGGCGAAGCTCGGGATCAGGTCGGCGCGGGTGCCGGCGGACAGGACGTCCTCGGCCTTGTAGAGGAGGTCGTCGGCGACCTTGTCGGCGTAGCCCCCGGTCTGCAGGACGTCGGGGACGTTGCCGCTCTGGATCATCGTCTTGACCTGCTTGTCGATGTCGTTCCAGTTCATCACCTGGACGTCGACCTTGATGCCGGGGTTGGCCGCGGTGAACGCGGTGGCGACGCCGTTCCAGTAGGCCTTGGAGCTGTTGGACTCCTTCTCGCCGTAGTCGGCGGCGACGAGTTTGAGCGTCACGGCGCCGTTCGGGGAGGACCCGCCGCCACTGCTGCCGCCGCACGCCGTGAGGGCGAGCGCGCCGACGGCACAGACCGCCCAGAGGGCACGTACACGTGTGTTCACCGCAGTTACCGCCTTCGTACGCCGCTTGATCCTAGTTGCTTGAAGAGCGCTGGTTCTGAGCAGATTCGAAAGAGCGTGGCGTCGGGCAGTATTCACGAGGCGGACCGGCGGGGTCGAGGTGTCGCCCGGATGTCGTTATCGGACCGTTGCATGACAACTGACGGTGCGACAGGGTGCCCGGCCGGTTCTCCCCGGCCGGGCACCCCGTGTGAACAGGTCAGACGCGCGCGACCCGGACCCCGCAGGCGGCGATCGCCTTCTCCTGGGCCGCGGTGGCCTCGTCGTCGGTGACGAGGTCGTGCACCTCGGCGAGCGGGCAGATCTTGGCGAAGGTCACCCGGCCGATCTTGGTGCTGTCCGCCAGGACCACCGACCGCGCGCTGGCGTGCAGGAACGCCCGGTCGGTCTGGGCCTCCATCTCGTCGTGCGTCGTGCAGCCGTCCTGCGCCGTCAGGCCGTCCACCCCGATGAACGCGACGTCCAGGTGGTACTGGGCGAGCATCCGGTCGGCGGCCGGCCCCACCAGCTCGTAACTCGTGGTCCGGGCCAGGCCGCCGACCACCACCAGGCGGACCTCCGGCCGGACGATGAGGTCCGCCGCGATGTTGACCGCGTTGGTCACGATGGTGATCCCGCCGCGCTCGGCCAGCACCCGGGCCAGCTCGCTCGTCGTGGTGCCGCCCGTCAGGCCCACCACGGCGCCGTCCGGCACCAGCCGGTCGGCCGCCAGCGCGATCCGCCGCTTCTCCGCCTGCCGCGTCCCGTGCTTGTGGCGCAGCGGCAGTTCGAGGTTGACGGCGCCGGTGACGGCCCCGCCACGGGTGCGGTGCAGCAGGCCCTGGTCGTGCAGTTCCTGGAGGTCCCGGCGGACGGTGGCCGGTGACACCTGGAGGAGGCCGGCCAGCTCGTGCACATCGGCGCTGCCCGCCTCGGTGATGTGGGTGAGGATCCGGGCGGTACGGTCGGCTTTGAGCATGGCCGAAGTCTAGGGCGTGTCCGTTGGATCACGCCGGGCCCGTGCGGCGGCGGCCTGTGCGCAGAACCGAACACCGGGCGGGCCGGGGCCGGGCGGGGCAGCCCGGGGCGGTTCGGTGCGGGGGCGTCACCGGGTGGCGAAGACCCAGCGGTTGGCGGCGAAGGCGTCGTGGGGTTCGGGCCGGGGGCCGCGGCCGTAGTGGCGGGTGAAGTCGAACGGGGTGTGGACGGTGGTGGACCAGCCGCGGGCGGTGAGATCGGCGGTGGTGTCGGGGCGTGGCCCGGCGTCGAGCAGGGCGAGCAGGTCGACGCCGAGCCGCTCGCGGGCGGTCGTGTAGACGGGGTTGTCGCGGACCGCCGCGGACTCCGGTCCGAGCTTGGCCTCGTACGCCAAGGTGCTTCCCGCGGCGCCGAGTCGGTCGACGGCGGCCGCGAGCCGCTGTTCGGCGGCGGCGGGCAGGTAGGGGAGCAGGCCCTCGGCGAGCCAGGCGGTCGGCTCGGCGGGCTGGAAGCCGGCCGCGGTGAGGGCGTCGGCCCAGTCGCCGCGCAGGTCGGCGGCCACCGGCACGCGGCGCGCCGCCGGCCGGGCGTCGACCCGGTCGAGGACGCGCTGCTTGAACGCGAGGACCTCGGGCCGGTCGACCTCGAAGACGGTGAGGTCGGCGGGCCAGTCGAGCCGGAAGGCCCGGGTGTCCAGGCCGGCGCCGAGCAGGACCACCTGGCGGACGCCCAGGTGGGCGGACCACAGCAGCTGGTCGTCCAACGCCCTCGTCCGGAGGGCGAGGTAGCGGCCGAGCCGCCCCCAGAGCGGATCGGCCTCGCCGTCCGGGACGTCCCGGGGGTGGACCGGCCAGTGCGCGGAGGACCTCGCGGCGCGCACGAAGTGCTCGGCGTGGGCGTCCCGGGTGAGGGCGTCGGGGCGGTGGGTCTCGATCGCGCGGGCGGCGGCGACCATCAGGGCGGTCGGTCCGACGCCCTCGTCGACGCCGGCACGGGGGCGGGCGGCGGTGGCCATGGTCCCTCCTGGTGTTCGGACTTGGGGAAGCCGCGGCCAGGCTCTGTCCGGCCGGATCGGCCGGACAGGACCTGGCCGGCGGACCGGTCGTGGGTGGTGGCGCGGGCGGTCGTGGACCCAGTGAGTGAAGCGCGCGACGGCGCCGCCGGGCGGGTGCGGGGCGGCGCCGCCGTCGCTCAGCCGGTCCGGGCGGGCGCGCCCCGGGGAGATCAGGCGGCCGGTCGGCCCACCAGCAGGTCGCCGGGGATGCCGGCCTTGTCCGGGGCGTAGTAGTCGCGGATCCCGGCGGCCCAGACGGCCACCGTGATGCGGTCCTCGGGGGTGGGGCCGAAGGCGTCGAAGAGGGCGTGGATGTTGGCGTGCTCGAAGCCGATCGCGGTCATCAGCGCCACGAACAGCGGGCGCTCGATCAGGCCGTCGCCGTCCGGGTCGCCGAGCGCGGCCAGGGCGTCGGCGAACTCGCCGGCGGTGGGGCCGAAGCGCTCGGGCGAGAGGACGAAGCCGCCGAACTCCTCGCGGCTGATCACGCCGTCGCCGTCGGTGTCCAACTCGCTGACCAGGGCGGTCCAGTAGCGCCGGAAGGCGGCGCGGATCGCGGCCTTCGCGGCGTCGTCCGAATCGGCGGCGGCCGCGACCACGCGGGCCGTCATCAGGTTGAAGTCGTCGACCTCGACGACGCCGTTGCGGTTGGCGTCGAACAGGGAGAAGACGAGGTCGATCCGCCGGGTGGCCTCGGTGGGCATGTGTCGCTACCTCTTTCCGTGGGTTCACGCGTGTCCGCGGGGCCACGCGTTCCGGTGGGACCGGATGGTGTGCGTCCGATCGGTCTCCCCACTATCGGCCACCCGGGTCGGGGCGGATGAGTCATGATCGATTTCTTCACCTGATGGAGTGAACTATCAGCGTTCGAAAGCCAGTTGGCGCGCAAACGGCCCTGCTCAGGCCGCCGGGGCGGCCGGCCGCCAGTCGGCGGGGCCGGTGGGCGGGAGGTGCCGGGGCAGGCCGGGCGTCCAGCGCTTGGTCCCGTCGGGCAGGACGGCGAGGGCCTCGACGCCGGGCCGCCGGGCGGCCCAGGCGAGCGCGCGGTCGGGGCCCATCGCGAAGGCGGCGGTGGCCCAGGCGTCGGTGCGGGCGATCCCGGTGCCGGGGGCGCCGACCAGGGTCAGCGAGGCGAGGCCGAGCGCCGGCCGGCCGGTGTGCGGATCGAGGATGTGCGCGCCGCGCTCGGCGGTGCCGGAGGTGGCCACCGCGAGGCCGTCGCCGCCCAGGACGGCGGCCAGCGCGCCCGGCCGCAGCGGGTGGGCGACCCCGATCCGCCACGGCCCGCCGGCGGTCTGCACGTCCCCGCCGCCGCTGACGCAGTACTGCCGGGCCCCGGCGGCGCGCAGCAGCCCGGCCGCCTCCTCGACCGCCCATCCCTTGACCCAGCCGCTCGGGTCGAGCCGGCCGCCGGGCCGCTCGGTGAAGAAGCCGTCGGTCTGCGCGGTGACCTCGCGGCAGCTGGCCAGGACGGCGCGGACCTGCGGATCGCAGTCGGCGAGGGCGAGTTCGCCCCGGTCGAGGCGGCTGATGTCGCTGTCCGGCCGGTAGGGCGAGAACACCGCGTCGATCCGGTGCAGCCGGTCGGCGATCCGGCCGAGCGCGGCGGGCGTGCCCGGGCCGGGATCGCGGACGGCGATCGAGAAGACGGTGCCCATGACGGGTTCGGCGTGGCGGAGCACCGCGCCTCACCGCCCGGCGCGGTCGAGCGCGCTCTGCAGGGAGCGGACGTAGCCGTCGCTGGTGAAGGTCGCGCCGCTGACCACGTCGATCCCGGCGCTCTGCGCGGCGATCGCCTCCTGGTTGAGCAGGGGCAGCGCGGAACTGTTGATCTCGCGGTCCCGGCGGTCCTCGGTGGGGTACTTGACGACGTCGACGGCGGTGATCCGGCTGCCGGCGAGGGTGACCTCGACCTGGACGGGGCCGTAACGGGTGTTCACGGCGTCGCCGGTGACCTTCCGGGTGCCGCCGTTGCCGCTGTTGCCGCCGGTGCCACCGGCGGCCGGTGCGGTGGGGGAGCCCGACGGCCCGGCGGTGGCGTCGGAGGCCCCGGCGGCGGCGCCCGACGAACCGGCGCCGGACGAGCCTGCGGTGCCGGACGAACCGGTGCCGGACGCGCCCGCGCCGCCGGAGCTGATCACCGGCGCGGGCCCGGCGGCCCCGTGCGGTTTGAGGGAGAGCAGCAGGACGACTCCGGCCGCGGTGGCGGCACCGGTGACGACGGCTCGGCGCATGGGCGGGGCTCCTCGGGGTGTGGCGGGGGTGGCGTGGTGGGACGGGCTCAGCAGGTCCGGGGGGCTCGGCGAGCGGGCTCAGAAGTCGAAGGACTCCCGGTGGATGCGCCTCGCCCGCACCCCGGCGGCCCGCAGCGAACGGACGGCCTCCTCGGCCAGCGCGTCCGGCCCGCACAGGTAGACCTCGTGCTCGGCGAGGTCGGGGACGAGCCGGGCGAGCGCGCGGCCGAGGTCGCCGATCCGCGCCCGCGGGCCGACCAGTTCGTGCACCGCGGCGCCCCGCCGCCGGGCCACCTCCGCCAGCTCGGCCCGGAACAGCACGTCCTCCGGGCGCCCGGCCCGCTGGACCAGGGTCAGCTCGCCCGGCAGCGTCTCGAACAGCGCCCGCAGCGGGGTGATCCCCACCCCCGCCCCGAGCAGCAGCACCCGGCGCCGCCGTTGCAGCCGCCCGGTGAACGCCCCGTACGGGCCCTCGGCGCGCACCGGGGTGCCCGGGCGCAGCGCGGCCACCGCGGCGCTGTGCCCGCCGAGGTCCTTGACGGTGAAGCGCAGGAAGTCCGGGCGCGGCGGCGCGGACAGCGAGTACGGGTTGGCGGCCCACCGCAGGCCGGGCGCCTGGAACTGGAGGCGGAAGAACTGGCCCGGCTCGGCCCGGAGTTCGTCCAGCCGCCGCCCGGTCAGGAACAGCGACACCACGCCCGGCCCCTCCCGGCGGACCTCCGCCACCCGCAGCCGGTGCCGGCGGTCGAGCAGCCAGGGCCGGGCCAGCCGGTACCAGCCCAGCAGGGCGGCGGTGCCGAGGTAGAGCGCGTACCAGGCGGCGCGGGCCGGGCCGTCGCCGAGGTCGGCGCCGGTGGCCAGCTGGTGGCCGAAGGCGAGCGCCACCGCGAGGTAGGCGGCCAGGTGCAGGTAGTACCAGGCCTCGTACGGGAGGCGGCGCCGGGCGGCCCGGGCGGAGACGGCGCCGGTGCCCAGCATCAGCAGGGTGCCCAGCGCGGCCTTGAGCATCTCGGGGTAGTGGAGGACGATCTCCACGCCCTCGCCGAACAGGCCGCGCCCGTCCGTCAGCGCGTACCCCCAGACGACCGTCAGCACGTGCACCGTCACCACGGCGACCAGCCAGCGCCCGCCGAACGCGTGCCAGCGGGCCAGCCGGTCGGCGCCGACCCCGCGCTCCACCGGCGGCAGCCGGGCCATCAGCAGGAGCAGCACCGGCGCCGCGTACCCGGCGAGCAGGCCGGTGATCCGGCCCGCCCCGGTCAGCCAGCCGGCCGCGCCGGCGACCGCCGGGGTGTCGGACCACCACAGCGCGAGGACGCCGAGCGCCCCGGCGGCGATCAGGCCCAGCACCGCGTCCGGCCGGGCGGCGGCCGGGCGGCGCGGGGCCGCCCGGCGGGTGCGGGCGGCGGGTCTCGGCGGGGCGGCGGTGGCCATCGGGGATCCTCCTTCGGGCCCGGCGGGCGAGCACCGCCGGGGCGCACCACGATCGCACCGCAACCTCTGAGCCGGCTCTGAACCGGGGCCGTCGCCCCCGTCGCCCCCGACAGTGTCGCCGCAGGTCAGGGCAGGTGGAGCGGGTTTGCCGGGTGGCTGCCGGTCTCAGGGCTTTCTCATCGCGGTGGGCCAGGATGACGGTGGCCGACCGCCTGCACCCAGGGAGCACCATGGACGACACCGCCGAGCGGAGCGCCGACCGGCAGGACTGGCGGGTCCTGGTCGTCGACGACGAACCGGACCTGGTGGAGGTGGTCTGCGGCGCGGTCCGCTACGAGGGCTGGCAGGCGCGGGGCGAGACCACCGGACTGGCCGCCGTCCGGGCGGCGGCGCACTGGCGCCCGGACGCCGTGGTGCTCGACATGATGCTCCCCGACCTCGACGGCATGGAGGTGCTGCGCCGCATCCACGCCGAGCGGCCCGAGGTGCGGGTGCTCTTCCTCACCGCCCGGGACGCCGTCGAGGACCGGATCGCGGGCATCGCGGCGGGCGGCGACGACTACGTGACCAAGCCGTTCAGCCTGGCCGAGGTGGTGGTCCGGCTGCGCGGGCTGCTGCGCCGCGCCGCCCCGCCGGGGGCCGCGGGCCAACCGCCCGCGCACGCCCTGGTGCTCGGCGACCTCGTCCTCGACGAGCGGGCCCGCGAGGTCACCCGCGCCGGCGAGGTGGTCGACCTCAGCCCGACCGAGTACGCGCTGCTCGCCCACCTGATGCACCACCCGCGGCAGGTGCTCAGCAAGGCGCAGATCCTGGACGCCGTCTGGTCGTACGACTTCGGCGGGCAGGCGCACGTCGTCGAGCTGTACATCAGCTATCTGCGCAAGAAGCTGGACGCGGGCCGGACGCCGATGATCCACACGGTGCGCGGCGCCGGCTACCTGATCAAGGCGGCCCCGTGACCGGCGGGCCCACGACGGGCGGCCCCGTGACCGGCACGCCCGCGAGGGGCGCCGCCAGGGCGCGCCGCCGGGCCGCCCGGCTGGTGCCGCGGACGCTGCGGGCCCGGCTGATCGCCGGCCTGCTGGTGCTGCTGGTGGTGACCTGCGCCGCGGTCGGCCTCGCCACCACGGCGGCGCTGCGCCACTTCCTGGTGGACCGCCTGGACCAGCAGCTCGCCGACGCCGGCGGGCGCTACGCCGCCAGCCTGGAGCACGCCGGCCAGGGCGGCGGCACCGACACCCGGGCGCAGACCCCCGGCACCCTGGGCGCCCGGCTGCTGGACGGCCGGGTCACCGCGGCGGGCGTGGTCGACGGGGACGCCGACGACGCCAACGGCCCCAGCGCCGACGACCGGCTGGTGTTCTCGCCGGCCGAGCAGCGGGCCCTGGCCGCCCTGCCGGTCGGCGGGCCGGCCCGTACCGTCGACCTGGGCCGCGCGCAGGGCCACTACCGGGTGCGCGCGGTGGCCGGCCGGGACGGTGACGTGCTGGTCAGCGGACTGCCGCTGCGCCCGGCCGAGGACACCGTGGACCGGCTGGCGACCCTGGAGCTGACCGTCTTCGCGATCGCCGTCGCCGGGGCGGGGGCGGCCGGGGCGGTCTGGGTCGGCTGGTCGCTGCGCCCGCTGCGGCGGGTGGTGGGCACGGCCGAGCGGGTCGCCGCGCTGCCGCTCGCCAGCGGCGCCGTCACGCTGGCCGAACGCGTCCCGGACGACGATCCGCGGACGGAGGTCGGCCGGGTCGGCGCGGCGCTCAACCGGATGCTCGGGCACGTGGGCGACGCGCTGGCCCGCCGGCACGCGGTGGAGGAGCGGCTGCGGGCGTTCGCGGCCGACGCCAGCCACGAGCTGCGCACCCCCGTGGCGGCGGTCCGCGGCCACGCCGAACTCGCGCTGCGCCACCCGGGCGCGGTGCCCGGGCCGGTCCGGCACTCGCTGGAGCGGATCGACGCCGAAGCGGTGCGGATGGGCGCGATCGTCGAGGACCTGCTGCTGCTCGCCCGGTTGGACGCCGGCCGGCCGCTGGCCGACGCCGAGGTCGACCTGACCCGGATCGCGCTGAACGCGGTGGCCGACGCCCGGGCGGCCGGGCCCGGGCACCGCTGGCGCCTGGCGCTGCCCGAGGAACCGGTGCTGGTGCGCGGGGACGCGGACCGGCTGAGCCAGGTGGTGGTCAACCTGCTGGCGAACGCCCGGACCCACACCCCGCCCGGCACCGAGGTAGAGCTGAGCCTGGAGCCGGCCGGGGCGGAGGTGCGGCTGGCCGTCGCCGACGACGGCCCGGGGATCGCGCCGGAGCTGGCCGGCCGGATGTTCGAGCGGTTCGTCCGGGGCGACCGCGCCCGCTCGCGCTCGACCGGGTCGACGGGGCTCGGCCTGTCGATCGTGCGGGCGGTGGTCGGGGCGCACGGCGGCACGGTGGACGCGGCGAGCCGGCCGGGGCGCACCGTGTTCACGGTCCGGCTGCCACTCTGATCCGGGTCACCGGGTCACCGGGGCGGGGGAGCGGTGGTGCGGAAGCGCTGGCGGTACTCGGTCGGGGTGGTGTCGAGCCGGCGGCGGAAGGCCCGGACCAGGGTGTCGGTGGTGCCGAACCCGCAGTCGGCGGCGACGCGGTCGAGCGTGGCATCGGTGGATTCGAGCTGGTGGCGGGCGAGTTCGACCCGGGCCGACTCGATGTAGGCGCTGGGCGTGGTGCCCAGTTCGGTCTTGAAGATCCGGGTCAACTGCCGTTCGCTGACGTGGGCGTGGGCGGCGAGATCGGGGACGGTGAGCCGGCCGGTGAGGTTGCGCAGGACGTGGTGGCGCAGCTCCTCGACCCGCCGGGTGGTGGAGACGGGTTCCAGCGGGACGCTGAACTGGCTCTGGCCGCTGGGGCGTTTGAGGTACATCACGAGCTGGCGGGCGACCCTCAGTGCGAGCTCCTCGCCGAAGTCCTCGGCGACCAGGGCGAGGGAGAGGTCGAGGCAGGCGCTGATGCCCGCGCCGGTCCAGACGTCGCCCTCGCGGATGAAGATCGGGTCGGCGTCCACCTCGATCTGCGGGTACTCGGCGGCCAGCTGCGCGGCGGTCGACCAGTGGGTGGTGGCGCGCTTGCCGTCGAGGAGCCCGGCGGCGGCGAGCAGGTGCGCGCCGACGCAGACCGAGGCGATGCGGCGCGAGCGCCCGGCGAGGGCGCGCACCCGGTCGACCACGGCCGGGTCGGTGCGCGGGTGGACCCGGCGCGGGCCGTCCGCCTCGACGGCGCCGGGCACCAGCAGGGTGTCGATGGCGCTCGCGGCGGCCTCGTCGAAGGTGAGGTCGGGCAGGATCCGCACGCCGGCGGCGGTGGTGACCGGGTCCGTGGTCTCGGCGGCGAGGACGACGCGGTAGCCGGTCGCGTCGCCGGTCTCCCGCCGGACGAGGGAGAACACCTCGGGCGGTCCGGTGACGTCGAGCAGGTCGACGCCCTCGAACAGGACGATGACGATCAGTCGTTGTACGGCGCCCACGGCCCCACCTTGCTCTCTCAAGCTCTCTTGATGCTCTCTCGATGTCGGAATCTGCAGGTTAGACGGCATTGCCGACATCCGGTGGCCGGCCGTAGCGTTCCGGAGGTGGGCCGCCGCGGCCATCGCAGCCGCCGCCCGCCGTTTCCCGTGTACCGAACCGAAGGTGGTCCCCCCATGCCCACGACGACCCTGCGTGCCCTGAACGGCCTCGACGAGACGCCCGCCACGCTCGCCGCGTCCACGCTGATCCTGATCGACTACCAGAACACCTACGTGCGTGGCGTGATGGAGCTGGAGGGCTGGCGGGAGGCGCTGGACGCGGCCGCGGCCCTGCTCGCCCGGGCGCGCGCGGCGGGCGCCACGGTCATCCACGTGATCAACGACGGCGGCGCGGGCACCCCGTACGACGTCCGTGCCGAGATCGGGCAGATCCACCCCGCCGTGGCGCCGGCCGAGGGCGAGGCCGTGGTCGTCAAGCAGGCCCCGGACGCCTTCGTCGGCACCGGCCTGGGCGCCCTGCTCGACGAGGCCGGCCACCAGGACGTCGTGGTCGCGGGCTTCATGACCCACATGTGCGTGGCCTTCACCACCGCGGGCGCCTTCCTGCGCGGCAACCGGCCGACCGTCGTCGCCGACGCCTGCGCGACCCGCCCGCTCGCCTCGGTGGGTACCCGGGTGAGCGCCGACCAGCTGCACCGCAGCGCCCTGGCGACCATCGGCGACCTGTACGGCGTGGTCGTGGAGTCCCAGGCCGCGCTGGGCTGAACCGTTCCCGTCGGGGCCCGGCCCGCCGGCCGGGCCCCGACAGCGGCGGCGTCAGGCCAGCGGACGGCAGAGCAGCGCGTCCGGGACGCCGGCGTGCAGCCAGCGCCAGGTGAAGGCGACCCCCGCGACGTACTCGTTCGAGGCGCACTGCCCCTTGTAGGCCCCGGGCGCCCAGTCGCTGGCCGCCGAGTCGGCGCCGGTGGTGACCGGGGGCCGGTTGTCGCCGTGGTCGAACCAGAGCACCCGGTTCGCCCCGGCGGGCGGCGCGGCCGCGGGGGCGCAGAGCAGGGCGGCCATCGCGTCGGCGCGGACGCTGTAGCCGACCGCGAACCGGCCGTCCGGGCACTGGAGTTTGTCGTAGCCGGGCGCCCAGTCGCCGCCGGTGACGTAGCGCTCGTCCGTGACGGCCGTCCAGGCGTCCGGCCCGGTGGCGGGCTGTCCGGCGTCGGTGCACAGGCCGCGGCTGTCACCGCGGCCGAGGCCGATCAGGCGCTGGCCGTCCGGGCAGTTCCCCTTGCGGTTGCCGCTGCTCCAGTCGGGCAGGGCCAGCATCCGCCGGGAGGCGTTCTGGTCGGCGTGGTCGAGGTCGAGCAGGTTCCAGCGGGTGGTGGCCGGCACCCGGCCGGTGTACCCGGGGGCGGCGACCAGCCGGTTCCAGTACGCGGCGCGCCAGTCGCCCGGGTCCTCGACGCTCAGCCGCCGGCCCGCCCGGTCGTAGTGGAGCAGCGCCCAACTGTCCTGCGGTACGCCGTCGTTGTGCCACCCGACCAGCGGCCAGACGGCGAAGTCGGTGTCGTGCTCGGCCAGGATCGCGGTGAAGCGGTCGAACCAGGCCTGCTCCTTGGCGTCGGTCGGGCCCCGACCACCGGCGCCGAACTCGCTGATCCAGACGGGGGCGGTGAAGTGCTGCCCGGCGCGGGTGACGAAGAGCGCCTCCTCGTCCACCACGGCGGCGAGTTGACTGGGCGTCAGGTCCTGGTAGCGGGGATCGCCGGTGGCGCCGGGGCCGCTGCCCGCGCCGGTGTTGGCCGAGCCGGTGTACCCGTAGAAGTGCGCCGAGTAGACGAGTTTGCCCGAGTCGATCAGGGTGTGGGAGAGCGTGGCCACCGGCTTGAGCATCGGACGGCCGTGCGGCAGGCCCGCCAGCGGGACGCCCTGCCAGTTGATGCCCTCCATGATGATCAGCAGGTCGGGGGCGGCCTGGAGGATCCGGTTGCCCGCCTCCTCGAAGGCGGCGTACGTGTCGTGGGCGTCGCCCAGGCCCCAGTTGGGGTCGTCCCAGGTGTCGCGGCGGACCTCGTTGCGCAGGTCGGCGCCGACCACGCGCTTGTTGGCCCGGTACCGGTTCACCATGAACAGCCAGTCCTGCTCCCACGTCTCGGTGGACTGGCCGCTGTTCCACCGCTCGTTGCCGTCCAGGCCGCAGCAGAACCGGTACCCGGTGGTGTGGTTGTTGAGGATCACCGCGAACCCGTCGGCGGTGAGCGCCGCCACCACCGCGTCGTACACCTGCAGCGGGGTGCTGCCGCGCAGCCCGGGGTTGGCGGCGACGGCGGCGTCCGGGACGGCGGCGGTGTCCCGGATCATCGCGTCCGCGAACGGCAGCCGGACGCTGTTCAGCCCGAGGCTGTGGAAGCCCGCCATGATCTCGGACAGCGGCGCCCGGTCGAGGCCGAGCGGCAGGTTGTACGAGACCTGGCCGGCCTGGTTGTTCGCCGGGTCGGTGGTCGGGCCGCTGCCCTGCCACGTGCCCTGCGCGCCGGACCAGTTGCCGGACTTCAGCTTGAACCGGTCGCCCGACGCGTCGACGACGTACCGCCCCCGGGTGCTGAGCGGCCCCGCCCAGGAGGCCGCCAACTGCGCGCCGCTGAGCGGCACCGGGGCGGCGGTGGCGGCGCTGTCGGTGGCGACGGCCGGGGCGGCGTCAGCGGCAGTGGCCGCCGGTGCAACGAGCAACGCGGACAGCGCCGTTGCCGCGGACAGCACGCGGAGCGCGAGTCTTCTCATGATGGTCCCCAGCGGTGAGGGTGGGTGGGTGTCCGTACACGGTCACCCGGGATCCTGGCACAGCCGCGCCCCGCCCGGCAGTCCTCCGGTCCACCCCGTCCACCCTCTGGACGAATACCTCTTACTGAGAGCTAAAATCGGGGGTATGAGTGCGACACCGGAAACGCTCGCCCCCGCACCGGCCGCCGGCCTCCCGGCGACCCCCGATCCCGACGTGGCCGACGAACTCTCCGCCCTGCTGGTCGGCATCCAGCGCCTGGTCCGCCGCCGGCTGCGGCAGGGACTCACCGAGCCGAGGCTGCGCGGAGCGCAGGTCGAACTGCTCCGCCTGGTGACGGACGCCCCCGGACTGCGGGTGTCCGACGCGGCCGAGGAGCTGTGCCTCGCCGGCAACTCGGTCTCCACCCTGGTCAACCAGCTGGTCGCGCTGCGGCTGCTGCGCCGGGAGGTGGACCCGGCCGACCGCCGGGCCGCCCTGCTGTACGCCACCGACGAGGCCGTCGAACGGCTCGCGGTCTGGCGGGCCCGGCGCGCGGCGCTGGTGGGGGAGGTGGTGGCCGGGCTGCCCGCCGACTCCCGCGCGGCCCTGGCCGCCGCGGTGCCCGCGCTGCGCGAGGTGGCGACGGGCCTGCGCACCCGTCCCGGTGAGCCGGGGGAGGAGGAGCGATGACGTTCCCGGAGGACGGCGGTGACGCGGCGGTGGTCTGCCGCGGCCTGGAGTACACCTTCCACCACGGGCGCGGGAAGGGCGCCGGCACCAAGGCCGTCGACGGTGTCGACCTGACCGTGCGCACCGGCGAGGTGTTCGGCCTGCTCGGCCCCAACGGTGCCGGCAAGACCACCACGATCCGGGCGATCACCACCCTGCTGCCGGTCCGCGCCGGCATGGTGCGGGTCTTCGGCCACGACCCCGCCCGGCAGCGGATGGAGGTCCGCCGGCTGCTCGGCTACGTGCCGCAGCAGCTCTCCGCGGACGGCGGGCTGACCGGCCGGGAGAACGTCGCGCTGTTCGCCCGCGTCTTCGACGTGTCGCACGGCGAGCGCCGCGAGCGGGTCGCCCAGGCGCTGGCCGCCGTCGGCCTCGCCGATGCGGCCGACCGGATGGCCGGCACCTACTCCGGCGGCATGGTCCGTCGGCTGGAGCTCGCCCAGGCCCTGGTCAGCGCCCCGCGCCTGCTGGTGATGGACGAGCCGACCATCGGCCTGGACCCGATCGCCCGCACCGGCGTCTGGGAGTGCGTCGAGGCGGTCCGCCGGGCCACCGGGATGACGGTGCTGGTCACCACCCACTACATGGACGAGGCCGACCGCTACTGCGACCGGATCGCCCTGATGGACCGCGGCCGGATCCGCGCGCTCGGCACCACCGAGGAGCTGAAGACCGTGGTCCGCGCGCAGGATCCGCAGCTCACCGACCCCAGTCTGGACGACGTGTTCCGCCACTTCGCGGGCCGCGAGCTGGCCCCCGGCGAGGCCCCGGAAGGAGAGTTCAGCGATGTCCGCCGTACCCGCCGCACCGCCTCCCGCGTCGGCTGAGCCCCCGGGCCCCGCCGCCGCCTCCGCCTCCGCCTCCGCCTCCGCCTCCGCCACCGCGACCGCAGCCCGTCCCGACCTGGGCCTGCTGCTGGTCCCCCCGCGCGCCCGCACCGGCTGGCGGCTGGTGCCCGCCCGGACGCTGGCGATGTGCACCGTCGAGCTGCAGAAGCTGCGCCACGACCGCACCGAGCTCTACACCCGGGCCGTGCAGCCCGCGCTGTGGCTGCTGATCTTCGGGGAGACCTTCACCCGGCTCAAGGCCATACCCACCGGCGGCATCCCCTACCTGGACTTCCTCGCCCCCGGGATCATCGCCCAGTCCGCCATGTTCATCGCGATCTTCTACGGCATCATGATCATCTGGGAGCGGGACTCCGGGGTGCTCACCAAACTGCTGGTCACCCCCACCCCGCGGGCCGCGCTGGTGACCGGCAAGGCCTTCGCCGCCGGGGTGAAGGCGGTGATCCAGGCCGTCGTCGTGGTGGTGATCGCCGCCCTGCTCGGAGTCGCGATGACCTGGAACCCGCTGCGGCTGCTCGGGGTCGTGGTCGCCGTGCTGCTCGGCTCGGCGTTCTTCTCCTGCCTCTCGATGACCATCGCCGGCATCGTGCTCACCCGCGACCGGCTGATGGGCATCGGCCAGGCGATCACCATGCCGCTCTTCTTCGGCTCCAACGCCCTCTACCCGGTGGACCTGATGCCGGGCTGGCTCCAGGTGGTCAGCCGGGCCAACCCGCTCAGCTACCAGGTCGACGCCCTGCGCGGCCTGCTGATCGGCACCCGCGCCCACCTCCCGCTCGACTTCGCCGTCCTGACCCTGGCCACCGTGCTCGGCATCACCGCGGCCTCCGCCCTCCTCGGCCGCCTGGCCCGCTGACCCCCGCGCCGCCGCCGGGCCGCACGCGGGGTCAGCCGCGCGGCTGGCGGGGCAGGGCGAGGGTGAGGGCCTCGGGGGAGGCGGGCGGAAGGGCGAGCGCGGAGACGGTCTCGGCGGGGAGCGGGCGCAGGCCGAGCAGGGCGGTGGCCAGGCGGGTGGTGGCCCGGTGCCAGTCGGGGATGCGCTGGAGCATGGCGTGGCCGCTGCCGGTGACGGTGTAGCCGCAGACGCGGGCGCCGGCGGCCCGGCTGCGGGCGGCGAAGGCCCGGGTCTCGGCGGGCGGGGTGACCTTGTCGCGGTCGCCGTGCAGCAGCAGCACGTCCCGCCCGGCCAACTGCTCGCACGGGTCCTCGGCCGGGCACCAGGGGGCGAGGGCGACCAGGCCGGTGACGGCCGGGTGACCGCCGGCCCGCAGGGCCGCGCGCCCGCCCATCGAGTGCCCGATCAGGACGGTCGGCACCTCGCCCAGCTCCCGGGCCAGCTCGTCGAGGGCGGCGAGGGCGTCCAGCGCGGCGTCGGCGCGCTGCCCGTTCCAGCCCCGGTGGCGGTAGCGGACGGTGCCGACGGCCACGTCGGCGCCTGCGGTGTCCTTGGCGAGGGAGCGCAGGAAGCCGTGCATCCGCAGCAGCGGCAGGTTGACCGGACCGGGCCGGGAGAGGTTGTGCTCCTCGCCCCCGTGCAGCACCAGGACGGCGGCGCGCGGCGCCTCGGGCCGCACCCGCCAGCGCAGTGCCGGGTGCCCGGCCGTGCTGCCGGTCGTCGTGCCGCCGTCCACCGTCTCGCTGCTCACACCCGCACCGTCCCGTCCCGTCCCGCCCCCGTCCCCGTGCTCTTGAACATCACTTTACGCGGGGCGTCTACGGGCCCGTTTCACCCGGGGGGAGCAGCCCGGGGACCAGGCGCGCGCGGGTCGGGCGGGGTGCTGCTATCCACGAAGGGTGGGGGGCCGCACGCGCCGCTCGTGGCGCCGTGTCACCGAGTGGAGGACTCCGTGGCTCAGCAGCTCGCACTCTCCGTGGACTTCGGATCGGGTTTCACCGACGCCTGGTCCAAGATCGCGAAATTCATCCCGCAGTTCATCGCCTTCCTGGCGATCCTGGTCATCGGCTGGATCGTGGCGAAGGCGATCGCCAAGGTCCTGGACCGCGTGCTGCGCAAGGTCGGTTCGGAGCGGGTCGCCGAGCGGGCCGGGATGGCCCGCCACCTGAGCGGGTCGAACTACGACATGACCGGCATCATCTGCAAGATCGTCTACTACGCGATCCTGCTGATGGTGCTGCAACTGGCGTTCGGCGTCTTCGGCCCGAACCCGATCAGCGTGATGATCCACAGCATCGTCGCCTGGCTGCCCAGGGGCATCGTGGCGGTCGCGATCGTGGTGGTCGCGATGGCCATCGCCAACGGTGTCCGCGACATCGTGCGCAACGCGCTCGCCGGCGCCTCGTACGGCCGGACGGTCGCCACGATCGCCTGGGCGTTCATCGTCGCGCTGGGCGTGATCGCGGCGCTCGGCCAGGCCGGGATCGCCACCGCGATCACCGGACCGGTGCTGATCGCGGTGCTCGCCACGATCGCCGGTGTGCTGGTGGTGGGCGTCGGAGGCGGCCTGATCCTGCCGATGCGCCAGCGCTGGGAGCGCTGGCTGGGCCACGCCGAGCAGGAGAGCGCCAAACTGCGCGGCAACGCCTACCAGGCGGGCCGGGCGGACGTGCTGGCCAACCAGCCGGCCCGGCCGACCACCCAGGCCGCTCCGGGCACCACCCCGCCGCCGCCCGGCATCGACCCGGGCCGCCCGGGCGACCAGCCGAGCTAGGCAGCGACCCGCAGCGGGTTCAGGCCCGCAGCAGGCCCTGCTCGCGCACCAGCCAGCAGATCGCGGTCAGCCGGTGCACCGCGTAGTCGTACCCCACCGGCTCCCGCCAGCCGATCTCGGTGAGCGCGTCCAGGAAGCCGAGCGCGTAGTCCGACAGTTCCTCACGGTCCAGGGGCCGGGGCGCCAGCTCCGGCCCCTGTGCGTACAGCAGTTCGCGCAGCATCGCGACGTGCTGGTCGACCATCGCGACGAAGCCGGGCTCGAAGGCGAACTCGGCCAGCCGTGGCGTGAACGCGGCGACGATGCCGGGCAGCGGGCAGCCGGCCGGCTCGTGGGGGGAGCGCCGGAAGGACTCGTCGGGGGTGGCGAACATCCGTCCACGGTAGGCGAGCGGGTCGGCCGGACCGGCGGCTCGTGACGGTTCCGTGCTGAGACCTTGGCCACCTTCGGGAGCTTCGGCGGCTTGGCCGGTTCTCTGCGCCGATCCGCCGGTGGTCTGTACCAGAATGGTCCGCATGGATCTCCGCATCTTCACCGAACCGCAGCAGGGCGCGAGCTACGACACCCTCCTGGCGGTCGCCCGGGCCGCCGAGGACCTGGGCGCCTTCAGCGCCTTCTTCCGCTCCGACCACTACCTGAAGATGGGCGACGTCGACGGCCTGCCCGGGCCGACCGACGCCTGGATCACCCTGGCCGGCCTCGCCCGCGACACCCGCACCATCCGCCTCGGCACCCTGATGACCGCCGCCACCTTCCGCCTGCCCGGCGTCACCGCGATCCAGGTCGCCCAGGTGGACGCGATGAGCGGCGGCCGGGTCGAGTTCGGCCTCGGCGCCGGCTGGTACGAGGCCGAGCACGCCGCCTACGGCATCCCCTTCCCGAAGGAGAAGTTCGGGCGGCTGGAGGAGCAGCTGGCGATCATCACCGGCCTGTGGAACACCAAGCTCGGCGACACCTTCGACTTCGCCGGCGAGTACTACACGCTGACCGACTCGCCGGCGCTGCCCAAGCCGGCCCAGGACCGGATCCCGGTGCTGGTCGGCGGGCTCGGCCCGAAGCGGACCCCGGCGCTGGCCGCCCGCTTCGCCGACGAGTTCAACCTGCCGTTCGCCTCGGTGGAGGACAGCGCCGCCCAGTTCGGCCGGGTCAAGGCCGCCGTCGAGCAGGCCGGGCGCTCGGCCGGCGACCTGGTGTACTCCAACGCCCTGGTGGCCTGCGTCGGCCGCGACGACGCCGAGGTGGCCCGCCGGGCGGCCGTGATCGGCCGGGACGTGGACGAGCTGAAGGCCAACGGCCTGGCCGGCACCCCGGACGAGGTCGCCGAGAAGATCGGCCGGTACGCGGCCGTCGGCAGCGAGCGGGTCTACCTGCAGATTCTGGACCTGGACGACCTCGACCACCTGGAGCTCATCGCCTCCCGGGTCGCCCCCCAGCTCGGCTGACCCACCCGCACGGCACGACCTGATCCGGCACCGGCCGGCCGGGCCCGGAGACCACCGCTCTTTACTCGCTCTTGGGAATGCGTAATGCTCCGAGGGAGGGAACGGCGCGGGGAGGACCGGTGACCAGGACGAGAACGGCGGAGGCGGCGGCACCCCGGGTGCCGCCGCCCCCTGGACGGGGCCCCGCCGCCCCGCAGGCCTTACGGGTGCAGCCCGGCCTGCACGACCTGCGGACCGGCCCCGCCCCGGTGGCGCTGCACTACCCCGCCGGCGACCTGCTGGTCGTCTCCGGGCTGCCCGGCAGCGGCAAGAGCACCCTGATGCGCCGCTGCGTGCGCGCCCCGCTGGTCGACTCCCAGCTGGTCCGCGAGGAGTACGCGGCCAGGCTGCCCGGCCGCCTCCCGTACGCCCTCTACCGCCCGCTGGCGCGGATCGCGCACTACCGGCGGCTGCGGCGCGCGGTGCTGGCCGGCGGGCCGCTCGCCGTCCACGACTGCGGCTCGCTGTCCTGGGTGCGGCTCTGGCTGACCCGCACCGCCGCCCGGCAGGGCCGCCGGGTGCACCTGCTGCTGCTGGACGCCGAACCGGCCGAGGCGCGGGAGGGCCAGCAGAGCCGGGGGCAGAGCGTCTCGCGCTACGCCTTCCTCCGGCACCGGGCCTCCGTCGACAGGCTGCGGCGCCGGCTCACCGGGGCCGGACGGCCGCCGGAGGGCTGTGCGTCGGCCGTGGTACTCGACCGGGCCGCCGCGCGCGCCCTGCGGGAGATCGTCTTCGCCGCGTCGTAGTCTCGGCGGGTCCGCGCCGAGCCGGGCGGGCCCGGGGCGCGGCCGACAATCCGCCAACTCCCTTGTCAGGAGCGCAGATGCGCCGTACTGCCCGGGTGCGCTCGCGTGCCCCCCGTCTGTTCCCCTGGGCCGCCGCGCTGGTCGCGGCCGCCGGTCTCGGCCAGCTCGCCGCCCCGGCCCCGCACTCCGCCGCCGCGACCCGGATCTCCGCCGCCGCGGCCGCCGTGACCGCGGCCTGTGCGGGCTCCGACTCCGACTCCGACGCTGTCGACGCCGCCGCCCGCAAGCCGGCCGGCGGCCAGGCCGGGCATGACCCGAACGCCGTCACCGCCGCCGAGGCCCGGGCGATGCAGACGGACCTCGACGACCGGCTCGCCCGGCTCTCCTCCGCCCACGCCCGGATCGGCGCCCCGACGACGGTGCCGGTCTACGTCCACGTGATCCACGCCGGTGACACCGGCCGGCTCGACGGGGGCGTCGTCGCCGCCCAGATCGACCACCTCAACGCGACCTACGGCGGCCAGGGCGACGGCAACACCCCCAGCCAGTTCCACTTCGAGCTGGCCGGCACCGACTACACCGACAACGCCTCCTGGTACGACGGCATGACCCCCGGCTCCGGGGCCGAGGCGGGGATGAAGAACGCGCTGCGCAAGGGTGACGCGGGCACCCTCAACCTCTACACCGCCAAGCTCGGCCAGTCCCTGCTCGGCTGGTCGACCTTCCCGAGCGCCTACGGCTCGAACCCCGCCGACGACGGCGTGGTCGTCCTGGACGCCTCCCTGCCGGGCGGCGCCGCCGCCCACTACAACGAGGGCAGCAGCGCCACCCACGAGATCGGCCACTGGCTCGGCCTCTTCCACACCTTCCAGGGCGGCTGCCTGCCCCCGGGCGACTACGTGGACGACACCCCGCCCGAGCGCACCCCCGCGTACGGCTGCCCCGAGGGCCGCCACACCTGCACCGGGCCCGGCCTGGACCCGATCCACAACTTCATGGACTACAGCTACGACTCCTGCATGAGCCAGTTCACCCCCGGCCAGGTCCAGCGGATGGCCGACTCCTGGGCCGCTTACCGGAGTTGAGCCGTCGGGGCTCGTCCGACGCCCGGGCGTCCTCGCAGAACCACAGAACCACAGAACCACAGAACCGCAGAACCGCAGAACCGCAGATCGTTCAGGCCCATTGCCATCGATCTGAATGCAAAACGCCGATCGCGGCGTGGCAAATGCCGACAACACGCCCGATTTGATCTATGTTCGGGGTGTCGGGACCGAGCAGGAACTGAGCGCCAAGGAGTAACGCCATGAGTGCCAACCCCCGGATCGTCGTCGGCGTGGACGGCTCGCCCGCCTCGGAGCAGGCGCTGCGCTGGGCGGTCGACTACGCACGGGCCGTCGGCGGGACCATCACCGCGATCGCCGCCTGGGAGTACCCGGCGTTCTACGGCTGGGCCGCGCCGAACGTGCCGTCCGCCGAGGTCTTCAACCCCGAGGAACTGGCCGGCAAGACCCTCTCCGACACCGTCGTCAGGGTCGTCGGCGACGACCCGGGCGTGCGGATCAGCGAGAGCGTGATGCCCGGCAACGCCGCCCAGGCCCTGCTGGAGGCCGCCAGGGGCGCCGCGCTGCTCGTCGTCGGCAGCCGCGGCCTCGGCGGCTTCTCCGGCGTGCTGCTCGGCTCGGTCAGCCGCCACCTCACCGAGCACGCGCCCTGCCCGGTCGTCGTCGTCCGGGAGGGCCAGGTGGCCGAGGCCGAGTAGCGCGCGGCCCCGCCGGGTCGCCGCGCGGTGGAGGATGGAGACATGCCAGAAGGTGACTCCGTCTACCGCGCGGCGGCCCGGCTGCACGAGGCCCTCGCCGGACAGGTGCTGACCAGCGCCGACCTGCGGGTGCCCGCGCACGCCACCGCCGTCCTCGCCGGCCGCCGGGTGCTGGAGGTCGCCCCGCGCGGCAAGCACCTGCTCACCCGCCTCGAAGGCGGCCTCACCCTGCACACCCATTTGCGGATGGACGGCCGCTGGGAGGTCTACCGGCCCGGCGAGCGCTGGTCCGGCGGCCCCGCCTGGCAGATCCGCGCCGTCCTCGGCACCGAGCGGGGCACCGCCGTCGGCTACCGGCTGCCCGTCGTCGACCTGCTGCGCACCGCCGACGAGCAACGCGCCGTCGGCCACCTCGGGCCCGACCTGCTCGGCCCCGACTGGGACCCGGTGGAGGCCGTCCGTCGACTGCTCGCCCACCCCGGCCGCCCGCTCGCCGAGGCGCTGCTCGACCAGCGCAACCTCGCCGGCATCGGCAACGTCTACGCCGCCGAACTCTGCTACCTGGCCGGCGTCACCCCGTGGACCGAGGTCGGCCAACTCCCGCGCCCCGACCGGCTGGTGGAGCGGGCCCGGGAGCTCCTCGACGCCAACCGGCTGCGCCCCGGCCACATCACCACCGGCGACACCCGGCGCGGCCACCAGCACTGGGTCTACGGCCGGGCCGGCCGCCCCTGCCCGCGCTGCGGCACCCTCGTCCGGACCGCCCGCCAGGGCACGCCCCCGCAGGACCGGGTGGCGTACTGGTGCCCCTACTGCCAGCGCGGCCCGGCCCCCGCCGATGCGGGCGTCAGGTCCGCTCGACCAGAGCCGGGTGACGCGGGTCGTCCACCCGGACGGTGATGTCGGCGGCCTCGGCCGGGCCGGTCTCCGCCTCGTAGCGGGCGAAGGCGGGCAGCGTCCACTGCTGGTCGGCGGGCGTGCGACGGGCCAGGGCGGTCGGGGTGAGCGCGAGGTGGACGGCCAGCTCCAGCGGCAGCCAGCGGCCGAGCAGCAGCGCGCCGTCCAGCAACAGCACGCCGCCGGGCGGCAGTTCGGCGTACGCGGCGCGGGTCGAGCGGTCCGTCACCGGGTCGCGCAGCGAGGGCAGGACGCGGCCGCTGGCGCCGGGCTCCAGCGGGTCCAGCACCTCGCGCAGCAGGGCGCGGTCGTCCAGCCAGAGGTCGTGGAAGGCGTCCGCGTCCTGGTGGCCGTACTCCAGCCGGATCGAGGCCGGGCGCAGGAAGCCCGCCGCCGACACCCGCAGCGCGGGGCGGCCGCGCAGCCGCAGCGGCTCCACCAGGGCGTCGGCGAGCACGTCGGGGCGGGCGGCGGGTGCGCCGTCCACCGCGACCCGCAGCCACCGGTCACCGGCGCCGGGCAGCGCGGCGATGCGGTCGGCGAGCACGTCGGCCAGCCGCTCGGGGGAGATCGGGTGCACCTGCATCAGGCCATCCTGTCGTGGCGTCGTGCCGTCGTGGCTGTGGTGCCGTCCTGGCTGTGGTGCCGGGCGGTCAGGTGAGCGGGAGGGCGTGCAGCACGTCGTCGTGGCCGGCGTAGAGGTGGTTCGCGTCGGCGGCGAGCGACCAGACGTCCTTGCCGGGGCCCGAGTCGAGGAACGTCCAGCGCGGCGTGCCGTTCGCGGTGTCGATCGCGCACACCCCGGCGGCCGCCGGGCCGGGGACGAACAGCGTGCCGCCGACCACCAGCGGATGGCTGCGGCGGTCCAGCAGGAACGGCAGCCGGTAGGCCCACTGCCGTGCGCCGGTGACCGCGTCGTGCCCGGTGACCAGGCCGTTGTCGCGGGCCAGGTAGACCCGCGGGCCGTCGGAGACCGCGGGCATCGCCCGCCACGACTCGCCCCGAGCGGGGGAGACCGTCCAGGCCGGCTCGCCGCCGGGGCGCAGCGCGCGGACGCCGCCGGACCCGTCGGGGACGTAGACGTGCACCGGGCCGCCGACGCACCAGCCCAGGTCCCCGGCGCCGGGGGCCGTCCACAGCTCCCGGCCGTCGGCGGCGTCCCGGACCACCAGCTCGCTGCCGTTGCCCAGGTTGCGCAGGCACGGGAGGCGGCCGCCGGGCGTGGTGACCGGGGTGAACGGCTGCTCGTTCCGGTCGGTGGGGAGGTGCCACAGCATCGAGCGGTCGGCGACCCGGACGGCGAAGAGCCGGCCGTTCGGCGTCGAGCTCTCCCGTGACCAGTCCCAGACGTAGCCGTACAGGGTGCCGTCGTCGAAGCCGGACAGCTCGACGGAGCCTTCCAGGTCGTCGGGCAGCGGCAGGCTCCAGTCGGCGGCGCGGTCGCCGAGGTGGCGGGCGTCCAGGTGGCCCGGGGAGGTGGTGAAGAGCCGGTCCGGCCCGAGCACCGCCTTGCCCGGCACCTCCAGGTCGCTCGGCCAGTTCCCGCGCGGCCGGTCGAGGGTGAGCAGCCGCGCCGCCTCGCCGGTGGCCGGGTCCAGGACCTGGAGCCCGGTCCGGGACAGGAACACCGGCCGGGTCGGCGGGCCGGTCAGCCGCTCCGGGGTCATCGCCTCCGGCCCCCGGTACGTCCACAGCGGGGTCGGTCCGGACAGCGCGGTCGGCTGCGGCTTCGGCAGCGGGGCCGGCTGGTCCGCACCCGAACGGCCGAACGCCCACACCGCCGCGCCCGCCGCCAGCACCCCGGCTCCCGCCAGCAGCCCGCGCCGGCTCAGCCGCGGCCCGTCCCCGCCCCCGCCGACCACGTCCACGGGCTCCCGCGCGGCGCCGTCCGCCTCCCCGTCCCACTGCCACGAGGCCTCGCGCACGGGCCCCTCGGACGACGGCGACTGCATACCGGCTCCCACCTCCCCCAGGGCGCCCCGCGCGCCACCACTCGCCCGGAGGATATCGAACAGCCCCCGAACCACCCGAAACCCCGACCCGGGGCGCAACGGTCCGCAGGAGCGGAGGCGCGCGCCCGTCAGTGGTGCGGGGGGTGGTCGGCGAGGTCGGCGAGGACGTCGGCGTGGCAGGGGAGCGGGGCGCACCAGCAGCCGAGGCGGTGGCCGCGCAGGGGCGGGACGAGGGCGAGCAGGTCGGGGCGGGCGAGGAGGTAGGCGCGGTAGTCGGCGACCATCTGCTCGCGGGTGAGGTCGGGGCCGGGGCGGTAGGGGCAGTGCAGCGGGGATTCGGGCAGGTGCCAGCCGCCGCGGTGCATGGCGCGGCCGACGTAGACGACGTCGGCGCAGGAGGGGTCGTCGCGGTGGCCCTTGAGGTTGACCACGGTGGTGCGGCCGGAGGTGGTCGGCATGCCGTCCATGCTGGCGCAACCGGGGCCGACGGGCACCCGGGGCCCCTGGGGGCTCGCCTTGACACGCCCCGGGGCCCGGCGTAGCAAAAGAGCATGCGCCATCCGCACGCGGGCGGCCGTGACCGGGCGGCGCCGCCCGGCCCGCACCGGCCGCAGGAGCCCCACGCCGCCCCGGCGGCGGCCGAGCGGGACGACCTGCTGGCGGGCGCCGTCCGCCGGGCGCTCGGCGGCACCGGGGCGTACGGGGCGATGGTGTACCTGCGCTCGCGGGACGGCCGCTCGCTGGTGCTCTGCACGATCGCGGGCGTACCGCTGTCGATCATGAGCCCGTTCCGGCGGATCGCCGCCGCCGGCCCGCTGCCCGTCGCCGTCAGCTTCCGCACCGGGCGGACCATCACCCTCGCCGACACCGAGGACACCATGCGGCGCTTCCCGCAGCTCGCCGTCGGCATGCCGTACGACTTCGCCTCCGCCTGCGTGCCGGTGGCGGGCGGCGGGGAGCGGTTCGGGGTGCTCAGCGTGTTCTGGCCGGCCTCCGACGACGGCGTCCCGGAGGACGCCGCGCCGCGGCTGGCGGAGGTGGCCGGGCGGCTGGCCGCCGGGCTGGCGGGCCTGGCGGCGGCCGGGCACCCCGTGGAACCGGGCGGCGACGCGGCCGTGGTCGAGCTGCCGCCGCCGTCCGCGCCGACCTGCCGGCTCGGGATGTTCGACTGGAACGTCGCCACCGGGGCGCTGGCCGCCGACCAGCAGTTCCTCGCGATCTTCGGCCTCGAACCCGGCGCGTTCGACGGCACGCTGGCCGCCCTCGGCAGCCGGATCGCCCCCGGTGACCTGCCCGAGTTCCGGGCCGCCGCCCGGACGGCGCTGGCCCGGGGCGAGGTGCTGGCGGCCAGGGTCCGGGTGCTCGGGCCGGACGGCCACCCGTACCCGGTGGAGCTCTGGGCGCGGGTGCCCGCGGCGCTCTCGGACGGCCGCACCCATCTGGTCGGCGCCGTGCTGGACGCCCGCACCCTCACCGCGGCCGCGGCCGCCGTCGAGCGACTGCGCGCGGGCGTCTTCTCGCTCGACCCGGACGGCCGGGTCAGCTACGCCAACCGCGCCACCGAGCCACTGCTCCAGGCGCGCCGCGAGGACCTGGTCGGCCACCACCTGTGGGACGTGCTGCCCTGGCTCGCCGACCCCTTCTTCGAGAACCGCTACCGGGCCGCCCTGCTCTCCCAGCAGCCCACCGCCTTCCTGGCCGCCCGCCCGCCGGACGGCTGGCTCGCCTTCTCGCTCTACCCCGACACGCACGGCGTCACCGTCCGGGTGGTGGCCGCCGAAGCCCCGCCGGGCGCCGCCGAACCGCGGGCCGCGCCCCCGCCGCCCGCGGCCCGCGGCGCCACCCCGACCGACGCCCCCGCCGGCATCGGCGGCACCTACCACCTGCTCCAGCTCGCCAGCGCGCTCACCGAAAGCGTCACCGTGCGCGAGGTCTGTCGGGCCGTGGCCGAGGAGATCCTGCCGGCCTTCGGCGGCCAGGAGCTCGCCATCTACGGGGTGCGCGACAAGCACCTGCACCTGATCTCGCAGACCGGCTACCCGGACGGCTTCCTGGACGCCTTCGAGGGCACCCCGGTCGCCGCCCGCATCCCCGGCGCGGAGACGCTCAGCACCGGCACCCCGATCTTCTTCGAATCGGTCCGCGAACTCGCCGCCGCCTACCCCGGCCTCGCGCTCGACGAGATGGGCGCCTGGGCCTTCCTGCCGCTGATCGCCTCCGGCCACCCCGTCGGCAGCTGCATCCTCGGCTTCGACCGGCCGCGCCCCTTCACCGCCGAGGACCGCGGCCTGCTCACCGCCCTCGGCGGCTTCATCGCCCAGGCCCTGGAACGGGCCCGGCTGTACGACGCCGAGTTCACCCTGGCCCGCGGCCTCCAGCAGGCGCTGCTGCCGCACCGCCTCCCGGACGTGCCCGGCATCCGGATCGCCGCCCGCTACCTGCCCGGCACCCAGGGCATGGAGATCGGCGGCGACTGGTACGACGCGATCGTCACCGGCGGGGACGTCACGCTGGTGATCGGCGACGTCGAGGGCCACAGCGTCGGCGCGGCCGCCACCATGGGCCAGCTGCGCAGCGCCGTCCGCGCCTTCGCCACCGGCGGCGACCCGCCCGACCAGGTGCTCGCCCGCACCAACCGGCTCCTGCTCGACCTCGACCCCGGACTGCTCGCCAGCTGCTGCCTCGTCCGCCTCACCCCCGCCGACGGCCGCGCCCGGATCGCCCGGGCCGGGCACCTGCCGCCGGTGCTGCGCTTCCCGGACGGGTGGGCCGAGGCGCTGTACGTGCCGGGCGGGCCGCTGCTGGGCGTGGAGGAGCTGGCCGAGTACCCGGTCAGCGAGCTGCGCCTGGAGCCCGGCACGGTGGTCGCGCTGTACACGGACGGGCTGGTGGAGGATCCGGCGGTGGCGATCGACCAGGGGGTGGACCTGCTGCGGGCCGCGCTCGGGCGCGGCGGGGAGCAGGGGCCGGACGGCCTGGAGCTGCTGGCGGAACGGATCCTGCGCGAGGTCGGCTCCTCGCACCGGGTGGACGACGTGGCGCTGCTGCTGATGGCCTTCGGTGAGGACGACTCCACGGGCATGCCCACGGGGGTGCCCGGAACGCCGTGAGCGGCGACTTTCGTCGGGGGCGGGGGCGACGAACGGTGGCGGCGGCCGGGCGGCGCGTCCCGATAGCCTCGACGGGTGGATGCGATGGCGCGGGCCTGGAAGAAGGCGGTACGGACGGCGTTTCCCGGGCCCTGGCCGCCCCGGCGGGTGGTGGGCCAGGGCGCGCTGGCCCTGCTGATGGGCGGGGTCGCGGCCCTGCTGGAGGTGGCCTCCGGTACCGGCCACCCCGTCCTGGTGGGGCTGGGGGTCGCGCTGCTGTGGGTGCTGCGGCCGGCCTTCCCGGCGACGGTGCTGCTGCTCACCTCGGCCGCGGCCGGCTGGGCCGTCGGCCCGATGCCGCTGCTGGTCTGCGCCGGCTGGTCGGCCGGGGCGAGGCTGCGCAAGGTCACCGCGCTGGTCGGCACCTTCGTGCTGAGCTGGGTGCTGTTCATGGTGACCGGGGTGCTGAAGGACGCCGGCTCGGCTTCGCCCAAGCTGATCGTCGGGCTCTCGCTCGGCGGCTTCCTGCTGGTCGCCGTGCTGCCCGCGCTCTGGGGCCGCTACCGGGCGCAGCGCCGTGCCCTGCTGGACGCGCTGCGCGAGCGCAACGACCAGCTGGTGCGCGAGCGGGTCATGGTGGTGCACCAGGCCCGGCTGCGCGAGCGGCACCGGATCGCCCAGGACATGCACGACAGCCTGGGCCACCAGCTGGCGCTGATCTCCGTGCACTCCGGCGCGCTGGAGGTGGACCGTACGCTCAGCGACCGGCAGCGCGAGGCGGTCGGGGTGCTGCGGCAGGCGGCGGTCGCGGCGATGCGGGAGCTGCGCGAGGTGGTCGGCGTCCTGCACGACGAGTCGACGGCGGTGCGGCCGGTGACGGACACGGCGCCGGCCCGGGGCGGGGTGGACGGGATCGAGGGGCTGGTCGACTCCTCGCGGGCGGCCGGTGCGCGGGTCTCCTTCTCCCGGGAGGGCGAGCCGCGTCCGCTGGCCGCCGCGGTGGACCACGCGGCGTACCGGATGGTGCAGGAGGCGCTCACCAACGCGCACAAGCACGCCCCCGGCGCGCCGATCACCGTCGCGCTCCGGTACGAGCCGGACGCGCTGGTGGTGGAGGTGGTCAACCCGTGCGCCCCGGAGCCTGTGGGCGTGCCCGCCGGCGCGGGCCCGGCGGTCAGCGGTGGCCAGGGGCTGACCGGCCTGCGCGAGCGGGCCCGGCTGGTCGGTGGCATGGTGCACGCCGGGCCGACGCCGGACCAGGGGTTCCGGCTGGCCGGCGTGCTGCCGTACGAGGGGGCGGAGGGTACGGGCGACGGGGCCGCGGCGATCGCCGGGGTCGACGACTGGGTGCTGGACGGCCTGCCGCCGGTCGTCGGTGCGGAGGAGGGGCGGCGCAGTCCGGCGATCGGCTGCGCGGTCGGGGTGGGGGCGGTCGGCCTGACCGTGCTGGGCCTGCTGATCTGGGGCGTGGTGGCCTTCGTCCAGGGCACCGGCGACGCGACGGTGCCGAAGTCGGTGTACGACGGGCTGGAGACCGGCACGCCGGAGGCCGACGTGCTGAACCGGTTGCCGCCGGGGAACACCTTCTTCACCGACGACTACCAGGGCAGCGGGCCCAAGCCCCCGGAGGGCTCGCACTGCCGCTGGTACCTGTCCGGTGACCTCAGCGACACCTGGGGCCAGGACAACGTGGTGCGGTTCTGCTTCAAGGACGGGGTGCTGGTGGAGAAGGAGCACTACCTCACGAAGTCCTGACCGCCCTGACCGCCCTGACCGTTCGGAGCGCCCTGACCGCTCGGACCGGGTGGGGCGCGGGTTTCGGCCGGATGTGAGGATGGTGTTCCTGCCGCAGCACCGTTCGAGGGGAATGACCAGCCGTGATCCGAGTCCTCGTCGCCGACGACGAGCCGCTCATCCGCGCCGGGATCAGGATGATCCTGGGCTCTGCCGCCGACATCGAGGTGGTCGCCGAGGCCGCCGACGGGCGGGAGGCGCTGGAGCTGGCCCGGGCGCACCGGGTGGACGTGGTGCTGCTGGACATCCAGATGCCGGTGATGGACGGGCTGACGGCGCTCGCGGAGCTGCCGAGGGTCGCACCCGGCGCGCGGGCGCTGATCCTCACCACCTTCGGGGAGCGCGAGAACGTCCTGCGCGCCGTGACCGAGGGCGGCGCCGGATTCCTGCTCAAGGACACGGCGCCGCACGAGCTGATCCAGGCGGTGCGCGCGGCGGCCGGCGGGTACGCCTTCCTGTCCCCGGCCGCCACCCGGCACATCGTCGACTCGCTGGCCTCCGGGCGCAGCGGTTCGGCGGCCGCCCGGGGTGCGGAGGCCCGGCGCCGGCTGGAGGTGCTGACGCCGCGTGAGCTGGAGGTGCTGGCGCTGCTCGGCGAGGGGCTGTCCAACGCGGACGCGGGGGCGCGGATCCACATGAGCGAGGCGACGGTGAAGACGTACGTCAGCCGGATCCTGGCCAAGTTGGGCTGTGAGAACCGGGTGCAGGCGGCGCTGTTGGCGCGGGACGCGGAGCTCGGCGCCCGGGACTGAGTGCGTCCGACCGGTCGCGGAGCGTGTCGGGTGTGGCGGATACCACCAAATGGCCCGGCGGAACGGGGAACTCCGGCTTCGGTGGTGACGGTACGTCAGCCCATGGTCACGGTGGGTGGATGGTGTGCTCGGGCTCACAGGTGGACAGAGGTGAAGAGGGGGCGTGAAAGTTGATCAGTTGATCTTGTAAATGTGGTCAAACCCGGTCGAACTGGGCACGGCACCTTGATCAATACCGCCGGTAACAGTCAACTGACCTGCGGGGAGCAGGAATTGCTTGCTGCACCCCGAGGTGGCCCGTAGCTTCATTGGCGGTGCAACGAGCACCACCCGGGTTCACCCCGACGCATGGCCCGCCGACCTGACCCCCGGCGCCAGGGCCGTGCCCGCCGACGCGACCGGCTCGAACAGGTCGTCGGCGAGTGGAGGTGGCCGGGGCGGCACGGCGCGTCCCAGACGTGTCCGGCCGCCCGTCGAGCGAGGTGAGCGCAACTATCGGCCCGTCATGGGTCTGGTTCCGCCTGCCCGCCCGGGGCTTGCCGAGAGGACTTATATGACTTCCCGTCACGAGACCGCCGCTGCCACCGACACCACCGCCACCAAGCGCAACCGCGTGCGGATGGCGGTCGTCGCGGGAGCCGCCGTCGCGGCCCTGCCGGTGGCCGGCCTCGTCACGGCCACCTCGGCCTCCGCCGCGCCCACCTCCAGCTGGGACTCCGTCGCCCAGTGCGAGAGCGGCGGCAACTGGAGCATCAGCAACGGCAACGGATTCTCCGGCGGACTGCAGTTCACCCCCAGCACCTGGAGGGCGTACGGCGGCACCGCCTACGCCCCCCAGGCCCACCAGGCCAGCAAGGCGCAGCAGATCACGGTCGCCGAGAAGGTCCTCGCCTCGCAGGGGCCCGGCGCGTGGCCGGTCTGCTCCAAGAAGGCCGGTCTGAGCAAGGGCGGCGCCCCGGCCGCCGTCGACACCGCCGACACCACCGACACCGCACCCTCGAAGCCGGCCGCCAAGCCGGCGCCCAAGGCCAAGACGCCCAGGACCCAGGCGCCGCAGGCCCCGCAGGCGCCGAAGAGCAAGCCGGTGCCGAAGCAGCAGGAGGCGTCGAAGCCGCAGCAGTCGGCCAAGCCGGCGCAGTCGGCGCCGTCCTCGGAGAAGAACACCTCCGGTGGCGGCTACACCGTCAAGAGCGGTGACACGCTGAGCGGCATCGCGGCCAAGTTCGGCACCGACACCGGCAACCTGTACGACAAGAACGCCCGTACCATCGGCGGCGACCCGGATCTCATCTTCCCGGGCCAGACCCTGACCGTCTGACACCTCCGCACCCGCGCCGAGCGGCCGCCCCTCCCCGGGGTCGGCCGCTCGGCCCGGCGCGTTTCCGGGGCCGGGCACGAGGGAGGGGCCGGGCGTGAGGGGGCGGGCGTGCGCGCGGGCGTGAGGCTGTGTGCGCGGGCGCTTCGGGAGATAGTTGAAGGTTGAACGCGACGTCTGAATACCGCCGGAGCTTTCCGGCGCCGAGGCCCAGGATCGAGTCATGTCCGAGATCGGAACCGGGGGTTCTGATCGGAACGAGTCGGATCACATCCGAACGAGGAGTTCTGGAGATATGACGATGAACGGTGCGGCGAAGCTCGACGGCAAGGTGGCCCTGGTGACCGGCGGCAGCCGGGGGATCGGGGCGGCGGTCGCGCTGCGGCTGGCCGAGGACGGTGCCGACGTCGCCCTGACCTACCAGGGCGGGGCCGAACTGGCCGAGCAGGTCGCGGCGAAGATCACCGCGATGGGGCGCCGCGGCTGGGCGGTCCGCGCGGACTGCGCCGACCCGCAGGCGGTACGGGCCGTGGTCGCGGAGGTCGCGGAGCGGTTCGGGCGGCTGGACGTCCTGGTGAACAACGCGGGCGTCGGTGTCCTCGGCCCGATCGGTGACCTGGCGCTCGACGACGTCGACCGGGTCCTGGAGGTGAACGTCCGGGCGCCGTTCCTGTTCGCCCAGGCCGCCTCCGCGCACCTGGCCGACGGCGGGCGGATCGTCACCATCGGCAGCTGCATCGCCAAGCGGGTCGCCTTCCCCGGCGCCACCATCTACTCGCTCAGCAAGGCGGCGATGATCGGCCTGACCAAGGCGCTGGCCAGGGAGCTCGGCCCGCGCGGGATCACCGCGAACGTGGTGCACCCCGGCCCGATCGACACCGACATGAACCCGGCGGACGGTGAGGCCGCCGAGCTCCAGAACAGCCTGACCGCACTCGGCCGCTTCGGTACGGGCGCGGACGTCGCCGCCGCCGTCGCCTACCTGGCGGGCGAGGAGGGCCGGTACGTCACGGGCGCGGAGCTCGCGGTGGACGGCGGGTTCGCGGCCTGACGGCCGGGGACTGGTACCCAGGGACTGATGCTGGGGGACTGACGCTCGGGGTCTGACGGCCCGCAGCGCGTCGCAGTACGGAGACCGGCCCGGTGGTGCGACCACCGGGCCGGTGTCGTGGCGGGCGGTCGTCGACGGGCGCGTTTACGATCGCCCGGTCCGAGCGGTGCTCCCGACCGCACCCGGCCACGCCGGCGACGCGCTCCCGACCGAGAGGTGTGCCATGACCGCAGCGGAAGACCCGATCGAGCTGCTCGCCCGGGCCCTCGCGCAGACCGCCGGGCTGATCGACGGCGTCGGCGTCGAGCTGGCCGGGCACCCGACGGCCTGCCGCTCCTGGGACGTCGGCGACCTGGTCAGCCATCTGCTGTTCGACCTGCGGCAGTTCACCGTCCGGGCCGGGGGCGGGCAGCCGGACTGGTCGCAGCCCTTCGAGCGGGTGGAGGAGGACTGGCTGCACGCCTTCGAGGCCGGCGCCGAGGAGCTGGTCGACGCCTGGCGGGCGGCGGGCGACCTCACCGGCACGCTGGAGGTCCCCGGCGTCGGTACCCTGCCGGCCCGCTTCCCGGTGGACCAGCAGATCGCCGAATTCGCCGTCCACGACTGGGACTTGGCCCATGCCACCGACCAGTCCACCGAGGGGCTGGACCACGAGGTGGCCCTCGCCGCCCTGGCCTGGGCCCGCGGCGCCCTCACGCCCGGGTACCGCGGCTCCGAGGAGGAGCAGCACGCCTTCGGCCCCGAGGTCGCCGTGCCGGAGGACGCCCCGCCGTACGACCGGCTCGCCGGCTTCTTCGGCCGCGACCCGGAGGCCGCGCGGCCCTGAGTCCCGCTGATCCGGAAGCCTCCACGGGCTCCGCGTCACCCCTCTAGCGGACCGCATCCGGGCAGGTCAGAGGCCCGGTCGGCGCGGCCGGACCGGGGTTGACGGCGGTGTGCCCTTCCACCACCCTTCCACTAATCGAATAGTGAAAGGGTACTTTGCCGATGCGCCTGTTCCGTCCGCCGCGTCGACCTGCCGTCCTGGCCTGGGGCCTGGCCGCGGGGTTCGCCGCGCTCTACACCTGCGTCGCCGTCAACCGCTACCGGCGCGGCCTGAGCAAGGCCTACGACCTGGGCATCTTCGAGCAGGCCGTCCGTGCGTACGCGCACGGCCAGGCGCCGATCGTGCCGCTCAAGGGGCCCGGTTACCACCTGCTCGGGGACCACTTCCACCCGCTGATCGCCGTGCTCGCTCCGGTCTACCGGTTGTTCCCGGGGGCCGTCACCCTGCTGGTCGCCCAGGCGCTGCTGATGGCGCTGGCGGTCGTGCCGCTCACCCGGTGGGCGTACGAGTCGGGCGGGCCGCGGGTCGCCCTGGTGATCGGATGCGTGACCGGGGCGTCCTGGGGGATCGTCCGGGCCGTCAGTGACGACTTCCACGAAATCGCCTTCGCCGTACCGCTGTTGGCCTTCGCGGCCACCGCGCTCGGCCGGCGCCGCCGGCTGGCCGCGGCGCTGTGGTCGCTGCCGCTGCTGCTGGTCAAGGAGGACCTCGGCCTGACCGTGGCCGCCTTCGGCCTGCTGATCGCCTGGCAGACCCGCCGGGGCGGGCGCGGCCGGCGCGGCCCGCTGCCGGGGCTCGTGCTCGCGGGCGTCGGGCTCGCGGCCACCGTGCTGACCGTGACGGTGGTGCTGCCCTCGTTCAACCCGCACGGCGGGTTCGACTACTGGCAGCAGCTGGACGGCGGCGGGCAGTCCTCGCCCTGGTCGCTGGCGGCCCGGATCGGCTGGCCCCCGGTCAAGTGGCTGCTGCTCTTCCTGCTCGCCGCGACCGCGGGCTTCCTCGGGCTGCGCTCGCCGTTGGTCCTGCTCTGCGTGCCGACCCTGGGCTGGCGGCTGCTCTCGGCCAACCCGCACTACTGGGGCGTCAGTTACCACTACAGCGCGGTGCTGATGCCGCTGGTGCTCGCCGCGCTGGTGGACGCCCTGACCCGCACCGACCCGCGCCGGGCGCGGCGCGCGCTCGCCGTCAGCGCCCTGGTGGCGGCCGTGACGGTGCCGGTCTATCCGCTGCACGAGGTGGTGATGCCCGAGGCGTGGCGCACCTCGGCCCGGCTCGCGCACACCCGGGCGCTGCTCGGCTCGATACCCGACGGTGCGACCGTCGCCGCCTCCAACCGCCTCGCCGCGCAGCTGACCGGCCGGGCCACCGTCACCCTGGTCTGCCGTGCGCCGACCGGGCCGGGGCCCGAGTGGGTGGTCGTGGACCGGACGGACCCGAGCGTGCAGGCCCCGTGCGCGACCGCCGACACCGCCCGGATGCTGGTCGAGTACGAGCGGCGCGGCTACCGGCGGGTCGTCGACCAGGACTCCCTCCTCTTGCTGCAGCGGCCCTGACCGTCCGCATCGCCGGGCCCCCGGTCCGGGTTGACCCGGGCGCCGCAGTGGGTCACTATTCCACTATTGGACTAGTGAAAGGTCGAATCGCGTGTGATCGAGTACCGCATCGAGCGGCGCAGCGGCGTCTCCACCTACCAGCAGATCGTTCAGCAGACCAAGCAGGCCTTGCGGCTCGGGCTGCTCCAGCCCGGGGACAAGCTGCCGACCGCGCGGGAGGTCGTCGAGCTGACCGCGATCAACCCCAACACCGTGCTGAAGGCCTACCGCGAACTGGAACGCGAGGGCCTGGTCGAGCCCCGGCCGGGGCTCGGCACCTTCGTCCGGCGCTCGCTCGCCCGGCCGGAGGCGGCCGCCGACGGGCCGCTGCGCGCGGACCTGGTCGGCTGGGTGGACCGGGCCCGAGAGGTCGGACTGGAGCGTGAGGACATCGCCGCGCTGATGGCCTCCGTCCTGGAGCAGCGATTCGACACCGGGGTCTCCCCGGAAACACCGAGTTAGAGGACAGTGGGGGGACCGGGTGGACGACCCGATGAACACACCACCGGCAGCGGCGGCGCTCGCGGCCGACGGCCTGGGCAAGCGCTACCGGGGAGAGTGGGCGCTGCGCGACTGCACGTTCGCCGTCCCGGCCGGGCGGATCTGCGGGGTGGCCGGCCCCAACGGTGCGGGCAAGAGCACCCTGCTCGGCATCGCCGCCCGTCTGCTCACCCCCACCGAGGGGGAGCTGCGGGTGTTCGGTGAACCCGCCACCACCGAGGACCTGCGCGCCCGGGTCGCGTACGTGGCCCAGGACAAGCCGCTCTACCCCGGCTTCACGGTGGCCGAGACCCTGCGGCTCGGCCGGGAGCTGAACCCGTCCTGGGACCAGGACCTCGCTCAACAGATCATCGATCAGGGCGAGTTGCGGATGAGGGCGAAGATCGGTTCGCTCTCCGGCGGCCAGCGCACCCGGGTCGCCCTGGCGCTCGCCCTCGGCAAGCGCCCCGACCTGCTGCTGCTCGACGAGCCGATGTCCGACCTCGACCCGCTCGCCCGGCACCAGCTGATGGGCACCCTGATGGCCGAGGCCGCCGAGCGCGGCACCACCATCGTGGTCTCCTCGCACATCATCCCCGAGCTGGACGGTGTCATCGACTACCTGCTGCTGGTGCAGTCCGGGCGGATCCGGCTCTGCGGCGACGTGGAGGACCTGCTGGACGGACACCAACTGCTCACCGGCCCGGTCGGCAGCGCGCTCCCCGAGGACGTCCTGGTCGAACAGCGCGCCACCGGCCGCAGGGTCGACGCGCTGGTCCGCACCGGCGATCCGGTCGACGGCCCGTGGGAGAGCGGCCGGCCGAGCCTGGAGGAACTGCTGCTCGGCTACCTCCGGAGCCCGGCCGGCAGCGCCCGGGCCGCCACCGGACCGGGCACGCAGGCCCAGACGACCGAGAACGGGATCGCCGCATGAGCACCAACGTCCTGGCCGACCGCGCCACCACCGCGGCGCCACCGCGCGAGCCGCGGACCACGCCCCGCCCGGGCGGCCTGCTCTGGCTGAGCTGGCGTCAGAGCCGCACCGCGCTGTGGGCGATCGCCGTCCTGGTCGTCACCGCGTCGGCCACCCTGCTCTGGCTGCACTTCACCGTCCAGTCGCTGATGGCGGATCTGCACCGGGCCGAGTGCTCCGACATCGCCAGCTGGTCCAACGCCGGCTGCCAGGGCATGGTCGGGCCCATCATCCGCCGCACCTCCCTGTACATCACGTGGCTCCAGCCGGTCCTGGTCGCCGTCCCCCTGTTGATCGGCATGTTCCTCGGCGCCCCGATGCTCGCCCAGGAGTACGAGCGGGGAACCGTCCGCCTCGCCTGGACCCAGTCCGTCAGCCCGCTGCGCTGGCTCACCGCGCGGATCGCCCTGCCCGGGCTGGCGGTGCTGGCCGCCGGTGGGGTGCTCGCCGTTCTGGCGACCTGGGTGTGGCGCGCGGACATCGGCGGCCGCCCGTTCGCCTTCGATCCGCCGTTCCAGGGCCTCACCTACCCCGGCCTCGGGGTGGTGCCGGTCGCCTGGTCGCTGTTCGCGCTGGCGCTGGGCCTGCTGGTCGGGCAGGTGCTGCGCCGCACGGTGGCCTCGGTCCTGGCCACCGGCGTGCTGCTGGCGGTCGTCCACGGCCTCCTCCGGTGGAACCGCGCCTCCTTCTATCCGTCGGTCAGGGAACTGGTCCCGCACAACGTCTACTTCGGGCAGCCCACCAACGCGTGGCTGGTCGACCGCGGGGTCGTGCTCCAGGACGGCCGGTGGGTCTCGGACCAGTTCTGCTGGGACGGCGACCGAACGAGGGGCTGCGAAGGCGTCACGAACAACTGGATCGAGTACCACCCCGTCGGGCACTTCGTGCCGATCCAGCTCGTCGAGACCGGGATCCTGGTGGCGCTCACCGTCGTGGCACTGACGGTGCTCTTCCTCCGGGTGCGGCGGGACGGCAACTCGCTGCGGGCGACCCGGCGGGCCTGACGCCCCGGGGCCGCGGCCCCGGGTGGGCGTCAGTCGCGGCTCCAGCGGAGTTCGACCTCCGGGAAGCGCGGTGACGGGCCGTCGAGGAGGGGCGCGGGGCGGCCGCGGAGGAAGTGGTCGGCGAACGCCCGGGTGTAGGCGCGGGTGAGCTCGGTCGCCCTGGCCGGGGCGATGGTGCCGAGCAGCGCGGCGTAGCTGTCGGCGGGAATGTGGCCCGGCAGGTTGCCGGGGAGGGCGGCGTGCGGCAGGTCGGTGAAACTGAGGTGGCCGGCGCCGAGGGTGCGCAACTGCCGACCCCAGGCGTGCTGGTGGCTGCGCCAGCGCTGCCAGGTCTCGTGGTCGGCGAGGGAGGTGAGCAGGAGGAAGGGCCGGTCCAGGCCGAGGTCGGGAACGGGCGAGCCGAACAGGCCGCCGTCCAGGTTGAGGCCGATCCGGAACCGCTCGTCCAGGCGCATCGCCTCGGCGGCCGCCGAGCCGCCCATCGAGTGGCCGAGCACGCCGATCCGGCTCCCGTCGACGCGGAAACGGTCCTGGCGCTCGGTCAGTTCGGTAGTGACGAAGCGCAGGTCGGCGACCCGGGCGGCGATCTCGCGGCGCTCGGCGGCCTCCAAGTCGGCCGGCTCGTCCTCCAGCACGGTGCGCACCAGCCGGCCGTCCGGGAACTCGACGGCGAGGGAGTCGTAGGTGTGGTCGACCGATGCGACGAGGTAGCCGTGGGCGGCCAACTCCTCGGCCAGCGCGGTGCAGTTGCTGCGCAGGCCGGTGCGGCCGTGGCCGAGCAGCAGCAGCGGGAGCGGGCCGGGGAGCGCGGGTGCGTCGGTGCGGGCGGTGGAGCGGAGGGCCGCGATGGTGCCCGGATCCAGCGAAACCCGCTGATCGATGGCGGCGGCGACCCGGGGCGTGGTGTACGGCGCGCGGGGGTGGCCGGCGGTGGCGCGGGCCGGGTACCAGAGCTGCACCATCAGCTCGCGCGGGCCGGCGGCGGGCACGAACGGGTCCGGGCGGTCGCGGTCGACCAGGTGCAGGGTGGTCGTGCCGACCGGGCGACCGGTGGTGGGGGTGGGCAGGTCGATGGTGCGCGGCCGGGCGGCCTGAGCGGGCTGCGAGGCCTGGGCGGCCTGGGCGGGTCCGGTGGGCAGCAGGGCTGCGGCGCCGCCCAGACCCGCGAGTGCCAGCAGTGAACGGCGCCTGATCATCCAGCATCCCTAGGTGGTGGGGTGGTTGAGGTCCGGTCAGCCTAAACGGTCCGGACCGACCGGGCCAGGGGTGGTGGAGCGGTGCGGTCAGGCTCCTGACTGCCGGGCCGCCGCCTGCTTGATGGCCTCGCGGATGCGCGGGTAGCTGCCGCAGCGGCAGATGTTCTGGATCTGGTCGATGTCCGCGTCGGTCGGGTTCGGGGTGCGGCGCAGCAGGGCGACGGCGGTCATGATCTGGCCCGGCTGGCAGAAGCCGCACTGGGCGACGTCGCAGCCGAGCCAGGCCTCCTGGACGGGGTGCAGGGTGTCGCCGTCGGCCAGGCCCTCGATGGTGGTGACGCGGTGGCCCTCGCAGTCCTTGACGGAGCGGGTGCAGGGCTGGAACTCCTCGCCGTCCAGGTGGCTGGTGCAGGCGCGGCAGACGCCCACCCCGCAGCCGTACTTGGGGCCGGTGACGCCGAGCTTGTCGCGCAGCACCCAGAGCAGCGGCATGTCGTCCGGGGCCTCGACGGTGACGGGATGCCCGTTGAGGACGAAGGTGTGGGTGGGCATGGGGTGGTGGGGTTCCTTGGCTGGGGGAGTCAGAAGTTGATCGGGAAGGAGCGCGGGCTGGTGCCGGTCGCGCGCGCGTAGGCGTTGGCGACCGCGGCGGAGGCCGCCGGGACGCCCAGTTCGCCGGCGCCGCCGGGCGCTCCGCTCGGCGGCATGAGGTGGATCTCGACGGCCGGCGGGGTGTGCCGCTGCCGGGCGTACCGGAAGTCGGCGTAACTGCCCTCGCGCACGGCCCCGTTGTCGATGTGGTTGCCGGCTTGCAGGATGACCGAGATGCCGTCGATCAGGGCGCCGGTGAGCTGGGCTTCCAGGCCCCGGGGGTTGATGACCCGGCCGACGTCGGCGGCGATCACGGCCTTGGTGACCCGGGGGTCGGCCGGGTCGGTGGCGTCGAGCTCGACGAGGTAGGCGGTGCACCCGCTGTTCTCGTCGTGGTAGCCGATGCCCTGGGCGTGGCCGGGGGGCATCGGGCGGCCCCAGTTGCCGGCCTTGGCGACGGTGTCGAGGACGGCCCGCCCGGCGGCGCCGCGCAGCCGGGCGCGGCGGAACGCGACGGCGTCCTGGCCCATCCGGCGGGCGAGTTCGTCCATCATGATCTCGTCGGCGACCCGGACGGTGCCGGAGTAGACCGACCGCCAGCTGCCGGTGGGTACGTCCAGCGGCACTTCGGCGAGCAGCTGGGTGGGGATGCCGACGTTGTACGGGTTCTTCTCGCTGAGCAGGAAGAAGGCCTGGGCGAGGCTGAGCCCGGCGAGCGTGAGGTTGAAGCCGGCGGCGGTGAGCATCTCGCCGAGGCCGTGCCGGAAGTCGGTCTTGACGGTGGCGGCGCGGTGCTCGTAGCTGAGCACCTGGCCGAGCGCGTAGGTGGCCCGGATCCGGTGGTGGCTGGCGGGGCGCATCCGGCCGTGGCGCATGTCGTCGTTGCGCGTCCACATGAGTTTGACCGGTCGGCCCGCGGCCTTGGAGATCTGGGCGGCCTCCAGGGCGGCGTCGAAGAACAGCCGTCGGCCGAACGAGCCGCCGCCGCGGACCACGTGGACGGTCACGGCGTTCTGCGGGAGGCCGAGTTCGGCGGCGATGGCCTGCTGGGCGACGATCGGCGTCTGCGCGGCGAACCACAGCTCGGCCCGGTTCGGCCGTACGTCGGCGATGGCGGTCAGCACCTCCATCGGCGCGTGGTTGACGAAGGCGAAGTCGAATTCGCCGTCCACGTACTGGGTGAGCAGCGGGGGGATGAGGAACGGCGCGTGGGCGGCGCGCAGTCGGGCGCGGATGTCGGGGGTGGAGAGGTTGGCGACCGGGCCCGGGTTCCAGGAGGTGCGCAGCGCGTCGCGGGCCTTGAGCGCCTGGTCGAAGGTCTCGGCGAGGACGGCGACGCCGCTGGGGATCGGGACGACGCCGAGCACGCCGGGCATGGCGCGGGCGGCCGAGGCGTCCAGGGTCCTGACCGTGCCCTTGATGGTGGTCGGGCGGGCGACGACGGTGGGGACGGCGCCCGGGATCGCGAGGTCCCCGGCGTACTTGGCGCGGCCGGTGACGATGTCGCGGGCGTCGATCCGGCCGGTGGGCCGGCCGACCAGGCGCAGCTGGTCGGCGGTCTTGGGGGAGCTGGACACGGCGGGGAGTGCGACGGCGGCGGCCTCGGCGGCGAGGTCGCCGTAGCCGGCGCGGCGGCCGTCGGGGGCGAGGACGGCGGAGTCGGCGGTGCGCAGGGTGTCTGCCGGAACGTTCCAGCGCCGCGCTGCGGCGGTCACCAGCCGGGCGCGGGCGGCGGCGGCCGCGGCGCGCACCGGGTCGTACAGCGAGCGCACCGAGTTGGAGGCGCCGGTCAGCTGGTTGAAGAGCAGTTCGGGGCGGCCGTCGGAGAGCGGCACGTCCACGTCGCCGATCCGGGCGTCGAGTTCCTCGGCGACGAGCATCGCGATGGCCGTGGTGAGGCCCTGGCCGACCTCCAGCCGGGGCAGGTGCAGCACGGCGCGCCCGGCGGCGGTGAGTTCCAGGACGAGCAGGTGCGAGGTCGGCAGGCCGGCGACGATCAGCGCGTCGCCGAGGTCGAGGATGTCCGGGATGCCGGGCAGGCCGATCAACTGCGAGGGGGCGGCGGCGTCCTGGGCGACGGCGGCGGCGCGGACGGCGGCCCGCGCGGTGGCGGGCGCGGCGGCGTCGAGGCCGAGCCGGGCGCCGACGGTGAGGGTCGGGGCGGCCAGCAGGTAGGTGAGGAAGCGGCGGCGGCGGGTGCCGGCGCCGTCCCGTGCGTCGCCCGGGTGGCCGGTGTCGCCCGGGTGGCCGGTGTCGTCCGAGCGGGCGATGGAGGTGCTGATGGGAAGAGCCCTTCGAGCCGATGACGGCGGCGGATCGGGCGGGCACGGCGGCGCCGGGCCCGGTGCCGGATCGCGAATGCCGTTGAGCATAGGAGCGCGTTACTGACCGGTCAATACGGCAAAACTTGGCCCTTCGGCACGGTCGGTGACGCCCTGAGACCGGTGTGCGAGGCGGATTCGGAGCGGGTACGGAGGGCGCGGCGGCGGTACGGCCGGGGCCGGTTCCGGGCCCGCGGGAGGAGCGATTCGCCGCCGTCGTACGGGGGTTCAGCGCTCGCCCGCCGGTGCGGTGGGGACCGGAAGTGGACCAAGAAGTTCCGTGATCACTGGACCTTACCGCCGGTTCGCCTCCTGCCTAGGCTGGGCCGCGAACCGTTGCGAACACCCGGCCCGCGCGCCGCCCCCAGCCAGGAGACCCGTGTCGACCAGCAGCGCCCCGGCGCCCGCCCTCATCCCGCCCGCCGGGCCCCAACGGACCCTCGCCGCGGCCCAGTTGGCCAGCTCTGTCGGCGACGGCGCCTACTACACCTGCTCCGCGCTCTACTTCACCCACGTCGTCGGCATGTCGGCGACCGCCCTCGGCGCCGGCCTCGCCGTGGCCTGGGCGCTCGGCTCGCTGGCGGGCGTCCCGCTCGGCGCCCTCGCCGACCGCCGAGGCCCGCGCCGGACGGCCGTGGCGCTCGCCCTGGCCACGGCGGTGGTGGTCGCCGCCTTCCTGGTGATCCGCTCCTACGGGCCGTTCCTGGCGGCGGTCTGCCTCTACGCCACGACGCAGTCCGGGCTCACCGCCGCCCGGCAGGCGCTGGTCGCCACCCTGGTGCCGCCCGCCCAGCGCACCGGATTGCTCGCCCACCTCCAGTCGACCCTCAACGGGGGGCTGGCCGTCGGCGCCGCCATCGGCGGCATCGCGCTCACCGTCGGCACCCGGGCCGCTTTCCTCGGCGCCTTCGTGGTGACGGCGCTCGGCTTCCTGGCCGGTGCGCTGATCCTGCTGCGGCTGCCCGAAGCCCCGCCCGCCCCGGCCCGGTCGGGCGCCGGGCCCCGGCTGGCCGTCCTGCGCGACCGCCGGTACGCCGCCGTCGCGCTGGTCAACGCCGTGCTGCTGCTGCGGATGCCGCTGCTCAGCCTGGTCATCCCGCTCTGGATCGCCGACCGGGCGCCCGGGATCGGCTGGCTCGGCTCGGCCCTGTTCGTCCTCAACACCCTGGCCGTGCTGGTCTTCCAGGTCCGGGCGGCGCGCGGTGTCACCGGCCTGGGCCCGGCCGCGCGGGCCGTCCGCTCGGCCGGGGCGGTGCTGCTCGCCTCCTGCGCGGTGTTCGGCCTGTCGGCCCTGGACGTCCCGGTGTGGGCGGTCGCCGCGCTGCTGGTGGCGGCCTCCGTCCTCCAGGTGATCGGCGAGATGCGGCAGTCGGCGGGCTCCTGGCAGATCAGCTTCGACCTCGCCCCGCCCGAGCGGATCGGCCAGTACCAGGGCTTCTTCGGCACCGGCGTGGCCGTCGCCCGCACCCTCGGGCCGCTGCTGCTGACCACCCTGCTGCTGGACGGCGGGCTCGCGGGCTGGCTCGTCCTGGGCGGCCTCTTCCTGGCGGCCGGGTACGCGATGGGGCCGGTCGTCCGCTGGGCCGAGCGGGACCGCGACCGGGGCCGCCCGGAGCCGGTCACCCCCGCCGTCGCGGTCCCGTAGCGGCCCCGCGCCGGCCTTCCCCGCCGGCCCGGTGCCCTTCGCACAGGCTTTCCCCGCCGCCTCGACGGTGTCCTCGACGCCCCTGCGCGCCGCCCCGAACCGGCTGCTCAGCCCCGGTCGGGGCCCGCGCCGGCCGCCGCCGCCGCGAGCCCGCCCGAGAATGCTCCGACGGCTGACCGGAAACCGGTGGCCCGGGCCGCCGCCCGCTGGCATGCTGGCCGCGTGGACCGACCCCAGATCTGGCTCGACTTCGCCCCCGAGCTGCACCTCTTCGTCTCCGGGCCCCGGCGGGCCGGCCGCTCGGCGCTGCGCACCGACGGCACCTCGACGCTCGGCCATGTCGTCGAGTCCCTGGGCGTCCCGCTCACCGAGGTCGGCACGCTGCTGGTGGACGGCCGGCCGGTGCCCGGGTCGCACGTGCCGGTCGACGAGGAACACGTCACCGTCCGGGCCGTGGACCGGCCGCAGCCCTCGCCCGCCCCGCCGCGCTTCCTGCTGGACGTCCACCTCGGCACCCTCACCCGCCGGCTGCGCCTGCTCGGCGTCGACGCCGCCTACGAGAACCCGGACATCGGCGACGCCGCGCTCGCCGCCCGCTCCGCCGCCGAGCAGCGCGTCCTGCTCTCACGCGACCGGGGCCTGCTGCGCCGCCGCGAACTGTGGGCCGGCGCCTACGTCTACAGCCACCGCCCCAACGAGCAGCTGCGCGACGTGCTCTCCCGCTTCGCGCCCCCGCTCGACCCGTGGAGCCGCTGCACCACCTGCAACGGCACGCTGCGCGAGGCCGACAAGACCTCGGTGCGCGAGCAGCTGCGGGACGGCACCGAGCGCTCCTACGACGTCTTCGCCCAGTGCGTCGACTGCGGCCAGGCCTACTGGCGCGGCGCCCACCACGCCCGGCTGGACGCGATCGTCACCGACGCCCTCCGCGAGTTCGGCACGCCCGGCGGCGGCTGAGACCGGCGCGCGGCCGGCACGGGGCCACCGCCGGAGCGGCGCGGGGCCGGCGCGTCGGACTACGGGACATCTCAGGGTGGCGGCCGGGCGCCGGGGCGTGTTCTCATCGGCGGTGGGGGGCGAGACCGAGGTACTCCGTGACGCGAGAGAGGCCGGGTCGGATGACCAGTCAGCCAGTGCAACAACCGTTCCAGACAGCGGACGTCGACGACGTCCAGGTGGTGACCGCACCGGACGGGGCCGCGGTGTTCCCGCTGCTGGTCCTGGACGGACAGGGGAGCCTCGCGGTGTTCGAGCTCGCCCCCGGACAGGTGTCGCACGCCGTGTCGCACGCCACCGTGCAGGAGCTGTGGCAGGTCGTCGACGGCGCCGGGGAGCTGTGGCGCCGCCAGGGCGGGCGGGAGGAGACCGTCCGGCTCGTGCCCGGGACGGCGGCCTCGATCCCGCTCGGCACGGCGTTCCAGTTCCGGGCCGACGAGGACGCCGACCGGCCGCTGCGGATCGCCGCCGTCACCATGCCGCCCTGGCCAGGCACCGACACCGAGGCCAGGCCTGAGGAAGGCCCCTGGAAGCCGACCTCCCGGTGAGCCGGACAGGGGGGATTCCGCGCCGCCCGCTGGCGGCGCTGGTCACGGCCGCGGCCGTGTTCGGACTCGCGGTGGCGCCTGCCGCGGCCGCCCCGGCCGCCGAGCCGCACCTCCAGTCGCGTTACGTGACGATGCCCGACGGCGTCCGCCTCGCCGTCGACGTCTGGCTGCCCGAGGGCACCAGGGACGGCGCGAACCTGCCCACCGTCCTGGTCACCCAGCGCTACTGGCGGGCCCGGGTCTACCCCGGCGCACCCGGCAACGGCGGCCGCAGCAGCGACGCCGACGGCTGGAACGCCCACGGCTACGCCTACGTGGTCGCCGACCTGCGCGGCACCGGCGCCTCCTTCGGCACCCTGAGCTCCGAACTCGGCGCCGACACCGTCGCCGACAGCGGCCCGCTCAGCGACTGGATCGCCGCCCAGCCCTGGTCCAACGGCCGGGTCGGCACCACCGGCGTCTCCTACGGCGGCGACACCGCGATGCTCGCCACCGCCCTCGGCAACCACCACATCACCGCCGCCGCCCCGGTCTCCTACGACTTCGACCCGTACGAGGACCTGGTGCGCCCCGGCGGCCTGCTCATCGAGCCCCGGATCGCCCCGTACGCGCTGCTGCTGCGCATCCTCGACCAGGCCGGCGGCACCACCTGCGACACCGACGAGCAGACCCGGCAGGTCTGCGCCGCCGCCGGCCTGACCGGCGCCGTGCCCCGGCCGGTCGACGGCCCGGACGGCCCGGCCCTGCTCGCCGCCGCGCGCGCCGAGCACGCGGGCAACGCCAACCTGGTCGACATGGCCGAGGCCGGCGTGTACCGCGACTACCAGGACGGCCCGAAGAGCTGGACGGTCGGCAGCGTCGGCGAGAAGGCCGACGCCGTCGAGGCCGGCGGCGTCCCCGTGCTCACCGACGCCGGCTGGCTCGACGCGGGCACCGCCAACGGCGTGCTCTCCCAGTTCACCGGCCTCTCCAACACCCAGGACGCCTGGATCGGCCCGTGGAGCCACGGCCAGGGCTACCTCGCCGACCCCTTCCAACCCGCCCGCCACCTCACCGACCAGGAACGCGCCCAGCTCGCCCAGCGGACGTTCGACTTCTTCGACCGCTACGTGCGGGCCGACGGCCGCCCCGACGGCACCCGGCAACTGCACTACTACACCTTCAACGAGGGCGTCTGGCGCACCACCACCCGCTGGCCGCTGCCCGGCACCCGCCCGCAGCGGCTCTACCTCGGCGAGGACACCGCGCTCAGCCGCCGACGGCCCGATCCGGACGACCGCCCCGGCGCCGACCTGCTGCGCCTCGACCCCACCGCCGGCACCGGCCCGCTGGACCGCTGGAACACCAACCTCACCGGCAGCCCGGTCAGTTACCCCGACCGGGCCGCCGTGGACGCCAAACTCCTCAGCTACACCACCCCGCCGCTGACCGGCGACACCCGGGTGACCGGCAACGGCCGCGTCACGCTCGACGTCACCGGCCTCGACGGCACCGCCCAGGGCGCCCTGCACGTCTACCTGGAGGACGTCGCCCCCGACGGCCGGGTCACCTACCTGACCGAGGGCCAACTCGCCCTCGCCGACCGGGCCGTGGCCGACCGGGACGACAACCCCGACTGGCGCCGGCTGCGCACGCCCCGCAGCTACGCGGCCACCGACGCGGCGCCCTTCCCGCAGGGCCGGGCCCGTCAGGTCACCATCGACCTGCAACCCGTCGCGGTGCTCTTCCGGGCCGGCGAGCGGATCCGGCTCACCGTCGCCGCCGCCAACCCGGACTCCTTCCAACTGCTCCCTGCCGACGGCCGGGCCGGCTACCGGATCGGGCACGGCGGAGCCGACCCGTCCTTCCTGGAACTGCCGGTGGTGCGCAGCACCCCGTAGCGCCGCCGAACGATCCCGGGCCCGGGAGGCCGATGCCGCCTCCCGGGCCCGGGCTGCTCAGTCCCTCACCCCGGAGAGCGCGAGCGGCAGGTGCCGGGGCCCGCGCAGGACGGGGCTGCGCCGGTACTCGGGCGGGTCCTGGAGCAGCCGGGGGCCGTCCAGGCGGTGGATGAGCGCGGTGAGCGCGAGCTGCGCCTCGACCCTGGCGAGCGGGGCGCCGAAGCAGCTGTGCACGCCGCTGCCGAAGCCGAGGTGCTGGTTGTCCGGGCGGGTCGGGTCGAAGCGGTCGGGCTCCTGGAACCGCAGGGGGTCCCGGTTGGCGGCGGCGAGCACCAGGATCAGCGGCGCGCCCTTGGGGATGGTGACCCCGGCGACCTCGATGTCGGTGAGCGCGGTGCGCTGCGGCAGCAGCTGGACCGGGGGTTCGTAGCGCAGCAGCTCCTCCACCGCGCGCGGCATCAACTCCGGCTTGTCGCGCAGCAGTTCCAGGTTCTCGGGGTGGCGCAGCAGGGTGAGCACGCCGTTGGTGATCAGGTTGACGGTCGTCTCGTGCCCGGCGATGAGCAGCAGGACGGCGGTGGCCATCAGCTCCGTCTGGGTGAAGCCGCCCGACGGGCCGGGGTCGTTGACGAAGGCGGAGAGCAGGTCGTCGGACGGCTTGCCCCGGCGGCTCTCGGCGAGTTCGCCGAGGTACAGCCCCATCTCCATCCGGGCCTGCGTGGCCGCTTGCTGGCGCTCGGACGGATCGCTGTCGGGAGTGGGGTCGAAGCCCGCGATCAGCGTCTCGGACCAGGCGTGGAACCGCGGCTCGTCCTCGCGCGGCACGCCGAGCAGCCGGCAGATGACGGTGACCGGCAGCGGGTAGGCGAAGTCCTCGACCAGGTCGATCCGGTCGCGGCCCCGGAGCCCGTCGATCAGTTCCCCGGTGATCCGCGCGATCTCGTCGTGCATGGCGTCGACCCGGTCGGGTGCGTGGGGCGGGCCGAAGGGCCGCATGGCGATGTTGCGCAGCCGTTCGTGCTCGGGGTCGTCCCGGCCGATGAAGGCGACCGGGACGCTGCCCTGCAGCTCGTCCGGGACGGTGCGGTTGCGGCGGTCCGAGCTGACCCTCGGGTCGTGCAGCAGCGCGGCGACCTCGTGGTAGGTGCCGACCAGGTAGCTGCCGTCGTCCTGGCGGGCCACGCGGTGCTCGCGGAGCTCGGCGTACAGGGGGTAGGGGTCGGCGCGGTTGGCGTAGTCGGTGATCCGGCGGAACAGGGTGTCGGCGGCGGCCATGCGCGGTGGCTCCTCGGGGGTGGCGGCGGTGGTGGTCCTCGACGGACGGCGGGGCCCGGTGGGCGTGCGCCCGTCGAGCGGTGGCGGGTGGGCTCAGCCGCCCCAGCGCCGCAGGGTCAGCCGCCGGTCGGGCAGGTGGCCGGTGAGGGCGACGGTCGGGCCGTGCGAGAGCACCTTCGGGTCGGGCACGTCGGAGGGGACCGGGATGCGGGAGGCGGGCGGCTCCACGCCGTCCCAGTCGGGCGGGAACGGCGCGGCGGCCTCGATCAGCCGCTGGTAGTGCTCCAGCCACTTGGCCCGGTTCACGCTGACGGCGGCCGTGATCCGGCCCCGGTACCCGTAGACCGCGACGAGCCGGCGCTCCTCGACCGAGCCCTGGGCGAGGACCACGTGGTCGGAGAAGGTGGGCACGCCGACGGACTTGATGTTGAGCCCGAACTGGCTGGACCAGAAGGACGGCACGCTCAGGTGCGGGCGCCGCTGCGGCCCCGGGCTGACCATGTTGTGGGCCGCCACCTCGGCCTGTGCGACCGCGTTGCCCCAGTGTTCGAGGGAGAGCAGCTGGTACTCGAAGAGGGGGTGCGGGAAGCGGGCGACGTCGCCCGCGACGAAGACGTCGTCGGTGACGATCCCGTACATGTCGAAGGCGCGGCAGCCCGCGTCGCAGGCCACCCCGCGCGGGCCGGCGGCGAGCCCCGACTCGGCCAGCCATTCGGTGTTGCGGACGGCGCCCAGGGCGACCACGGCGACGTCCGCCTCGATCCGGGTGCCGTCGGAGAGCTCGGCGCCGGTGAGCCGGCCCGCTCGGCCGGTCAGCGCGGAGACGGTCACCCCGCAGCGCAGGTCGACCCCGTGGGCGAGCTGGACCTTGGCCGCGAGGGCGCCGAAGGCCCCGCCGAGGGCCCCGACCAGCGGGGCGGGGCCGCGCTCGGCGACGGTGACGTCCAGTCCGCGTTCCCGGCAGGCGGAGGCGATCTCGGAGCCGGTGAACCCGGCGCCGATCACCAGCACCCGCTTCGGGCCGGCGTCCAGCCGCTCGGCCAGGCCGGCCGCGTCCTCGGCGGTGCGCAGGGTGAACACCCCGTCGAGTGCGGCCTGCTCGGCCTTCGGCCAGGGCCTGGCCCGGGTGCCGGTGGCGATCAGCAGCCGGTCGTAGGGCAGTTGCTCGCCGTTCGCGAGCAGGACCTGCCGGCCGGCCCCGTCCACACCGGTGGCGCGGACGCCGAGCTTCCACTGCGCGTCCACCTCGCGGCGCCGGGGCAGCGCGGTCTCCTCGGCGCGCACCCGCCCGAGCAGCACCTGTTTGGACAGGGGCGGCCGGTCGTACGGGGGAAGGCGTTCCTCGCCGACCACGGTCAGCTGCCCGGCGAAGCCCTCGTCCCGGAGCGTCTCGGCGGCGCGCAGGCCGGCCAGCGAGGCGCCGACGATGACGATCCGGCCGTTCTTGAGGTCATCGGACATCGGACCGGTCCTCCTCCTCGACCACGATGGCCTGCACCGGGCAGGCCGCGGCGGCCCGCCGGACGCGGTCACGCTGGTCCTCGGCGGCCTGCGGGGTGTAGAGCAGGGCCTCCTCCCCGTGCAGTTCGAACACTCGGGGAGCGAGGAACGCGCATTGCGCGTAGCCCTGGCAGCGGTTGAGGTCGACGACGATCTTCACGGTCTCTCCTCCCGGGCACGTCTGTGTCCGTCCTACCGCCGCCGGAGCGGCCGCGCGCCCGGTACTGCTCCGTGGGAGCGGTCGCGGAGAGTGGCCGCCGGGGAACGACGGGGGCCAGGAGAGCAGCCAGGCATGCCCTAGTTCGGCGACTCCAGCCCGAGGGTCCAGCGGTGGGTGGTGTAGCCGCCCATCCGGGTCGGGTGGCGCTCCACGAGCGTCACGGTCAGGCCGTCGGCCGTGCGGCGCAGGGTGCCGGTGAACCGGTGCAGGTCGTCGCCGGACAGCGGGAGCAACTCGGCGAGCACGGTGGCGTCGAGGTCGTGCCCGACGGCGCGCAGCACCCCCGCGTCCAGCACCAGGACGGTGCCGTCGGCCAGCACCACCGGCGCGGGGGCCTGCGGGTCGGCGAGCAGCGGGCCGCTCTCGATCCCCCCGCCGGGCAGCAGCCGCACCACCCGGCTCCCGGTCGGCCGGCGGCGGTCGGTCTCGACGACGCGCAGGCCGCCGCCGACCACGTAGTGGCCGTAGCTGCGCCAGGAGTCGACCAGGGTGGCGTCCCGGTCGTAGGCCCAGGTGTCGAAGGCGCCGTAGCCCTCCAGGCCGAGCACGAAGCGGCCGTCGCCCAGGGCCGTGCCGCGCTCGCCGCGCAGTTCGGCGACCAGGGCGCCGTCGTCGAGGTCCAGCAGCAGGGCGGGGCCGAGGTGGCCCCAGGCGGTGTACTCGAAGGAGTCGGTGGTGACCAGCGCCCGGCCGCCGGAGAGGTGGGCCGCGTTGGGGCGCCCCGCGCAGGGGCGGCGCCAGCGGACCAGGCCCTCGGCGTCGACACAGCTGATCTCGCCGTCCCGCCCGTACAGCGCCAGGTCGCCGTGGCGGGCGAGCGGCCCCTCCGGGCGCCCCTGCGGCCGCCCGCCGCTGCGGCGGTGGTGGTTCTGGACGGTGACACGCCAACTCCCCATGATCCGGATGCTAACGGACCCCGGCGGGCCGCGGAGGGCGTTTGCGGAGGGTGCCCGGACGGCCGGGACGGCGGACAATCTCCCCAGACGCAGAGGAGGAGGCCGCGGTGGAGTTCGAGGTGTTGATCGAGACCCCGCAGGGGTCGCGGAACAAGTACGTGATGGACTTCGCGGCGGGCCGGATCCGCCTCGACCGCACCCTGTTCACCGCCACCCGCTACCCCGCGGACTACGGCTACGTCGAGGGCACCCTCGGCGGCGACGCGGAGCCGCTGGACGCGCTGGTGCTCGGCGGTGAACCGGCCGTGCCGGGGTGCGTGGTCACCTGCCGGGCGGTCGGCATGTGGGTGATGCGGGACGAACGCGGGCCGGACCAGAAGGTGCTGTGCGTCCCCGCCCACGACCCGCGCTACGGCGACCTGCGCGACATCGGCGACCTGCGCGAGTTCGACCTGCTGGAGATCACCCACTTCTTCCAGGTCTACAAGGACCTGGAGCGCGGCAAGTCGGTCGAGGGCTCGCACTGGGCGGACCGGGAGGCCGCGTACGCGCAGATCGCCGAGTCCCGGGCGCGCGCGGCGGGGACGCGCTTCGCCCGGCCGGTGTAGCCGTCCCCCCCCCCGCGCGCGCCCAGGGCTCAGAACCGGGCGTGGCGCAGGATCTCGCGGACCTGGTCGGCGATGGCGGCCTCGTTCTGCTCGAACTCCGGGGCGGTGAGGCGGTCCTGCTGGGCGGGCAGGCCGGTGAGCACGGGGGTGTGCAGGTGACCGCCGGGGAGGTCGGGGGCGAGGTCGAGGCGCAGGCGGTTGGAGCGGTAGGCGACCTCGTTGGAGAGGTACCCGCCGCCGCCACCGGCGACGGCGCGGGAGCCGGGGGTGGGGCCGTCCGCGCGGTCGACGGGGTCGACGCCGCCCTCGGGGATCTCGGTGACGGTGGTGTTGAGGCGGACGGGGTAGGGCTGCTGGACGGCCGTCATGGCGTCGGTGGGCAGGGTGGTGCGGATGAACTCCGGGCCGTCGTCCAGGCCCGGGGCGGTGACCGGGTGCTGCCGGGTGCCGCCGGAGAGGGTGCCGGTGTTGTCGGTGGCGGGATCGGCGGAGCGGGCCCGCCCGGCCCAGGCCTCCAGGGTGAACAGGCCCGGGTAGCCCTGGCTGATGCTGGTGATCAGGTCGGCGGCCTGTGGGCCGGGGGTGAGGTGCGGGCCGAAGGCGCGCTCGACGACGCCGTCGTCGAAGTCGCCGTAGCGGACCGGCAGCAGGACGGCCCGGACTTCGGCCGGGCTGCCGTCGGCGAGGGTGATCCGGCGCCCGTGCAGTTGCAGCACGGCCGCGCCGGAGGGGTTGGCACGGCGCGGCTCGGTGTCGAGGCCGTACGGGTCGAAGCCGCTGACGAAGATCCGCCGGATGCCGGGGGCGGCGGTGAAGCCGTCGTCGAGGCCCCGGGAGGCGTCCTCGAAGCGGGCCCGCAGGTCGGCCGGGTCGACGTCGAACCGGGGCTGCCAGCGGGCCAGTTGGACGGTCATCGCGAGCCTGGTCCAGTACAGCGGGCGGTCGTCGCGGGCGGGGAGTTCGCCGCCGGGCCGCCGGCCCTGGGCCCGGTCCACCCCGGCCTGCCAGAGCGCCCGGCCCCAGGCGCCCGCCACCCGCTCCGCCTGCCGGGCGTTCCGGGCGGCGCACAGGGCGGCGGGGAAGCCCCGGAGCAGGTCGCGCAGGCCGGAGCGCTCGGTGAAGGCGGTCGTCCGCTGGTCCTGGAGCCGGGCCTGTTCGGTGTCCACCGGGGCGGTGCCGACGACCTGACAGGCTGCCGGACGGGCCTGGGCGGTGGCCGGGGCGAGCAGGGCGGCGAGGGTCCCGGTGAGGGCGGCGGCCAGGGTGGTGGCGCGACGAAGGCGTGTCATGTCACCTGACAATAGGTCGGGAGCCGACACCCCGCCAGGGCGCCCCGGCCGCGCGGGCCGGTCGGCGAGGTCGCGCCGCGGGCCCGTGGCCTGCTGGAACGTCCGTCCAGTACTGACGGGAAGTCGGGAACCGGCGCGAGCTCTACAGCGTTGTCGTGGTCGAACAGCGGAAACAGCGGCAATTCAAACGGTTGTGGAGGAGTCCCATGAGTGTGGCCCTGACGAAGGGCGGCAACGTCTCCCTGGGCAAGCAGGCCCCCGGGCTGCGGGTCGTCCGGGTCGGCCTCGGCTGGACGGCCGGCGCCGGGTACGACCTGGACGCCAGCGCCCTGCTCTGCGACGCCTCCGGGAAGGTCGTCTCGGACCAGCACTTCGTCTTCTTCAACAACCTGCAGAGCCCGGACGGTTCGGTCCGCCACCACGGCGGCGCCGGTGGCGGCGACGACCAGGAGCGGATCGACGTCCGGCTCGCGGACGTCCCGGCCGGGGTGGAGAAGATCGTCTTCGCGGTCGCGGTCTACGACGCGGCGCAGCGGCGCCAGAGCTTCGGCCAGGTCCGCGGCGCGTACATCCGGCTCACCGACCCGGACGGCGGCGCCGAGGCGGCCCGCTACGACGTGGCGGCCGAGGCGGGCAGCGAGACGGCGATGGTGTTCGGCGAGCTCTACCGGCACGGTGCGGACTGGAAGTTCCGGGCCGTCGGGCAGGGGTACGCGTCGGGGCTCGCGGGCATCGCCGCCGACTTCGGGGTGGACGTCCTGCAGCCGGCGCCCGCCGCCGCGCCCGCGCCCCCGCCGGCTCCGGTCGTGCCCGCCGCGCCGGCCATGGCGCCCGCCGTGCCCGCCGTGGCGCCCGCTGTCCCGATGACCCAGCCAGGACCAGGGAGTTCCCCCGTGACGTGTTTCTTCGACCCCTCGCACGGCTTCGGCTCGACGGCGGTGCTGTGGTCGCCGCAGTGGGGCGTGCCGCGCCAGATCGAGACCTGCGCCGCCTGCGCCCAGCGGGTGCAGTCCACCGTGCCGCCGTTCTACACCCCGCAGCAGGGCTACCCGCAGCCGGTCCAGCAGGGCTATCCGCAGCCGGTCCAGGGCCAGCCCGCTCAGGGCCAGCAGGGCCAGGGCGGGCGCCGCTTCGGCACCGGCGCGCTGATCGGCGCGGGCGCGGCCGGCCTGGTCGGCGGCGCGCTGCTCAACGAGGCGTTCAGCGACGACACGCCCGAGGTGGTCGTGAACAACTACTACGAGGGCGACGACGACAGCTTCTTCTAGGTCGTTTCCCGGGTCGCCCCCGGACCGTCAGCCCTCCCGCCGGCCGCGGAGTTCGACGAACTGCGCGGCCGGCGGCGTTCCCGGACGTTCCCGGGCCGTCAGGCGCTCTCCCGCCGGTGCGCCCCCGCCCGGGCGGCCGCCTCGGCGGCGGCCGCGGCGCGGTCGGCGGCGGCCTCGTCGAGCGGCTCGGCGGTGGTGAGCATCCGGTAGTAGAGCGGCGCGGAGACGGCCCGGACCACCTCGAACGCGTCGGTGTCCGGCGGGAGTTCGCCGCGTTCGACGGCCTCGGTGACGCACGGCGCCCACTCCTCGACCCGGCGCAGGTAGAAGTGCCGCAGTGCCTCGGCGGCGCCCGGGTCGCAGGTGGCGGCGACGATCACGGCGCGGAACAGCGCCCCCTGCCGGGGGTCGGCCAGCGTGCGCTGGACCAGCCGGGCGTTGGCCCGCAGGTCCTCGGCGAGGGAGCCGCTGCGGGTGCGCGGCAGCGACTGCTCGGCCATGTCCGCGAGCAGGTCGGCGACCAGCGCGCTGGTGGTGCCCCAGCGCCGGTAGACGGTGGTCCGGCCGACCTCGGCCCGCTGGGCGACGTCGCCGAGGTCGAGCCCGCCGAAACCGTGCTCGACCAGGGCGTCCTCGGCGGCCCGCAGGACGGCGGTGCGGACCCGGGCGGTGCGGCCGCCGGGGCGCCGCGTCCCGGGCGTGGGGGTCTCCGGCGCGTCCGGAGTGTCCGGTGCGTCCGGCGCGGAGGGCTCGGCAGTCATTAACGGGATTCCTGTTCCATTAGGTCGATGGGCCCTGCTAAGGTCGAACCATCCTAACGGAATGGGAGTCCCGTTAAGGGCTCCGAGGGGAGAACTACCATGGAAAGCAGCACGACAACCAGCACGGCAACCGGCACGACAACCGCCATGGAGTACCGCCGACTCGGCTCGTCCGGCCTCAAGGTCCCCGCGCTCAGCCTCGGCACCGGCACCTTCGGCGGCCGTGGACCGCTGTTCGGCGCCTGGGGCACCACCGACGTCCAGGAGGCCCGCCGCCTGCTCGACATCGCCATCGACGCCGGAGTCACCCTCTTCGACACCGCCGACGTCTACTCCGACGGCGCCTCCGAAGAGGTCCTCGGCCAGGCCATCCGCGGCCGCCGCGACCAGGTGCTCGTCTCCACCAAGGCCGGCCTGCCGACCGGCGACGGCCCGCAGGACGCCGGCACCTCCCGGGCCCGCCTCACCAGGGCCGTGGACGACGCGCTGCGCCGCCTCGGCACCGACTACCTCGACCTCTTCCAACTGCACGCCTACGACGCCGGCACCCCGATCGAGGAGGTGCTGGCCACGCTCGACGACCTCGTCCGGGCCGGCAAGATCCGCTACACCGGCGTCTCCAACTTCTCCGGCTGGCAGCTGATGAAGTCCCTCGCCGTCGCCGAGCGCCACGGCCGCCCCCGCTACGCCGCCCACCAGGTCTACTACTCGCTGGTCGGCCGCGACTACGAGTGGGAGCTGATGCCGCTCGCCCAGGAGGAGGGCGTCGGCGCCCTGGTGTGGAGCCCGCTCGGCTGGGGCCGCCTCACCGGCCGGATCCGGCGCGGTCGGCCGCTCCCGGCCGACAGCCGGCTGCACGACACCGCCGACTACGGCCCGCCGGTCGAGGACGAACTGCTGTACCGGGTGGTCGACGCGCTCGACGGGATCGCCGCCGAGACCGGCCGCACCGTCCCGCAGATCGCCATCAACTGGCTGCTGCGCCGCCCGACCGTCTCCTCGGTCATCATCGGCGCCCGCAACGAGGAGCAGCTGCGGCAGAACCTCGGCGCGGTCGGCTGGTCGCTGACCGACGAGCAGGTCGCCCGGCTCGACGCGGCCAGCGCCCGCACCGCGCCGTACCCGTACTTCCCCTACCGCCGGCAGGAGGCCTTCGCCCGCCTCAACCCGCCGCTCGTGGGCTGAACCGGGAAATCCGCTTGCCGTCCCGCCCGGCCTGCGGCAAGGTCCGCACCATGTCCGAACTGCACGAACCCGAACTGCACGAACCCGAACTGCGCCGGCTTGGCTCCGACGACTGGCCGCTCTGGCGCGAGCTGCGCCTGGCCGCGCTGACCGAGGCGCCGTACGCCTTCGGCTCCACCCTGGCGGACTGGCAGGGCGCCGGCGACCACGAGGCCCGCTGGCGCTCCCGCCTGGAGATCCCCGGTGCCCTCGACCTGGTCGCGGTGCTGGACGGCCGTCCGGTCGCGATGGCCAGCGGCGTCCCGGCCGACGAGGTCGGGGCGGCCGCCGAGCTGATCTCCCTGTGGGTCGGCCCGGCGGCGCGCGGCCGGGGCGTGGGGGACCGGCTGATCGGCGCGATCGCCCGCTGGGCCGCCGAGCAGGGGTTCACCACCCTCAAGCTGGCGGTGAACCCCGACAACGACGCGGCCATCGCCCTCTACCACCGCAACGGGTTCGCCGAGACCGACGAGCCCGGCGACCTGATGGCCGACGGCGTGCGGCGCGAACTGGTCCTGGCGAAGGAGATCTTGGCGGTGGCCTAGGTCCGCGCCACGTCCTTCGGACGGGCGTGGGCCGGAAGGCCGTTGGCGAGGTCCTCGACCATCAGGCGCCAGGCGATGGCGGTCGCCGCGGTGCGCAGCTGGGGGCTGCGCGGGCGGCCGGCGTCGGCGTCCAGCCGGGCGTTGAGCCAGTCCGACCAGGCCTGGGCGAGGACGCGGACCTCCTGGGAGCCGGCCTCGGTGGGGGAGAGCCGGTCGCCGTCGCGGGTGAGGTAGCCCTCGGCGGCCATCCGGTCGAAGACCGGCTCCAGGACCTCGGGCGGCACCCGCTTGCGGGCGGCGATGAGGTCCAGGGAGGCCTGGCCGACGGCCTTGGTGTGGCCGGCGACCTCCATCAGCGCCCAGGCCCCGGCCAGGTCGACCCGGGTGTCGGCGTCGTCGACGATCGAGCGGACGGTGTCGAGGTCCACGCCGCGCACGAGCTTGCCGACGGCGTACTCCAGGTGCGGGTCGGAGTCGCTGGTGGTCGGTTGGGCGAAGCCCTCGCCCATGTCGGTGGAGCCGGCCCGGGCGGTGTCCCGCAGCTGCACCTGTTTGAGGAAGAGCGCGACCACGAACCCGACCAGGGCGACCGGCACCGTCCACAGGAACACGGTGTGCAGGGCGTCGGAGTAGGCCTGGACGATCGGGGCCGCCTGCGCGGCGGGCAGCCGGTGCAGGCCCTGCGGGCTCTCGGCGGCCCGGGTGAGGAGCGCCGGGTCCGCGCCGGTGAGGCGGGCCGAGGAGGCCACGCCCCGGGCGAGTTCGGTCTTGAGGCTGTTGGCGTAGATGGTGCCGAACACGGCGGTGCCGAAGGAGCTGCCGATGGTGCGGAAGAAGGTCACCCCGGAGGTGGCGGTGCCGAGGTCCGCGTAGTCGACGGTGTTCTGCACGGCGATGGTGAGCACCTGCATGCTCAGCCCGATGCCGACGCCGAGCACGAACATGTAGAGGGAGGCGAGCGCGGTGCCCGTGCCGGGCTCGAGCCGGGAGAGCAGGTAGAGGCCGACGGCCATCACCAGGGTGCCGACGATCGGGAACACCCGGTACCTGCCGGTCTTGCTGACGGCGTTGCCGCTGGCGATCGAGGCGAGCAGCAGCCCGATCACCATCGGCAGCGTCCGCACCCCGGAGACGGTCGCCGAGTCGCCGTCGACGTACTGCAGGAAGGTCGGCAGGAAGGTCAGCGCGCCGAGCATCGCGAAGCCGACGATGAAGCTGAGCACCGAGCAGACCGCGAACACCGGGTTCCGGAACAGCCGCATCGGCAGCATCGGTTCGACGGCCCTGCTCTCCACCCAGCAGAACAGCCCGAGGGCGACGGCGCCGCCGGCGAACAGGGTGATGATCACCCCGGAGCCCCAGGCGTACTCGTTGCCGCCCCAACTGGTCGCCAGGATCAGGGCGCTGGCGCCGATCGCGACCAGTGCGATCCCCAGGTAGTCGATCACCGGGCGCACCGCCGAGCGCACCGAGGGGATGGTCCGGGCGGCCGCGATCACCACCAGGATCGCGATCGGCACGTTGACGTAGAACGCCCAGCGCCAGGACAGGTGGTCGGTGAACAGCCCGCCCAGCAGCGGCCCGATGACCGTCGCCACGCCGAACACCGCGCCGATCGCGCCCTGGTACTTGCCGCGCTCGCGCAGCGGGATGACGTCCGCGATCAGCGCCATGGCCGTCACCATCAGGCCGCCCGCACCGATGCCCTGGAGCGCCCGCCAGGCGATCAGCAGCGTCATGTTGGTCGCCAGGCCGCAGAGGAACGAGCCGGTGATGAAGACGACCGCCGAGATCTGGAAGAGCAGCTTGCGCCCGTACAGGTCACCGAACTTGCCGGCCAGCACGGTGGCCACCGTCTCGGCCAGCAGGTAGGCCGTCACCACCCACGACATGTGCGCGGCCCCGCCGAGGTCCGCGACGATGGTGGGCAGCGCGGTGCCGACGATGGTCTGGTCGAGCGCGGCCAGCAGCATGCCGAGCACGATGGTGCCGAAGACGACGTTGCGCTGCCGGGCGTCCAGCACCGGCGGGGCGGTCGGCGGGGTTTCGGTGGCGGCGTTCATGTCCTCAGCCTCCGGGGCGCCGGGGGAGGCCGCGATCGGGTTCGGCCGTCCGGGTGAGCGGCGGCGCGGGCGGCGCAGCCCGGCTGGCGGCTCCGGGGCCGCGCCGTCCACGATGGCCGTTCGGAGGGGGGCACGCGTGGCGGGCGGGCACAGCCGGACCGGGAAGCCGGACGACGGCCGGCCGCCGGGCGCGAAGCCAGACGACCGCCGGACGCCCGGAAGGTGCTCCCATGACGGCCCAACCCCCGTGCAGCACCCCGGAACAGCGGCCCGGCGCCGCCGCCGCGAGCCGGCGGGCCGAGGCGCGGCGCTGGCGGGCGCTGACGGTCTGCCTGGTCGCCGGGTTCATGACGCTGCTGGACGTCAGCATCGTCAACGTCGCCCTGCCGACGGTGCGGGCCGGGCTGCACATGTCCGACAGCGGCCTGCAGTGGGTGCTCAGCGGCTACGCGCTCGCCTTCGGCCTGGTGCTGGTCCCGTCCGGGAGGCTCGGCGACGCCCGCAGCCGCCGGGCCGTCTTCCTCACCGGGCTCGCCCTGTTCACCGCGGCCAGCGCGCTGGCCGGGGCGGCGCAGAACCAGGAGTGGCTGGTGCTGGCCCGGTTGTTCCAGGGCGCGGCCGGCGGGGTGCTGGTGCCGCAGGTCTCCGGCTTCATCCAGGTCCTGTTCCAGGGGGCCGAACGCGGCCGGGCCTTCGGCACGCTCGGCGCCACCATCGGCCTGTCCACCGCCGTCGGTCCGCTGCTGGGCGGCCTGCTGATCCACCTGTTCGGCCCGCAGAACGGCTGGCGCTGGGTGTTCCTGGTCAACCTGCCGATCGGGGTGGCCGCCCTGCCGATCGCCTACCGGCTGCTCCCGCCGCCCCCGCCGGCGGCCTCGCGGGCCGGGCACCGGGACTTCGACCCGGTCGGGGTGCTGCTGCTCGGCGCCGGGACGGTCGCGCTGCTGCTGCCGTTCGTCCAGGCGCAGCAGTGGCACGGTCCGACGCGCTGGCTGCTGCTGCCGCTGGCGGCGGTGCTGCTGGGGGCCTTCGTGGGCTGGGAGCGGTACTACGCGCGGGGCCGGGAGCCGCTGGTGAGCATGGCGCTGTTCGCGGTGCGCCCGTACGCGGCGGGGGTGGCGCTGTCGCTGGTGTACTTCGCCGGGTTCACCGCGATCTTCTTCATCTTCACGCTCTACCTCCAGGCGGGCCTGCACTACTCGGCGCTGACGGCGGGCCTGGCGATCACGCCGTTCGCGCTGGGCTCGGGCGTGTCCGCGGTGATCGGCGGACGGCTGGTGCACCGGCTGGGCCGCCGGCTGGTGCTGCTCGGCCTGGTGCTGGTGCTGGCCGGCCTGCTGGCCTCGGCCCTGGCGGTGCAGCTGTGGACGGGGTCGGCGATCGGCTGGGCGACGGTGGCGCCGCTGCTGGTCGCCGGGGTGGGCAGCGGGCTGGTGATCGCGCCGAACCAGACCCTGACCCTCCAGCAGGTGCCGATCGCCCGGGCGGGCAGCGCCGGCGGCGTCATGCAGACCGCCCAGCGGGTCGGCTCGGCGGTCGGCATCGCCGTCGTCGGCTCGGTCTTCTTCGCCCACGCCCAGGGCCCGCGCCCGGACTGGGCGCTGGCCTTCCAGCTGGGCGTGACGGTCGCGGCGGGCCTGGTCCTGGCGGCGCTGCTGGTGTCGCTGGCGGACCTGGCGGCGGGCCGCCGCGAGGGGTGAGCACCGCTTCCGGCGCCGCTGCTGCCGGACGGCGGGTCAGTGGTCGCGGCGCTGGACGACGGTCACGGCGACCACCACCGAGGCGAGCGCCCAGAGCGCGAACGTGGCCCAGGAGCCGGCGACGGTGGCCGGGTGCGCCGAGGGCAGCGAGTGGGTCAGGTCGACCTGGGCCAGCCGGCGCCAGGCCTGGAGCGGCATGGCGTGCAGGAGGTCGGCCGACCAGCGGTAGCGCTCGTTGAAGAACGCCGGCAGGAAGAACAGCACCAGGACGGTGCCCACCACGGCTCCGGCGGTGTGCCGGATCAGCGCGCCGAGGGCGAATCCGGCGAGGGCGCAGACGGGGGCGAACAGGGCGGCGGCCGCGACGAAGCGCAGCGCGGTCGGGTCGGTGACGGACACGCCGATGTGCGTGTCGGCGAGGACCGCCTGGCAGGCGCCGAAGGAGACGCCCGCGGTGACGGCGCCGTAGCCGAGCATGACCGCGGTCAGTACGCAGGCCTTGGCGGCGATCACGGCCCGGCGGTCCGGGACGGCCACCAGCGTGGTGCGGATCAGCCCGCTCGCGTACTCGCCGACCAGGACGAGCGCGCCGACGCTGCCCGCGACGATCATCACGACGTCGGCGGCGATCATGGTGAAGGAGGTGCTGAGCGCGGCCTGCAGCATGGTCGCCGGATCGCCGTCGCCGACGGTGTAGTGGTCGTGGGTGTACCGGGCCGCCTTGAGGTTGGCGGCGATGACGAACAGGGCGCTCAGGCCCAGCACCCAGACGGTCGAACGCAGGGACCAGAACTTGATCCACTCGGCGGCGAGCAGGTCGCCGAAGCGGGCGCGCGGCCGGGGGTGGGGCCGGGGGCGGGACTGGGGGGTGGTGGTCGCGGTGCTCATCGGGGCTCTCCGGCCGGGTAGTCGACGCTGTCGGCGGTCAGTTCCATGAACGCCGACTCCAGGGAGGCGGCACGGGTGGTCAGGGCGTGCAGCAACAGGCGCTGCTCCAGGGCGAGTTCGCCGATCCGGGTGGCGTCCAGGCCGGTCACGGCGAGCGCGCCGTCCGGGTCGGGGCGGACGGTGGCGCCCGCCGCGGTCAACACGGCCGCCAGCCGGTCGGGTTCGGCCGCCCGGACGGTGACGCCGGTGCGGCCGGCCCGGGCGGAGAACTCCGCCAGGCTCTCGTCCGTGATCAGCCGGCCCCGCCCGATCACCACCAGCCGGTCGGCGGTGTGCTCCATCTCGGCCATCATGTGGCTGGAGACGAAGACCGTCCGCCCCTCCTCGGCGAGGCGGCGGAACAGGCCGCGCACCCACAGCACGCCCTCCGGGTCGAGGCCGTTGAGCGGCTCGTCGAACAGCAGCACCGGCGGGTCGCCGAGCAGCGCGCCGGCGATCCCGAGCCGCTGCTTCATGCCCAGCGAGTAGCCGCCGATCCGGCGCCCGGCGGCCTTGCCGAGACCGACCTCGGCGAGCACCTCCTCGACTCGCGCGGCCGGGATCGCGTTGGCGCGGGCCAGCGCCCGCAGGTGGGCCGCGCCGGTGCGCCCGCCGTGGACGTCGCCCGCGTCGAGCAGGGCGCCGACGTCGCGCAGGCCGCGCGTCCGCGCCCGGAAGGGGCGGCCGTCGACGGTGGCGGTGCCGCCGGTCGGGTCGTTGAGGCCCAGGATCAGCCGCAGGGTGGTGGACTTGCCCGCGCCGTTGGGGCCCAGGAAGCCGGTCACACGCCCGGGCCGGACGGTGAAGGTGAGGCGTTCGACGGCGGTGGTGCGGCCGTAGCGCTTGGTCAGCTCGGTGACTTCGATCATGGGCTCCACGGTGCCGGGCGGGGCCGGGCCGCCGCATCGGACCGGCGCTGACACCGCGGGCCCCGGCCGTCACCCCCGGTCGTACAACCACGGTCCGATGACGGCGATTCAGGCCGCCGATACGATCTTCGTATGCTTGCGACGCCCTCTCCGCCCCTGTTCCGGCGCATTTCGCCCGAGGTCTGGGTCGGGCTCGCCTGGTGCGTGGCCGCCGCCTACCCCGCCGTCCTGCTCGGCGGCAACGCCCGCTACCACGGCGGGGCCGCCGCCCACGGCGGCCTGGCCTTCACCCTGGCCGACACGGCGGTGGCCTTCGCCGGCGCCGCGCTGGTGCGCCGCCTTCCGGTGCTCGCGGTCGCGCTGCTGTTCGTCGCCGCCTTCACCGAGACCGACGGCTGGGCCGCCGGCACCCAGGTGCCGCCGGCCGCCCTGCTGGCCGTGGACGTCGCGCTCTGCCTGATCACCGCCACCCGGCCGCGCCGCAGCTCGCGGGCCGCGTTCGCGTTGGTGATGAGCCTGCTCGTGCTGCACATCGGCCTGGTGCACGGCAACACCGTCGGCATCTTCACCGGCACCCACATCGGCTCCGCCGACGGCGCCGCGCTGCTCGCCCTGGTCGCCTGGCTGATCGGCCGCTCGATGCGGCAGAACCGCGAGCACGCCCGGGCGTTGAGCACCCGGGCGGCCACCGAGGCCGTCACCGCCGAACGGCTGCGGATCGCCCGCGAGATGCACGACACCGTCGCCCACACCATCGGCATCGTCGCCCTCCAGGCCGGCGCCGCCCGCCGGGTCATCGACACCCGCCCCGAACGGGCCAAGCAGGCGCTCGGCGAGATCGAGAACGCCGGCCGGGACACCCTGGCCGGGCTGCGCCGGATGCTCGTCGCGCTGCGCCAGGCCGACGGCGAGACGTCGGCCACCACCCCTCAAGGTGAGAGGCCCTGTCCGGCGGATCTTGCCGGGCGCGCGACGCCGGGCATCCCGGCTGAACGTACGCCCGAGTCGCCCAAGTACGCCCAGTACGAGGACGACTCGGGCGCACGCCCAGCCGGGCGCCCAACGCCGCACGCTGATCCGACAAGATCCGCCGGACAGGGCCTGGCCGACCTCGACCGGCTGGCCGCCGCGACCACCGCCGCCGGCGTCCGGGTCGAGGTCCGGCGGCGGGGCGAACAGGGCCCGCTGCCACCGGAGATCGACCTCTCGGCGTTCCGCGTCGTCCAGGAGTCCGTCACCAACGTGGTGCGGCACGCGGACACCCGCTCCTGCGAGGTCCTGGTCGACCGCCGCACGGCGGGCGAGGTGGCCGTGGAGATCACCGACCGGGGCCGCGGCACAAGCACCGGCACCGGCCGGGACGGGGGCACCGGCTTCGGCCTGGCCGGGCTGCGTGAACGGGTCGGCCTGCTGGACGGCGAGTTCGAGGCCGGGCCGCGCCCTGAGGGCGGCTTCCGGGTCGCCGTCCGACTGCCGATCCCCGGGGAGGTGACCGCATGACCCGCGTCCTGCTGGTCGACGACCAGCCGCTGGTCCGGGCCGCGTTGGAGATGGTCATCACCGAGACCGCCGACGTCGAGGTGGTCGGCGAGGCCGGCACCGGTGCCGAGGCCGTCCGGCTGGCCGGCGAACTGCGCCCCGACGTCGTGGTGATGGACCTGCGGATGCCCGGCATGGACGGCATCGAGGCGACCCGCCTGATCACCGCCGGCGGTGGGCCGACCAGGGTCGTCGTGCTCACCACCTTCGACGACGACGACCACGTGTACGCGGCGCTGCGCGCCGGGGCGTCCGGTTTCCTGGTCAAGGACATGGCGTTGGACGACATCCTCGCGGCCGTCCGGGTGGTGGCCGCCGGGGACGCCCTGATCGCACCGAGCGTCACCCGCCGGCTGATCTCCTCCTTCGCGGAGCAGCGGCCGGCCCCGGGCCCGGCGACCGCCCCGGGCCCGACAACCGCCGTGTCACCGGCCCCCGCGCCGACACCGGCCGCCCGGCGGCTGGGCGCGATCACCGACCGGGAGCGGGAGATCCTCACCCTGGTCGGCCGAGGCCTGTCCAACACCGAGATCGCCGCCGAACTGGTCCTCAGCATCGCGACCGTGAAGACCTACATGACCCGGCTGCTCGCCAAGCTCGACGCCCGCGACCGGGTCCACCTCGTCATCCTGGCCTACGAGGCGGGCCTGGTCGCCGTCCCCGGCTGACGTCGGCGGGCTCAGCGCTTGATCGCCACGCCCGCGTACATCGCGATGTCCTGGTCGCGGATCGGCGCGGCCCCGGCGTCCGGGCGCCAGTGGTGGACCAGGGTGACGCCGGGGTCGAGGAGGTCGTAGCCGTCGAAGAAGGCGGCGGTCTCCTTCTGGTCGCGGATCTGCAGCGGGATGCCGCGCGCGTTGTACTCCCGGCCGACGCCGCCCACGCCCACCGGGTCGGTGTCCCCGGTGAACACGGTGAGGGCGAGGAAGCTGCCCGGCGCCAGGGCGTCCATGAAGCGGCGCACGATGCCCTGCGGGTCGTCCTCGTCGAGCACGAAGTGGACGATGGCGATCAGCGACAGCGCCACCGGCTGCGAGAAGTCGAGGACCTCGCGCAGCCGGGGGTTCTGGATGATCGACTCCGGGTCGCGGAAGTCGGCGTCCACGTAACAGGTGCGGCCCTGCGACGTGCTGGACATCAGGGCCCGCGCGTGGGTGAGCACGATCGGGTCGTTGTCGACGTAGGCGACCCGGGCGTCCGGGGTGATCGACTGGGCGATCTCGTGGACGTTGGGCGAGGTGGGGATGCCGGTGCCGATGTCCAGGAACTGCCGGACGCCGTACTCCTCGGTGAGGTGGCGGACGGCGCGCTGCATGAAGTCGCGGGTGGTGCGCATGGAGATCGGCAGCGACGGCCAGGCCTGCACCGAGGCGTGCGCGGCGACGCGGTCCGCCTCGAAGTTGGTCTTGCCGCCGATGAGGTAGTCGTAGACCCGCGCCGAGTGCGGTACGTCCATCCGCAGATCCACCGACGGGTACTCCTCCTGCGGACCGCGCCCTGCCCGGACCTCGTTCGACATGCTCGTCCTCCCGTTGCTGGGGTTCCGTCACCGGCCGCCCTGGTGGCGGGCCTTGGTGCGCATGGTAACGGTGTTACGGGACGACAAGATGACCATCTCTTGGGGTTAAGGCCCCCTTAAGAGCGCATCCTAGGGCTGGGCCGCCGGACTGCCGGTGGCCGGGGAGCCGCTCTGCCCCGGGAGGAGCGGGTGGTGTCCGTACGATCGACCGGCGGCGGCGAGTTCGAGCGCGGCGCCGGTCCAGGCGGCACCGAAGGCCCAGGTCGAGAACCACTCGCACAGGTACAGCGGGCGGACGGCCCAGTCCGCGCCGATGCCGGCCACCCCGGCGATGACGGCGAGCGCCAGGAGCACCAGGATCAGCACCCCGGCCGCCAGGTAGGCCCGGCTGACCCAGGACGGCTGGGTGGAGCGCGGGTTGCGGAAGGAGTAGACGCAGAACATCGCCAGCACGAAGAGCAGCAGTCCGGCGAAGGCGTAGTGCAGCAGGCCGACCGCGCTCTGGAACGCGGTGGCGCCCTGCGGCGCGGTCGGGCACAGGGCGACCCCGAGCGCGAACACGCCGGCGGCGGTGCTCCAGCGGTCGTCCCGGCGGTCGGAGCGGTAGCAGATCAGGAACACCCCGAGCGCGCACAGGCCGCCCACGAAGAGGTTCCGGGTGCTGGTGTAGTACGAGCCGCTCATCGAGGCCGGCCAGAATCCCGCCGTGCTCTGGCCCCTGAGCTCGGCGAACAGCCAGTTTCCCAGGGGTAGCGCGAGCGGCAGCAGGATGCCGATCAGTCCGACGCCGAGTCGTAGGAAGGTGATGGTCCGTTCGTCCTGGTTGGTGCCTCCCCGGGCGTCGACCGCGTCGCGCTCCGGGTCCTCCGTCGTCCGCCGTTCGTGGGTCACGGACGCCTCCTTGCCCTCTGCACTGTGAGCAGCTGTCAGCTGGTGTACCCACGGTGCGGCCCCTGTCCACACCACCTGAACGGGCGGTTTGAAGATGTGACCCAGCGGCGTGACGGGGGTCAGCCGGTGGGGCTGGCGGACCTGGCGATGAGGGAGTTGAGCAGGGCCGCGCCGCGCTCGGCGTCGTCGACGCTCACGGCGAACTCGCGCCCGCGCCGGGTGCGGACCACCAGGCAGACGCCGCCGCGCAGCATCACGGTGGTGCCGAGGCCGTTGACGCGGTAGCCCCAGCCGCCGGCCTGGGCGGGGGTGCGCAGCTCGGCGCGGGCCGAGTCGAGGTCGGCGGGGGACCAGTTCCGGCTGGGCCAGCCGAACGGGCCGAAGCCGACGGACAGGCCCTGTGTGGTCACCCGGGTCTTGACCGAGGAGCAGCCGAGCGTGATGACGGAGGTGGAGGCGAACGGCACGATCAGCGACCAGTTGAGCGCGATCAGCCCGCTGGCCAGTGCCAGCACGGCGACCAGGGCGCCCAGGGCGAGGACGGCCGAGGTCAGTTGCAGCCACGGGTTGGCGGCCCGGGAGAGCCAGACCAGCTGCTCGCCCGGCGCGGCCGTCAGCGTCGGCGCCCCGGCCGTCGGGCGCGCCCCGGTCGGGGCGCCGACGCGCGGGCGGACGGCCAGCCAGGTCAGCACGCCGGCCAGGCCCGCCGCCACGACCAGCACGACCACCTCGAAGCCCATCGGCGCGGCCTCCTGCCAGCGGGCGCGGTCCAGGTTGGCGTGCACGATGGAGGTCTGCGCGCCCGTCAGGAGCACCCCGACGGACGCCAGTGCCGCCCCGGTGGCGCCGCCCGCCGTCCCGGCCCGGAACCGGCGGGCGGCCGCGGCGGCCAGCACCAGCACCAGCCAGACCCCGGCCGGGAACAGCGCGGCGGCCGTCAACGACATGGAGCCGTCCGGGTCCCGCCCGCTCCAGTGGGTGGCGAGCGGGTCCGGCAGCCGGTGGCGCGCGGCCCACGGCAGCGCGATCAGCAGGGCCAGGACGCCCGCCGACCAGGCCACCGCGCCCCAGAGCGCGCCGTGGCCCGCCCCGGGCTCCCGGCGCTCCTTCGCTATGAGCTTCCCGTCCGTCACGACATCCCCCTGATCATGTCCACGAGATCGTTCCTGCTGTAGCCGGCCCGGGCCGCGTCGGCGACCAACTGCCGTACCCGCTCGGCGAGTTCGGAGCGCTTGTCGGCGCCTTCGGCGACCGTGACGCCACGGCCCCGGCGGAACTCCAGCACACCCTCGTCGCGCAGCGTGCGCAGCCCGCGCAGGACGGTGTTGGTGTTCACGCCCAGCGCCCGGGAGAGCTCCCGGGCCGGCGGCAGCCTGTCCCCGGGGGCGCACTCGCCCTCGGCGACGGCCCGCCTGATCGCGCCCGCCACCTGCTCGTGCAGGGGGCGGGCGTCGCCGGTGTCCAGCTTCAGCAACATGGTGCCAATGACGATAGCACCATCCAGATCTTGCGGCGGCCTCCTCGGGCACCCCGCCACCCACCGGAGCGCCCGTCCCCTCGCGCACCCCGGCGCCCCGGCGGAGCATGGACACCGAGGAGGTGGCGGCACGGCGGTGAGCGGACGACTGCGGGTGTACCTGGGGGCTGCGCCGGGGGTCGGCAAGACGTACGCCATGCTCGCCGAGGGCCGCCGGCTGCGCGACGAAGAAGCCCTCGACGTCGTCGTCGGACTGGTCGAGACCTACGGCCGGCGGGGCACCGAGCACCAGCTCGGGGACCTGCCCGTACTGCCCCGCCGCACCGTCGGCCACCGCGGCACCACCCTCACCGAACTCGACGTCGACGCCCTGCTCGCCCGCCGCCCGCAGCTCGCGCTCGTCGACGAACTCGCCCACACCAACGCCCCCGGCGGCCGCCACCCCAAACGCTGGCAGGACGTCCGGGAACTCCTCGACGCCGGCGTCGACGTGGCCACCACCGTCAACATCCAGCACCTGGAGAGCCTCAACGACGTCGTCGAGCAGATCACCGGCGTCGCCCAGCGCGAGCGGATCCCCGACGAGGTGGTCCGTGCCGCCGACCGGATCGAACTCGTCGACCTCAGCCCGCAGGCCCTGCGCACCCGGATGGCCCAGGGCGCGATCTACCCGCCCGACCGGATCGACGTCGCCCTCGACCACTACTTCCGGGCCGGCAACCTCGGCGCCCTGCGCGAACTCGCGCTGCTCTGGCTGGCCGACCGGGTCGAGGAGGAACTCGCCGACTACCGTGCCCGGCACGGCATCAGGGCGCCCTGGGAGACCAAGGAACGCATCGTCGTCGCCCTCAACGGGGCCCCGCAGGGAGAGCACCTGATCCGCCGCGGCGCCCGCACCGCCACCCGGGTGCACGGCGACCTGATCGGCGTGCACGTCCGGCCCGACGACGGCGCCACCGTCCACGAACCGCCCGCCCTCGCCGGCCAGCGCGCCCTGCTGCACGAACTCCACGGCGGCTACGTCGAGGTCGACGGCAACGACGCCGCCCGGGCCCTGGTGGACTTCGCCCGCGCCGAGAGCGCCACCCAGATCCTGCTCGGCCCGACCAGCCGCAGCCGCCTGCGCGAACTCGTCTCGGGCTCGGTGATCAACCGCGTCATCCGGCTGGCCGGCCCGATCGACGTCCGGGTCGTCCCCCCGCCCCAACCCGGCCTGCTCGCCGTCCCGCCCGCACCCCGGCGCCGCCGCCCGGCCGCCGTCCCGCCGCGCCGCCGACGCCTGGCCTGGCTGGCCGGCCCGGCCGCAACGGCCGCCCTGGCCTGGGCGCTCTCCCCACTGCGCGACTCGCTCGCCCTCCCCGGCGCCCTGCTCTGCCTGCTGCTGGCCGTCGCCGCCACCGCCCGGCTCGGCGGCCTGCTGCCCGCCGCCGCCAGCACAGCCGCCGGGGCGCTCGCCGCCGACTACTTCTTCACCGCGCCCTGGCACAGCCTCGCCGTCACCCGCGGCGCCGACCTCGCCGCGCTGCTGCTCTTCCTCGCCGTCGCCGGGATCATCGCCCACCTCATCGACGGCCTCACCCACCGCTCCCAGCAGGCCGACCGGGCCCGCGCCGAGGCGGCGGTGCTGGCCCGGCTGGCCGGGGCGGCGGCCGAATCCGGCGCCCGCGCGGTGCCCGACCTGGTCGCCGACCTGCGCCAGGTGTTCGGCCTGGAGGGCGCCGTCGTCCTGGCCCGCACCGGCGAGCTCTGGCGCCCCGCCGCCGCCTCCGGCACCGCCCTCCCGCAGCGCCCCGAAGAGGCCTCGCTCGCCGTCGACCTCGGCCCGGACGCCGTCCTGGCCCTGCGCGGACCGGCCCTCACCGAGCAGGACACCCGACTGCTCGGCCCCTACGTCACCCAGCTGCGACTGGCCCGGGAACGCGAACGGCTGGCCGCCCAGGCCGCCGCCGCCGAGACCCTCGCCCACACCGACGCCCTGCACACCGCACTGCTGGAGGCCGTCGGACAGGACCTGCGCGCCCCGCTCGCCGCGCTGCGCCGCGAGGCCGCCGACCTGCCGGGGCCGCCCGGGCGGCGGATCGCCGCCGAGGTACGGCGGATGGAACGCCTGGTCGCCGACCTGCTGGACCTCGACCGGCTGCGGGCCGGCGAGCAACCGGTGCTGCTGCGCCCGACCGCCCTGGCCCCGGTGCTCGCCGCCGCGCTGGCCGCCCTGCCCGTCGAGCAGAGCGGCGAGCAGCGCGACGTGCGCCTCGCCCTCCCGGACGGCCTGCCGCCCGTGCTCGCCGACGCCGGCCTGCTGGAACGCGCCCTCGCGGACCTCCTGGCGGGGGCCGCCGGGCCCGCCCTGGTGGACGCGGGCGCGGTGGCCGGGCGGATCCACCTCAGGGTGAGGGCCCCGGGCCCGGCCGCCGACGGCACCGGCCTCACCGTGGCGCGGGGCTTCGTCGAGGCGATGAACGGCGAGCTCACCGTCGAGCCGTCCCCGGCCGGCGGCACCGCCTACACCCTCGACCTCGCCCGCGCCCCGGCCTGACGCCGCGGCTGATCGCCCGCGATCCGGTATCCGGGGTTGCCGTGCCGCCCGCCTCCCGGCCCCGCCGAACGGGTGAAACCAGGTGCCGGCGGGAGGCCGGCGGGCGGTCGGCGTATGGAGCGCGTTGGGAAGGCGGCCCGGGGCGTCAGGAAGGCGTCAAGGACGGGCGGCGGCCGGCCGGCGCGGCGGTTGGGTGGAGGACGACACACCGGGCGACACACCAGGTGACAGACCGGGCGACACGCCGGGTACCGGAACGACGACGCGAGGACGGACCATGCACGGCAGCGGGCGGCACCAGGGCAGCGGCACCGGCAGGGTGGTGGTCGGGGTGAGCGGATCGCTCGGCAGCCTCGCCGCCCTGCACCGCGGCGTGGCGGAAGCCCGCAGCCGTGGCGCCGAACTCGTCCCGGTACTCGCCTGGGAGCCGCCCGGCGGTGAGTTCGGGTACCGCCGCTCGCCGTGCCCGCCGCTGCTCGCCGCGGTCCGCGAGGCGGCCGAGCAACGGCTGCTGGACGCCCTCGACGCGGCGTTCGGCGGCGCCGACCCCGGCGTGCCGCTGCGCCCGCTGGTGATCAGGGGCGAGACCGGTCCCGCCCTCGTCCGGGCCGCCGACCGGCCGGACGACCTGCTGGTCCTCGGCCGGAGCGGCGGACTGCTGCGCCGCCGGCTGCGGCGCTCGGTCACGGCGCACTGCGCGCGCGAGGCGGGCTGCCCGGTGCTGGCCGTCCCGGTGCCCGAGCTGCTGCGCGAGCTGGAGGCGCTGCACCGGCGCACCCGGTGGCACCTGCCGGTCGGCCCGGTGCCCGAACTCGTCGCCGCGAAGGGGTAGGGCGTGCGGATGTACGCGGCCCGGCCCGGCGGGCGGCACTACCACCCGGTCCTGGAGCGGCTCTCCGCCCCGACCTCGGGCACGGTGGCCCTGCTCGCCGGCGGCGTCCTGGCGATGGGTCTCGGCGGGCTCGGCGAACTGCACTCGGGCGGCCTCGCCCACGTCGCCTACCTCGGCCTGTGCGCGATCCTCGGCGCCGTCTCCCGGCCGAGGGCGGCGCCGCTGATCGGACTGGCGGCCTGGCTGTGCTGCAACGCCTTCGCCGAGCACCGGCACGGCGAACTGGGCTGGGCCGGGACCTGGCCGGAGGGCTCGCACTTCGCGATGTTCACCGCGACCGCCCTGCTGGTGGCCCTGCCCACCGCGCTGCCGCGCCGGACGGTCCGGGTGGCGCGGCTGCGCCTCGACCAGCTCGGGTGAAACCCCACGGACGGTCCCTCACCGGCCTTCGGGCCGGCGGGCGGACCACGCCGAGACCGGGGCTCCGGCCGGTACTCCGGAGCCCTCGGCAACCGGTGGAAAACAGGTAGGAGGCGCGCGGCTCCGTGGCGGCGGAGCGGTCGCCGTTCGGACAGCGGGCCCGCCGAGCCAGGCGGGCACCGCCGCGACCGCACCACGGCCCGCGCCGCGCGTCGTCCGTCCAGCCCGGCAGCCCGGCCGCCCGCAAGCCCTGCCCCCGGGCCGCCCGCCGGGGGCGGCGTTACGCTGAGACGACCAGATCCGTCCTCGCGGCCCCCGCTGCGCACCCAAGGGGGTGGGGCCAGTGTCGGCGTCCCCGACCAGCCCCCCGACCGGCGGTCCCCGTGACCGTCCGACGGGTTCCGGCGCGGGCGAGAAAGGCCTGAAGACCGGTGCCCTGGGCCTGCTGTCCTCGGTGTGCATCGGCCTCGCCTCCACCGCCCCCGCCTACAGCCTCGCCGCGACCCTCGGCATCGTCGTGGTCGGCGTCGGCCTCCAGGCGCCGATCGTCACCGTCCTGGCGTTCATCCCGATGCTGCTGATCGCCTACGCCTACAAGGAGCTCAACGCCGCCGACCCGGACTGCGGCACCACCTTCACCTGGGCCGCCCGGGCGTTCGGCCCGCGCACCGGCTGGATGGGCGGCTGGGGCATCGTCGTCGCCGACGTCATCGTGATGGCCAACCTGGCGCAGATCGCCGGGGTGTACGGCTTCCGGCTGGTCGGTCTGGACTCGCTCGCGGACAGCCGGGTGTGGACGACCGGCGCCGGGGTGCTGTGGATCGTCCTGATGACGGCGATCTGCTACATCGGCATCGAACTGTCCGCGACCCTGCAACGCCGGCTGCTGGCCGTCGAGGTGGTGATGCTGGTCGCCTTCTCGGTCACCGCGCTCGTCAAGGCGTACGGCGCCGCCGCGCCCCCGACCGCCATCCCCGTCGACGCCTCCTGGTTCAACCCGTTCAACGTGCCCTCGACCTCCGCGTTCACCGCCGGCATGCTGGCCGCGGTCTTCATCTACTGGGGCTGGGACACCGCCGTGTCCGTCAACGAGGAGACCGCCGACTCCGCCCGTACCCCCGGCCGCGCGGCCGTCATCTCCACCGTGCTGCTGCTCCTCATCTACGTCCTGGTCGCCACCTCGGCGCAGTCCTTCGCCGGGGTCGGCGCGGACGGCATCGGGCTCGGCAACCCGGCGCACTCGGGGGACGTGCTGTCCGGCCTCGGTGACGCGGTGTTCGGCACCACCGGGATCGGCGCGGTGCTCAGCCGGCTGCTGATCCTGATGGTGCTGACCTCGGCCGCCGCCTCCACCCAGACGACGATCCTGCCCACCGCCCGCACCACCTTCTCGATGGCCACCCACCGGGCCATCCCGACCGGCTTCGCCCGGGTGCACCCGCGCCACCGCACCCCGACCTGGTCGACGGTCGCCATGGGCCTGGCGTCGATCGCCTTCTACGTCCTGCTCACCGCGATCAGCGGCAACGTGCTGGCCGACTCGATCGCCTCGGTCGGCCTCGGCATCGCCTTCTACTACGGCCTGACCGGCTTCGCCTGCGTCTGGTACTACCGCCGGGTCCTCACCCGCAGCGTCCGGGACTTCGTCTTCAAGGGTGTGCTCCCGCTCGCCGGCGGCCTGATGCTGCTGTACTTCTTCGCCTACGGCGCCTTCGACGTCTACGCCGACCCGGACTACGGCGCCACCTCGATCGACCTGCCGGGCATCGGCCGGGTCGGCGGGGTGACGGTGATCGGGCTGGGCGCGCTGCTGCTCGGCGCGGTGCTGATGCTGGTGCAGCGGGTGGTGCAGGGGTCCTGGTTCCGCCACCCCGACGTCCCGGTGAGCGCCGCCGACCCGGCCTCCGCGCCCTGAGCCCAGGGCGTTCCGAACCGGCTGGTTCTGACGTTTCCTTGACGCGGAGTCACGTGTAAAGGGCTAGCAAAGCAGGCATATAGTTCGGGCAAAGCATCGTGGTGGGAGGGGCCGGATGGAGACGACGCTGGAACCGGACTGGCGCACGCTCGGCGTCCTGGGCGCGGCCCGGGGCGCGCGCGGCGGGGGTGACGGCCGCCTCGGGACGGAACACCTGCTGGCTGCCGTCGCCGGGGCGAAGGGCCCGGCCGGCGAGGCTCTGGCGGCCGCCGGGGCGACCGCGACCGCCCTGCTCGCCGTCCTGCGCGACCGCCAGGGCGGGGCCGACCAGGCACGCTGGGGATCGGACGACGGGGCCGGTGCGAGCGTGCCGGCCCGCGACGCGCTCGGCCCGACCGGGGAGCGCGGCGTGCTGCTCAGCGGCGCCGCCGCCCGCGCCCTGACCGGTGCCATGGAGCGGGCCCGGCGGGACGGCGAGCGGAAGTTCAGCGCCGAACACCTGTTGCGCGCCCTGCTCGCCGATCCGCACGCCCGGGCCGTCGAACTGCTGCGCGCGGCGGGCGTCGCGCCGGGAGCGGTGCTGGAGCGACTGACGGCGCCCGCCGGCCCCGGCGCGCCGGACGGTCCCGGCGCCCCGGGCGCCCCCGACGACCGCGACGACCTCGACCCGCTGCTGCGCCCCACCCGGGACGCGCTGCTCGGCCGCACGCCGTACCGGCTGCCGCGCTGGAAGCGGCTGCTGGTACCCGGCTTCGCCAAGGTGAACATCGCGGCCGCGCCGATGGCCTGGGTCCGGCTGGAGGCCGACGGGCAGGCGCAGCGCCTCGGCCGCCGTGCGCCCGGCACCGAGCACGTGCTGCTGGCCGTTCTCGCCGTGCACGAAGTCGCCTGCCGGCACCCGCAGTTGGCCGGCGAGGGCGGCGTGGACCCGGCCGAGCGGCACGCGGGCGGGGTACGGCTGGCCCGGCTCGGCCTGGACTACGCCCGGGCCCACGCCGCGCTCACCGCCGGGCGGGTGCCGCTCGCGGCCGACCCGCGGGCAGTCGATGCCTACCTGTCCGGCGCCGCGGACAGGCAGGGAACCGGGCCGTTGGTGGAGATGCTGCTCTCGGAGGAGACCCGGGCCCGGCGGTTGGTCGAGGCCCTGTGCGGCGACCGGCCCGATCACCCCTGACTGCTGTGACCGAACGGCGTTGGGCCTAGGAGTCGTCTTCAAAGGGTCAGATCCAGAGCAGGATTGAGGCGATGGTGATGGCGGCCTGGTAGGACTCGCGGGTCTTGTCGTAGCGGCTGGCCAGGCCGCGCCACTGCTTGAGGCGGTTGAAGCAGCGCTCTACGACGTTGCGGAGCCTGTGGATCCGGCGGTCGAAGCCGGGTGGGCGACCGCCCCGGCTTCCTCTTCTTTTTACCGCCGGTCGCGTGCTGGTGGGCCCGCACGATCGTGGAGTCGACCGACACCAGCCAGGCGATGTCCCCGGCCGCGTCCTTCTCCGCCTGGATCGCCCGCAGCAGCCGCGAGAAGGTGCCATCCAGCGCCCACCTGCGGAAACGCGTGTACAAGGTCCGCCACGAGCCGTATCGCTCCGGAACATCCCGCCAGGAGGAGCCGGTCCGCAGCTTCCACACGATCCCGTTCAGCACCACCCGGTCGTCCGACCGTGGCCGGCCGGCGGTCCCCGAACTCGGCAGGAACCGCGACAACACAGCCCACTCGGCATCCGAGAGCTCATGACGACGCACCGTGCCCGACATGATCTCTCATCAGGTGATCGGCTTTGAAGACGACCCTTGGCGCAGCGCCGCGTTGATCCTCCGGGCGTTCATCCGGCTCCGAGCGGGCTGCCATCGCAGGTCCGGTGGCAGGGCCCGGCGTCGCGTTCGTCGTAGGCCGGGGCGCACGGGACGAAGGTGACGATCGCCGTGGCCGGTTCGCCTCACCTGGCGAACCGGCCGCGGCGTGTGGAGGACGCCGGGTCAGGATGCAGCGGGCCAGGTCGACTTGGCCGGGGGTGCATCCCCGGCAGTCAGGGAGCGTCGCCTCCCCCTGATCACCAGGACCCGCACCCGGTCAGGAGGAGGCGGTCGTCAGAGTCCGCAGCTCGGTGTCCGACAGGTGCAGGTCCTGCGCGGCGAAGAGCGCCGGCAGTTGCTCGACGGTGCGCGCGGAGGCGATCGGCGAGGTCACGGTGGGCTGCCGTCCGAGCCAGGCCAGCGCCACGGTGGCCATCTCCACCCCCCGCGCCGTCGCGATCCGCTCCAACGCGTCGAGCACCTTCACGCCGCGTTCCGTGTCCGCGTAGCCACCGGCGAGTCCGGGGACGTCGCGCACGTTGTCGGTGCTCTTCCCGGGGCGGTACTTGCCGGTGAGGAAGCCGGAGGCCAGTGCGAAGTACGGAACGCAGGCCAGCCCCTCGCGCTGTACGACGTCCCGCCGGGCGCCCTCGTAGGTGTCGCGCGAGACGAGGTTGTACTGCGGTTGCAGGGCCACGTAGCGGGCCAGTCCTTCGCGGTCGGAGAAGGCCAGCGATGCGGAGAGCCGTTCGGGGCTGATGTTGGAGGCCGCGATGGCACGCACCTTGCCGGCCTTCACGAGACCGTCGAGAGCGAGGATGATCTCGCCGACGGGGATGGACTCGTCCCGGTCGAAGTGGGTGTAGTAGACGTCGATGTGGTCGGTACGCAGCCGCCGCAGGGACTCCTCGACGGCGGCCTTGATGTTGGCGGGCGCGAGGCCCGGGTACTCGGGGTGGTCGCCGACCTTGGTGGCGACGACCACGTCGTCGCGATTGCGGCGGGCGGCGAGCCAGTCGCCGATGATGCTCTCGGACTGCCCCGGCTCGTTGCCGGCGAAGTAGTTCATGTACGAGTCGGAGGTGTCGATGAAGTTGCCGCCGCCGGCGAGGTACGCGTCGAGCACCGCGAACGACTGGGCCTTGTCGGCGGTCCAGCCGAAGACGTTGCCTCCGAGGCAGAGCGGCGAGACGAGGAGGTCGGACGAGCCGAGGGATCGAAGTTCAGTCACGTCCCGACCAACGTGCTTCCGGCTGCAGGGAGTTCCACCCCCGGGATTGCTTCCGGCCGCGACGGACGTCCCGGCCGCCGGCCGCGAACCCATGCCCTGCCCACGCGACTTGGGAGGCTTCTCCCGCCGCCGCGGGCGCGGTCGGCATCGGCGCCGCCGCTCGGCACCGGCACGAAGGGGAAGGCCGTACGCGACGGCCTTCGGGCGTCGGCCGCCGCTCACCCGGCTGCCCTCGGCGGGCGCCGGGCCAGGACCGTTCCTCAGCTGGGAGTGCAACCCGGACAGGCCCCTGAGGCGTGTCCCCCAGGGGCTCTCTTTCGGATCACGTCGCGCGCCCGGCGTGATCCGAAAGAGAGGCCCTAGACCGCGGGGACCATCCCGAGCAGCTCGCTCAGGCGGCGGACCGTGGCGGGCGACTCGCGGTGCAGGCCGGCGACGTCGAGGCCCTCGTCTCCCAGGATCATCAGCAGTGCCTGCTCCCCGATGGCCAGCACCACGACGTAGCCGCTGTTGCAGCGGGTGACCACGTCGCGCAGGCCGCCCACGCCGACCTCGGCCGCGGTGCGCCGGCCGAGGCCGAGCATGGCGGCCGACAGGGCGGCGGCCGACTCGGCGTGGACGGTGGCCGTGTCGGCGGCCACCAACAGGCCGTCGGTGGTGGAGATGACACTCTCCGAGATGCCCATGACCCGGTCGCGGAGGGACTTCAACTCGTCGACCAGCACGGCGGTCGGTGTCTGGCTGCTCATGGTGCGCTCTTCTCGCTCTGCTGGGTCGTCTCGGTGCGCGCGGTGTGTTCGGCGCGGTGTGCGTTCGGTGGACCGTCGGAAGCGGCCGCCGCTCCCTCGGATCGGGCGGGCAGGCCGCCGGGGCCGCCCGGACCACCCGCGCCGCGTCCGGTGCGGACGCGGCGCGGCAGCGGCCCGGTGCCGGCCGGCGGCGGTTCGCCCGTCGGCACGCGAGGGGCCACGCTCGGTGCCAGGGGAGTCGGGTGCGCCGGTTCCCGGTGGAGCAGGTGCCGGGCGTCCATCCGTACGACGTCGAGGAGCACCGCGAACACACCGCGTCCCAGGGCGAAGCCAAGGTCGCGCGCGGTGCGGCGGCCGGTGGCGGCGGCCAGGATCTCCCGGTAGCGGACCGGGATCCGCAGCGCGCCCGATTCGGCCCGGGCGGCAGGACGGATCCGGATGCGGGCCAGTTCGCCGGGAGGCCCCCAGAGGCGGGCCAGCAGGGCCGTCCGCCGGGCGGTCTCCTCGAAGAGCCGCTCCGGCTCGATGCCCGGGCGCAGCGCGATCCTGGCAGACGGCGCCGCCTCGGCCGTCTCCCAACTGCCGGGCGGGCTCAGCACCAGGGCGAAGGCCCCGTCGAAGGCGGCGGCGGCGCAGACGGCTTCGAGCTCGGCGGCGCCGATCGACCCCTGAGCCACCAGGGCCGCGCCGAGGTCGCCGCCCCAGGTCGGGGGAGCGTCCGCCGGCCGGCCGGCGGACGCGGCCACCTCGGCGGACGCCCACTCCTCCTCGCCGACGCGCCGGGACTTCAGCAGCAGGGTCTCGGCGGTCGGGGCCCCGGGGGTCTCGATCGCGGTGACCAGGCCCTGCTCCAGGTGGATCGTGCCGCCCGGTGCGCTGGAGACGGTGACCGAGCCGGTGAACTCCGTCCGGCGCAGCGCGAGCAGCAGCGCGGGCACGTTGCGCGCGGTGGGCGGAGCCGGCGCCGGGGGAGCTGCGGGCCTGGCGGGCGGCGCCGTGTCGTGGGACGGGTCGGTCATGCCAGCAAGTCCTGCGCGCGGTCGGCGGTCTGGCGGACGGCCAGCGCCAGGTTGGTCCGTTCCCGGTCCAGCACGGTGGCCAGCAGCAGGGGGTCGCCCTTCCGGGACACCACCTGGACGACCTGGTGATGGCGGGTGCTGGTGACCACCAGGCTCTCCAACTCGCTCTCCGCCCCTGCCTCGTACAGCCGCTCGCCGATCAGGTTGGTCAGCTCGGCGAGTTCGGCCCCGGTCCCGAGCAGCCGGTGGTCCCCGGCGGACTGGTAGCTGAGACCTGTGACGGCGTCGACGAGCGCGGCACCGACCACTCCGGGGGAGCCGAGCACATCGGAGAGAGAAGCTTCGAGTGCGCGCACCAGTACCCCTTCACGTTCTGAACCCCGGTAGCGTACTTTATTCCATCATTTTCACGAGGCGACCACAACCGGTGACTTCTTGCTATTTTGTTCCCGCACACGGGAGTTCTGCCCGGAAGTCACGCAAAGGACGAACAGCGCATGAACATTGACGACGCACTCAAGGGCGCGATGGCCATCGAGGGGGCCATCGGAGTGGCCGTGGCCGACTACGAGAGCGGTATGTCGCTCGGGTCCCTCGGCGGGGGGCCGCAGCTCGACCTGGAGATTGCGGCCGCCGCCAACACCGAGGTCGTTCGTGCGAAGATACGCGCCTTGGCCGCGCTGTCGATCGACGATGTCATCGAGGACATCCTGATCACCCTCGGCACCCAGTACCACCTGATCCGCCCGCTGAACCGCAGTCACGGTTCGCTCTTCCTCTACCTGGCGCTGGACCGCTCGCGCGCCAACCTCGCGCTCGCCCGGCACGGTCTCAAGCGCATCGAGGCCGCCCTCGACGTCTAGCCGAGGTCGGGTCGGTGGCCCGGGTGTCGGCGCGCCGTCCGGAAGGCCTGCCCGAAGGCCTGCCCGAGGGCCCGTCCGGAAGGCCCGCGCGGGCCGCGTTTCGCGCGTGGAATTCCGGGCGGAGTGAATGCGTGGCGTGACGAACCGGCTACGGAGATCCGTCCGTGGGAATCGGGCCGCGAATATCGCGGATGTACGCCGCCCATGGAAATGCGTGACTTTCCGATGACTGGGCGTCATATTCGCCCCGGCTGTTCCGGCCGGCGACGGGGGCGTAGGAATACCGTGGCCGAACCGCCGAACCGCCGAACCGCCGAACCGCCGAACCGCCGAACCGCCGAACCGCCGAACCGCCGAACCGCCGAACCGCCGAACCGCCGAACCGCCGGAGCGCCGAACCGCCGAACCGCCGAACCGCCGAACCGCCGAACCGCCGGAGCGCCGGTGTTCCGGCGGTGCCGCGGAATCGGCTCGACCACGCCGCGGCGCAGGAGCGATCAGAGGCTTTCGACGGGGTTGAGGTCGGGCGTGTATGAGGGTGTGTGTCCGGGCTGGCCCCACGTGCGGGCGTGCGGCGGCGTCATCGCGAAAGCGGCCTCGGCCTCGTCCTTGAGGACGATTCAGGCGGGCAGCCTCACAGGACGGCGACCGCCAGTGTGATCGCGGCCAGCACCATCAGCAGCCCGAGCGCCACGAAGCCGTACTCCAGGCGTCTGCGCTCGCGGCCTTCCACCAGGACCTGCCGGGGGTCGGCCGGGTCGTAGCGGACCTGCACGTGGCCGCCGTCCGGCAGCGGGTGGCGAGGGGTGGACGGGACAGGGGAGAAGACCTCCACCACCCGGCCGTCCTCGGTCTCGAACTGCAGCAGCGGGCGCGGCGGCAGCGCGCGGTCCTCGTGGGTGGGGATGCGGGCGCGCACCAGGGCCAGGGCCGGGACGCCGACCCGGCGCAGCCGCCGGAGGTCGCGTAGGCCGACCACCCCGGCGAGGTAGGCGACCACGCCGCCCAGGCCGCCGAACACCACCACGGCGAATCCGGCCGTCCCGCCCACCGCGCCTCCCTGCCCGTATTGCCCCCGGACACCCCAGTATTGCCGACCGCAGGGACTCCTGACGCCTGGAACCCGCCCAGTTCACGGCGAAGCCCCGCCACTCCGGAAAAGGCGTGACGGGGTCTCCTCTCTCCGCACAGGATCGCGGCACCGTACGGTCTTGCCCGGGACGCACTGTTGGGGTCAGTATCGATCACGGCTTGGTCCTCCTCTCGGCGTGCGGACGTGGCTCGTCCGACAGGCGGGTGCACCGACCGAGTCCGTCCGCGACCGCAGACGGCGACCCCATCGGGACGGCGCGATGCGCCGGAGGTCGGGAACGGCCGCGACGTACGATCGCGGAGAAGGCGAAGCGCCAGGCCGAGAGTCCGGCACCGGTGTGAGGGAGGGGCCAGGATGTTCGGTTCGCGGAAGAAGCTCAACGATATGATGGCGCAGCTCAGGCCCGACCTGAGTCGGGAATCGCTCGGTGTCGGGCCCGACTTCCCGGGCGTCGCCCCGAACCCGGTCCTGAGCAGTGAGGCACGGAAGCGCAATGCGGAACTGCGTACGGGGGCGCTTGCGCTCGGCGTTCTCGTCGACTGGCGGGAGGTCAACAGCAATCCACGCGTGGTCCTGATGCTCGACGTGGAGACCGCTGGCGGCATCTCGTTCCGCGGTATCGCGGACGAAAACCTCACGATCACCGAGCTCACCCGACTCGCCCCGGGACAGACGTTCCCCGTGCGCTACCGGCCGGCCGTCATGGACCACTACGTCGCCCTCGCCCGGGACGCGGACCCCGCCCAGGTGCAGCAGCTCGCTGACGAGATCGCGAGCCGCAAGCGGACCTGACCCGAAGTCAGCGGCCGGATCCCTGGAAGCCTTTTGAAGATCTTGCTCCGGCTGCCCGAGCCGGGCGCGCTTTCAACATCTTCATCAGGGAGCGGTCAGCCAGGAGACCCCGCCACTCCGGAGAGGGGTGGCGGGGTCTCGGGGCAGCGCGCGTACGTCAGACGTCGCCGAACTCGCCGGAGCGGACGGCGGAGACGAAGGACGACCAAGCCGAAGCCGGGAACATGAGAGCAGGCCCCTCGGGGTCCTTGGAGTCGCGGACGGGAACGGCACCCTCTGCGACCAGGTTCCCGGCTACCTCGACGCACTCGCCGCCGTTGCTGCTGTACGAAGACTTGAACCACTGAGGCTCGGCGGTCACGGTAGATCCTCTCTTAGCTGCGTGATCAGGGCCACGGACGCATCCTGCGAGAGTGCTCGGGCCTGTAGTTGATAGTAGGTCGTGAGCATGGGCTGTACAGCGTCGCTGTCCCGCTCCAGGTTCCCTTGTTGGGCACTCTCGGCGTACGACATCAGGGAGCGGTCGGCCAGGGTGAGGATGTACACGGGGAGATCGAAAGCCCTGGCTTCCCCTATGCAGAACGGGGCGACCTGAAGCACGGTGTGCGGCAGGCGGGCAAAGCTGAGCAAACGGTCAAACTGGGCTGCCATCACCGCATCGCCGCCGACCGGCCGACGGAGGCAGCTCTCATCCAGAACGGCGTGGATCACGGGCGGAGGCTCACGGTTCAACTTCGCTTGTCGACGCTCAAGATATCGCACCCGTTCAGCGGCCTGATCCTCTGTGATGCTGCCTCGGTCTACGGCTGCCGCTGCAATGGCCCGTGCATACTCCATGGTTTGAAGTACCCCCGGCACGATGCCCAAGGTGAACAGCCGAAGCTCCCGAGCCTTCGATTCCTTGGCCACGTACGCCGGGAACCCCTCAAGGAGAGTCGAAGAATCGACCTCAAGCGCCTTATTGGTGAAGACCCGATCCATCCCAAATGCAGTGTCAAGTTGCCGTGCCACGCGTGGAGTCGGGCGTCGGTGACCATTTTCCAGATGCGAGATGTGGGTTGGGGAACAGCCGATCATCTCTGCCACGTCCTTCTGTGTCCACCGCCGTTCCTCGCGCGAACTGCGGAGGAACGCGCCGAACTTGGCCTGGGGGGAGGCGGCGGGGTCTAGCTCAGACCTGTTCATGGGCCAAACTTTCTACTCAGCAAGCAGATCCGTCAGGTTGAACACCCGTCAAGCCTAGAGGACAGTTGGTGCCCCTGAGTAGTCATCGCACTACGGATCGGAGCCCCCCATGTCCGAAGACCCGAAATCCACGCTGCCCGACCTCGTCCGCAACGAGGTGGTGCAGGACCTGGCGCACCGTGACGCCGACGGCAGGCCCCGAGAGGGGGTCTTCATGGAGATCCTCTGCGGGGCGGCCTTCCTGAGGCCGATCGGCGGGGGACAGGAGTGGACGACCAGGCCCGACCAACTGCGGCGGTGCGACCCCCGGGAGATCGCGCCCGGCGCCGGGTGCAACCCGCACCGTCGGCCGCTCTCGTGAACGTCGAACTGGTCGCCGCAACAGGCGTGTTGGCGGGCATCTCCGCCGCTCCGCGAGACCTCCGATGTACTCCTGAGGAACTGGCCGCAATCCGAGTGCGTATGGGACTCAAGGCCGAGCCGGCCGCCCGGCCGCAGCGCGAGCAGGGCGGCGGGCGCGAGTGGATGGTGGTCACCCCGGCCGGCGTGTGGTGCGGGTGGGAACCGGACCCGCCGGACTGACAGGCTCCCGTCGTCGCAGCGCGAGCACTCATCCTCTGCGACGACGGGGTTCAACGCCCGTCCGCGAAAGACGGCCGCGGACGGGTGAGTACCGGCGGGCCTACTTCCCTGCCGGTCGGCTCCGAGGGTGGGTTGGTGCCAGGCCCTCGTCGAGTCACACCGCTCCCCGCCAGTCCCCCCTTCCGGCGGGGAGCGGCCGTCCCCCTCAATCCACCGGCCGGCGGAGTCCTGATCCCCCGGCCGGAACCCCCGCCCTGGAGCCGTCACACGTCACGGACGGACAACCCGGGTGGGCCTGAAACTCCCGCCCCCGGCGACCCCGGGGGCGGGAGCCGGCGTCAGCACTGGCGCGCACCACGAAATCTCCCTCCAGGCCAGGTGGTTATCAGTGCGGGAACCGAGACCAAAAGCACCGCGAACCAGGACTCGAAGAGCGGCCAGGGGCACGACCAGGACGGCTTCTGGAATGTGAGGGCGCGGATCGACGTCTGTTGGGGGAGGGCCGCCGGTAGCCTGGTGGCGGACTGCGGGAGTGAAGGAAGCCTGGATGGACGACGAATCGCTGTCACAGTGGGCGGAGCGACGGGATCGACGCCTGCGCCCGGTGGGTCAGTTGAAGGCCGTCATCGTCGGTCACGAGAACCGGCCCTCTCACCTCCACCCGGACCTTCCGCGTCTCCTCCTCCGCTGGGACGGCTACCAGTGGACTCCTGAGGGCTACGCCGAGAACTACGCGAGCGCCCAGAGGTTCCTGCACGGCATCTCGGGTGACGGGGTGGTTCAAGGAGCGCCACCGCCGGTCCGTAAGAAGTCGGTTGGCAGGCACCGAAAGCCGGCCTGAAACACGAAGAAGCCCGTCCCTGAAAGGGGAGGGGCTTCTTCGTGTTTCAGGGTCAGGCGGTCTGCTCGTCGGCAAGAACCCGCCCTCGCCGATGAGAGGTCTATCGGTGAGGAACCCGCTTAGGAAGTGAAGCTGATGGGAGCCGTCACGTTGGTCTTGCCGGCCCCGTTGGGGCCCAGGAAACCGGCTGGTTCCCCCGCGGCCACGTCGAAGTCGATGCCTCGCACCGCATCGACGGTCTGCTTGCGGACGAGGGTGGGCGGCAGGCCGCGCCGCGATCTCAGGAGGCGGCGGCCACCGCGGTCCGCTCCCGCCCGGGAGCTCGAACCGGGACGTCAAACCGTTTGCAAGGATCCGCCAAGAGTGCTGGGAAAGGCTGCGTCGTGTTCCGCGCGGCCGCCCGGACGCGGCCCGCGAACCGGGCCGGTCGAACGGCCGTGGCGGGCGCCCGGTCGCCGGGCACCCCCACGTCTACCACTCTCGTACGGAGATCCCTATGCGGCAGCTCCCGAAACTCGTCCTGGTCGGTCAGTTCTCCGCTCTTCCCTGGGTGTTCGGGGCCGCGGAGCGCGCCGGTGCCGACCTGATCCTGGTGCCCCGGGGGGACGACGACGTCGAGCGGGCCCGTAAGGCCGCCGGGGTGGTCGAACTCCTGCCGCTGGACGTCGACGGGGACCCCGACGCGGCGCTGGCCGCGCTGGTGGAGCGGTTCGGCCGCGAGCCGTTCGACGGGATCATGGCGGGCAACGAGAAGGCCGTCCCCTTTGTCGCCCGGGCCGCGCGGGTGCTCGGGCTCACCGGACTGACCGAGGAGGCGGCGGAGGTGGTCAGGGACAAGCGCAGCATGCGCCGGCTGCTGCGCGCCGCCGGCCTGGCCGTCCCGGGGTTCGTCGCCGTCGGCCACCCGGACGACTGGGCGGACGCGGCGGGCCTGCGCTTCCCGGTCGTGGTCAAGCCTGCCAACGGCTACTCGAGCCTCGGCGTGATCCGGGTCGACTCGGCCCAGGAGCTGGAGCGGGCGGTGCGCGCCACCTGGGCGCTGTGCAACGCCCACCTCGGGTACGACGGCGCGGCGGCCGAGGGCTGCGGGGTGCTGGTCGAGGAGTACCTGGACGGTCCCGAGATCTCCGCCGAGTCGCTGGTGCACCGCGGCCGGGTCCGGGTCTGCGCCATCAGCTACAAGGGGGAGTTGAGCGGACCGTACTTCGAGGAGACCACGCTGCGGGCCCCCGCCCAGCTCCCGGCCGACGTGCTGGCGGCCGTCGAGCGCGAGGTGGTCGGCGCTCACCACGCCTTCGGCATCACCGAGGGCACCACCCACACCGAACTGCGCCTGATCTCGGGCACCCGGCCGGTCCTGCTGGAGATGGGGGCGCGGATCGGCGGCGGCGGGTTCATGCACCACTTGGTGCACGTCAGCAGCGGGATCGACCTCGCGGCGGAGGCGATCCGCATCCACCTCGGCCGGGAACCCGAGTGCTGGACCGGCGAGCCGGTGGGCACCGGTCACGCGGCGGCCTACCTGGTGCCGGTGGGCAGCGGCGGCCGGATCGCCCGGGTGCACGGCCTGGACGAGGTGCGCGAAGAGCCCTGCGTGGACCACGTGGCGCAGACCGTCGGCCCCGGTGCGCTGCTGCGGCCGTACCCGGACTGGTCGGGGTACCCGGCGATCGTGCTGTCGCAGCACCCCTCGGACGCTGCGGCGGTGGAGTTCCGTGACCATCTCTCACGGACCCTCAGGGTCGAGTACGAAGGGCAGAACTGACGTGCCGACCCGGACGGCCAGGGCACCGTGGGGGCTTCCGGGCCCGTTCTGGTGGCTCTGGGGCGGGACGCTGGTCACCTCCGCGGGCGGCTTCGTGGTGCCGTTCATGGCGATCTACCTCACCACAGTGCGCGGCTACTCGGTCTTCTTCACCGGCCTGACCCTGACCACGTTCGGGGTTGGCAGCGGGATCGCCTCGCTGTTCGGCGGCATCCTGGCGGACCGGGTCGGGCGGCGGACGGTGCTGCTGGCGAGTGAAGTCCTCACCGTCATCGGCATGCTGGGGCTCGGCCTGGCCCACGGCCGGGCGCCGGTCCTGCTGTTCACCCTCACGGTGGGGGTGGGCCTGAACGCCACCCGCCCGGCGCGGGCGGCGGCCGTCGCGGACCTGGTGGCACCCGAGGACCTGCCGCGGGCGTACGCGCTGATCTACTGGGCGACCAACCTGGGTTTCTCGGCGGCCGCCGTCACGGCGGGTCTCGCGGCGTCCCACGGCTTCCTGCTGCTGTTCCTGGTCAACGCGCTGGCCAATCTGCTCGCCGGTGTCATGGTCTACCTGCGGGTGCCGGAGACCCGGCCGCCGCCGGGCACCGGCCGGGCGGCGGGCGCGGCCGGGGCGGCGGCGGTGCGCCGGGCGCCGGCGTTCCTGGTCCTGCTGGGCTCGGTGCTGCTGCTCGGGCTGATCTTCCAACAGCCGCTGGTGGCACTGCCGCTGGCGATGACGGCGGACGGGCTGTCCGCCGCCGACTACGGCGCGGCGATGATGATGAACGGCCTGGTCATCGCAGTGCTCCAGCTCCCGCTGACCCGGTTGGCGGGGCGGCTGCGGCCGGAGTACGCGCTGGCCGCGGCGACCTTGGTGACCGGCCTCGGCATGGGGCTGACCGCCGCCGTGCACGGCACCGCCGGGTACGGGGCGACTGTCGTGCTGTGGAGCCTCGGCGAGATCGTGGTCTGGCCGACCTGCATGGCGCTGGTGGCCGCGCTGTCGCCACCCGGCCGGCAGGGCGGCTACCAGGGCTGGTTCCTGTCGACCTGGAGCGTGTCGGTGGCGCTGGCGCCGGTGCTCAGCAGCCGGGTGATCGAGACCTCCGGCACCGCGACGGTGTGGGGTGCCTGCCTGTGCCTGGCCGTGGTCTGCGCCGGGGGCCACCTGCTGCTGGCCCGGCTGCGCGGGGACCGCCGGGCCGAGGCCGTGCCCGGCAGCAAGGAGACCGCCACGTCCCCCTGATCCGGCCCCAGCTCCAGCCCGACCCGCCTGCCAAACCGCTCTTGTGACGGCCCGGCGGCTCCCCCCGTACCCGCGTGCGGTGCTCCGGCGCGGACCCGTTCCTGTCACCTTCCGTAGCCGTCAAGATGGACACGTATCCCTGTCCGATGGTGGGTTTTATGACCCTCTCATCCGGGGTAGCCTGGCAGCGTTCATGATTCATATGACAGTGACATGGCTAAGCCCCGAGCTGCTCCGCCGTGTCGTACGCATACGGGTCACGGCTGGTCGCGCCAAGGGAGGCACCACCATTTCCGCCCCACGCCGTCCTCGTCGCACCACCTCCAGACGCCTGGCCTGAGAGCGCCCGGCACCACTCCCGTCGACGGCTCCCGCGCCCTCCCCGGCCCCCCAGCACCGTCGGATCAGCAACTGTCGGTGACGGCAGGGAGTGGCCACCACACAGGACCGGCGACTCCCTGAGGCCCCCGCCGTTCGTACCCCCGTACGGCTGGCTGCCGCGACATCCCCGGCCATGTTCGGACATTACCTGAATCGCGCCGTGACGCGGGCTCACTCCTGCGGCCATCGCGGATGCACCAGCTGTCTTGCTTGACGGGATGTGATGAGATGAGCCAAGTTGACCACGCAGCTGCCGATCTCGTGTTACGGACCCCCGCGCCGATCCGGGTGCTGGGACAGATGTCGGTGCAGGCCGGCCGACGGGAGCTGGACCTGGGCCCACCGCGGCAACGGGCTTTGCTGGCACTGCTGCTGATCAACGCGGGCCGGGTGGTGTCGGTCTCCGGGATCATCAACGCCATCTGGGGATCCTCGCCGCCGCAGGCGGTGGTCGGCACCCTCCAGTCGTACGTCTCCCGGCTGCGCAAGGCGATCGACAACCACGCCCCCGGACCGCCCAAGGACCGCTTGCTGGCCCTGCGCTACCAGGCCCCCGGCTACGTCCTGGAGGTCGATCGGTGCTGCATCGACGCCAGCCGGTTCCAGTCCGCGGTCGAGAGCGGGCGCGAGCAGTTCGCCCGTGGAGACCTGGCCGCGGCCCGCAGCACCACCGACGACGCGCTCGGTCTGTGGCACGGCACCCCGTACGGGGAGCTGGCCGCCTATGACTTCGCCCAGCTGGAGTCCGCCCGGCTCGAACAGCTGCGCCTGATGGGCCTGCAGACCTGGGCCGACGCCTGCCTGGGCCTCGCCCGCTACGACGAGGTGGTGCGCGAACTCGACGACGAGGTCCGGCGCAACCCGATGCTTGAACGCCTCGGCTGCCAACTCATGCTGGCGCAGTACCACTGCGGCCAGCCCGCCGAGGCGCTGCTGACCTTCGAACGGATCCGCGCACACCTCGCCGAGGAGCTGGGCGCCGACACCAGCAAGGAACTCCAGGAGTTGCACGGGGCGATCCTGCGTCAGGACCTCGTGTACGCGGGCCGGCCGGCCGCTTCCCCGGCCGCCCCCCGCCCCCGCCTCACCGTGGTCACCGACGTCGACGCCCTGCGGCCGCCCGACCCGACCCCCGCGCCCGCGCCCGGACCGCCGCGCCCCGCGCGGGCCCCAGTGCCGCTCCCCGCACCGGCCGGGCACCTGGTCGGCCGGACCCGGGAGCTGGACACCCTCCGGGCGCTGACCGGGCCGGGCCGCCGCGGCCGTACCGTCCTGGTGATCGGTGAACAGGGCGTCGGCAAGACCCGGCTGCTCCAGGAACTGGAGAGCGGACTGCCGGCCGCCGGCATGGACACCCTCTGGGCGCACTGCGCCGCCGGACCCGAACTCCCGGACTACTGGCTGTGGACCCGGGTCGTCCGCAAGCTGCGCCGCACCAGGGCGCACGAGCTGGCCTCGTTGCCCGAGCCGGTCCTGGACGCCCTCGGCATGCTGCGCCCGGACCGGACACCGGGCCTCGCGGGCGCCGAGGCGACACTCTCTCCCGCCCAGCACCTGGCCTACCAGGACGCGGTCTGCCAGGCCCTGCTGACGGCCGCCCGCCGCCCGCTGGCGCTCTTCCTGGAGGACCTGCACCTCGCCGACACTCGCACCCTGGCCCTGCTCCAGCTGCTCACCAAGGAGATCCGCGACACCGACCTGCTGGTGGTCGCGACCGTCCGGGAGCACCGGCTCGCCCTGCGCCCCGAACTCGGGCGCGCGGTGGCCGACCTGCTCCAGGAGGTCGCCGCCGAGTACATGCACCTCAACGTGCTCTCGCTCGCCGAGACCAGGGCGCTGATCGACCGCACCGACGGCGAGCCGGTCACCTGGGACCTGGTGTCGGCCGCGCACCGTGCCACCGGCGGCAATCCGTACCTGCTCACCAAGTTGCGGCCGTCGGCCGGCGCCGTGGCCGACTCCGCCGAACCGACCGCCGCGGTCTCCTTCGACCTGCGCCTGGTGCTGCGTTCGCGCCTCGCAGAGTGTCCGGAGGGCGTCACCCAGGTGCTGCAGGCCTGTGCGGTGATCGGCCCGACCGTGGACCGCCGGCTGCTCACCGACGTGCTGGCCGGGCTGGGCGAATCGCCGGGCCTGATCAACGAGGCCTTGCACAGCGGGCTGCTGAGTCCTGACCCGGTAGACCCGCACGGCTTCCGGTTCGCCCAGGGCCTGGTGCGGGACATGCTGCTCGCCGACCTCGACCCGGTCCACCGCGCCCGGCTGCACCACCGGGTGGCGGGTGCGCTGGCCGACGGCGCGGTCGGCACGGCCCGCGCCGACTGCGCCGAGACCATCGGCTACCACTGCGGCCGGGCGGCGCAGGAACTCGATCTGCACGAGGCGGTGCAGCCCCTGGTCGGCCTGGCCGACCTCGCCGAGCGCCGGCTGCTGCACTCCGAGGCCTACGCCTGGCTGTCGCATGCCATCGACGTGCTGCACGGGCAGCCCCGGGACCGATCCGTCGCGGCCGAACTGGAGCTGCAGAAGCGGGTCGTCTGGCTGCAGTCCATGACCCGCGGGTACGGGTCGCCGGCGGTCACGGATGCCTGTGCCCGGGTGGAGGTGCTGCAGAGGACCCTCGACAACACCCGGCCGACCGCGCTGCTGGCCTCCCGGGTCATCATGCACCTGGCCGGCGGCGACCACCCCCGGGTGTCCGGACTGGTCGCGCTGTTGGACGAGTTGGCCGAGCACGGCGGCGGGACCGAGGCCCGAACGGCCGCCTGCTACGGCAAGGGCGTGCTGCGGTACACCGCCGGCCGACTGGAAGAGGCCGTCGCCGAACTGGAGTGCGGGCTCCCGCTGGTCGACGCGCAGGGCGAGAAGGAACGGCCGGACCGGTTCATGGGCCTGTCCCGCAGCGACCCCAGGATCAACTACCGGGCCCACCTGGCCGTCAGCCACGTCCTGCTCGGCGACACCGCGGCCGCCGAACGCTACCGCGAGGAACTGCTGCAGTTCTCCGAGTCGGACAGCTGCGACCGGCCGTGGGACCGCGCCTTCGCACTGTACGCCGACGCGCTGCTGGCCGTGCTCGACGGGGACGTGGAACGGGCCTGGCAGGCCAGCACCGCCGGGGTCGACCTGACCGTGCGCTGCCAGCTGAGCCACTGGCAGTACATGCTCGCCGTCCTGCTCGGCTGGGCCGAGGTGCACCGCGGCCGGCCCGGCATCGGCCTGCGGCGGATGCGCTGGGCCCTGGACGCGGCCTCCCGGTCCGGCACGGTGTTCCGGCGGGCCCTGCACCTGGGGCTGCTCGCCGATGCGGAGCACCACGCCGGGATGCCGGACCTGGCCCGTGCGACGGTACGGACCATGGCCGACGAGATCGAGCTGCGGGGCGAGTACGTGCTGCGGCGGCCGCAGTGGCCGTTCGCCGCGCTGCTCGCCGGGACGCGATAGCCCGCGGCGGCAGCGCGGTCGGTCCGCCTCGCTGCCGCCGCGGACCGGCTCCGTCGACCGGTCAGCGCACGTGTCCGTCGGGGTCCACCCGGGAGAGCACCGACCGCAGGCCCTCGACGAGTTGGTCCGCGTCCTGCCGGGTGAACACCAGCGGCGGGTTGATCACCAGCGCGTACGGGTTGGCCCGCAGGATGATGCCGGCCTGCTCGCGCAGCGCGTCCGCCACCTCGGTGGTGCCGTGCGGCAGCGGGCGCCGGCCCGCCCGGTCCGAGGTCAGCTCGACGGCCAGCATCAGCCCGACCCCGCGGACCTCCCCGACCACCGGCAGGTCCAGCAACTGCGCCAGCCGGCCTCGCAGATGAGCGCCGACGGCGGTGGCGTTGGCCAGCAGCCCCTCGCGTTCGATGATGTCCAGGTTGGCCAGCGCGACGGCGCACGCGGTCGGGTGCCCGGTGTAGGTGTAGCCCACCGGGAAGCCCTGCTCGGCGGTGATGGCGTCGGCGACCGTGTCGGTGACCAGCACGGCGCCGTGCGGGATGTACCCCGAGGTGAGGCCCTTGGCGGTGACCAGGATGTCGGGCACCACCCCGAAGTGCTCGCTCGCGAACCAGTGCCCGGTGCGGCCGTACCCGGTGATGACCTCGTCCAGGATCAGCAGGATGCCGTAGGAGCGCAGCAGTTCGGCGACGCGCGGCCAGTAGTCGGCCGGCGGGACGACCGCGCCGATGCCGCCCATCACCGGTTCGCCGATCATCGCGGCGATCCGCTCCGGTCCGATCCGCTCGATCGACTCCCGCAGTTCGGCCAGGCAGAACTCGGTGACGTCCGTGCCGGAGAACAGCTCCTCGCGGTAGGGGTGCGGCGGTGTCAGGAAGTGCACGTTCGGCATGCTGGGGCCGAACCCGTTGTGGTAGACCGGGAATCCGGACACGCCGCCGCTGCCGTAGCCGATGCCGTGGTAGCCCATCGTGCGCGCCAGGATCCAGGTGCGCTGCGGCTCGCCGCGCCGGTGGTGGTACAGCCGCGCCATCCGCAGCGCGATCTCGTTGCCCTCCGCGCCCCCGCTGGTGAAGTACGTCCGGCGCAGCGGATCCGGGGCCAACTCGGCGAGCCGGGAGGCGAGTTCCACCGCACGGTCGTTGGTCACGGTGCCCCAGGTGTGGAAGTACTCCAGCCGGGTCATCTGGTCGGCGGCGGCCCGGGCGAGCTCCGCGCGGCCGTGGCCCACCTGGGTCACGCCGAGGACGGCGGAGGCGTCCAGGTACTCGCGGCCGGCCGCGTCGGTGACCCGGCAGCCCGCGCCGGAGACCAGGACGGTGCGGTCCGTCCGGTGGGCCGGCAGCGTGGGGTGGATGAGCGTCGCGCGGTCCGCGGCCGCGAGCCCGGTGCCGGTCGCACCGGGGGCGGTGGCAGTTGCTGGGTTCAAAGCGAGCTCCTTCGGATCGGATGAGGCCCGCCACCAGGCTGTCAGCGACGCCTTGGCGCCCGTTGGACGTCCCGCTCCGCGCCGCCACCCGCCCGGCCGCGCCGGCCGCCGCCGGGGCCGGTCGGCCGACAGGTGGCGCGTCAAACGATTCGCAAGAACCCGGTGCCACCGTCGACCCCACCCTCCTCCGTATCCAGCCGCGGCGTCGCAGCGCGGCGCGAAAGGACCACCAGTGAAGTCCATCCTCTTCTACCTGCCGACCGTCGGCAGCCATGACCAGGTGCTCAAGGGCATGTCCGGGGTGAACCGGCAGAACTACCAGAACATGCTCTGGCAGCTCACCCAGCAGGCCAAGGCGGCCGACGAACTCGGCTACTGGGGACTGTCGTTCACCGAGCACCACTTCCACGTCGAGGGCTTCGAGGTCTCCAACAACCCGATCATGCTGGGCCTGTACCTGGCCATGCAGACCAAGCACATCAGGGTCGGCCAGATGGCCAACGTGCTGCCGTTCCACAACCCGCTGCGGCTGGCCGAGGACCTGGCGATGCTCGACCACATGACCCGGGGCCGGACCTTCGTCGGGATCGCGCGCGGCTTCCAGAAGCGGTGGGCCGAGATCATGGGCCAGCCGTTCGGGGTCGGCGGGACGCTGTCCGACGCCGGCGCCAACGACGTGCGCAACCGGGCGCTGTTCGAGGAGCACTGGGAGATCCTCAAGAAGGCGTGGACCACCGAGACCTTCTCGCACACCGGCGCCCAGTGGACGATCCCGCCCAAGGGCCTGGAGTTTCCCTACGACGCGGTCCGCAGCTTCGGCCGTGGCCTCGACGAGAACGGCGTGGTGCAGGAGGTCGGCATCGCCCCGAAGCCGTACCAGCACCCGCACCCGCCGGTGTTCCAGCCGTTCAGCTTCAGCGAGGACACCTTCCGGTTCTGTGCCCGCGAGGGTGTGGTGCCGATCCTGATGAACACCGACGACCAGATCGTCCGCCGCCTGATGGACCTCTACCAGGAGGAGGCCGAGGCCGCCGGGCACGGCCGGCTGCGGCGCGGCGAGCGGGTCGGGGTGATGAAGGACGTGCTGGTGGCCAGGGACGCCGACGAGGCCCACCACTGGGCGGCCCGCGGCGGCGGCTTCATCTTCGAGAACTGGTTCGGCCCGATGGGGTTCACCGAGAGCCTGCGCCACGTCGGTGAGACCGGCCCGATCGGCGCGGACTACCGGACCCTGGTCGAGCGGGGCCTCGAATGGGTCGGCACCCCCGACGACATCAACCGCAAGATCGAGAAGCTGGTGACCAGGCACGACCCCGAGTACCTGCTGCAGTGCCAGTACTCCGGCCTGATCCCGCACGACGTGCAGATGCGCAGCCTGGAGCTCTGGGCGACCGAGATCGCGCCCAACTGGCTGTGAACCCGGCGGTAGTGGGACACCGCCCGCCACGACACCGACCGACCGTCCGGCCCCCGCGGGGCCGCTCATCACAGAGGAGGAGCCGGTGGACCACCGCGTCTTCGAACTGGACAGCCTCCCGCTGGCCGACGGGGGGACCCTGCCGTCGGCCAGGATCGCCTACGCGGTCCACGGGACGCTCGACGCCGAGGGACGCAACGCCGTGCTGTGCCCGTCCTTCTTCGGCGGCGACCACACCGCGTACGACTGGCTGATCGGGGACGGCAGACCGCTGGACACCAGCCGGTACTGCGTCATCACCGTCGGCCTGTTCGGCAACGGTGTGTCCAGCTCGCCGAGCAACCACCCGCTGGGGGCGGCTTTCCCCCGGATCACCCCGCAGGACAACGTCAACGCCCAGTACCAGCTGCTCACCGAGGAGCTGGGGGTCAACGAACTGGCGCTGGTGACCGGCTGGTCGATGGGCGCGGCACACGCCTACCAGTGGGCGGTGTCGTACCCGCAGATGGTCCGCCGGATCGCGCCGGTCTGCGGGTCGGCGGTGACCAGCGAGCACAACCAGGTGTTCCTGGCGGCGCTGGCCGCCGCGCTGCGCGCCGACGGGGGCGCCGAACGGGGCCGGCGGGCCGCGGGCCGGGTCTTCGCCGGGTGGGCGGCCTCGCACCCGTTCTGGGCCGAGGGCGGGTACCGGGAGCTGGGCTTCGACTCCCGGGAGGCGTACCTCACCGGCTTCTGGGAGGAGTTCTTCGTCGCCGGGCCGTCCACCGAGGACCTGCTGGCCATGATCGGGACCTGGGCCCGTGCCGACGTGGGGGCGACGCCCGGCTTCGGCGGCCGGGCGGAGGCCGCGCTGGGCTCGGTCACGGCCGAGGCCGTGCTGCTGCCCGGCGCCCGTGACCTGTGCTTCGCGGTGGAGGACGAGGCGAGGGCGGCCACCCTGATGCCGCGCGCCGCCCTGCGGGTGATCCCGGGCGTGTGGGGCCACCTGGCCGGTGCGGGGGCGACCGCCGCCGACCGGGAGTTCATCGGCGCCGCGGTCTCCGCCCTGCTGGCCGGGCGGCCGGCGCCGGCGGCCGCCTGACGGCGGGCCCCGTACGCGGCTGCGCCCCCGGGAGGTCCGCCTCCCGGGGGCGCGAGCCGTACGGCCGCCGTTCGGCGGCCGGCGCGGTCAGGTCGAGTAGTCGGCGTTGAGCCGCACGTACCCCTCGGTCAGGTCGCAGCCGTAGACGGTGAAGGCACCGGCGGCGATGCCGAGGTCGATGCCGATGACCACCTCGCTGCCCTGCATCTGCTTGGCGACGGCGGCCCGCAGTTCGCCCTCGCCCTCGGCGCCGCGGCCGCTCGGCGGGTAGACCTCGACGTCGCCGAAGCGGATGGCAACCTTCTCCTGGTCGATGTCGGTGTCGTCGGCGCACTTGCCGATCGCCATCGCGACCCGGCCCCAGTTCGGGTCGCCGCCGTGCACGGCGGTCTTCACCAGCGGGGAGTTGACCACGGACTTGCCGATCCGCTTGGCCTGGGCGGTGTCCCGCGCGCCCGAGACCTGGACCTCGATGAGCTTGCCGGCGCCCTCCCCGTCGCTCGCGATGTCCTTGACCAGGGCGAGCGCCACCTCGTACAGCGCCTGCTCGAAGGCGGCCGGGTCGACGGCGCCGGCCAGGCCGTTGGCGAACAGCGCGGCGGTGTCGCTGGTGGAGGTGTCGGTGTCGATGCTGACCGCGTTGAAGGTCCGATCCATCACCCGGCGGAAGATCCGGTCCTGCTCCTCGGGGTCCAGCAGCGCGTCGGTGGCGAAGAAGGTCAGCAGGGTGGCCATGTCGGGCTCGATCATCCCGACGCCCTTGGCGATGCCGATCACCACGGCGTCGCCGACCCGGGCGCGAGCGGTCTTGGGCCGGGTGTCGGTGGTCATGATGGCCCGCGCGGCCCGGTCGAAGCCGCCCTCGGGCAGCGGGCCGTCCAGCGTCCCGATGTGGTCCAGGATCCCGGCCATCGGGTACTGACGGCCGATCACCCCGGTGGAGGCGATCAGCAACTCGTCCTCGGCGAGGCCGAGCGCCCGCGCGGTGGCGGCCCGGACCTCGCGGGCGTTCGCCTCGCCCTGGGCTCCGGTGGCGACGTTCGCGTTGCGGGCCAGCACGACGACGCCCCGGGCGCTGCGGTCCGCGGCGGCGGCCCGGCTCAGGGTCACGCTGGGGCCGGCGAACCGGGAGCGGGTGAAGACCGCGCTCACCACCGCCGGTCGGGTGGAGAGCAGGACGGTGAAGTCGTCCCGCCCGTCGTCGCCCAGTCCGACCGGCGCGGTGTGCACCGCGAACCCCCGTGGCTCATCAGCTGCGATTTCGGTCATGGTCCATCGTCTCCCGAGAGTCCGAGTGCACCGGCGTGCCGACACGCCGGTGCGGTGTCCGGTCGATCCCATCATGTGCCGCCTGGCGGGTCGAGTCGGCCCGGTGCCGGCTTCTGACGCTCTGCCAACTTGTCCGTTCTGATGGGAAGTACGGCCGAAGGGCCTGCGGGCGGCCGGCGGCCGTTCACTCCTGCGGGCCCTTCGGGTGCGCGGCGGGTCAGGGGCGCGGGGTGAAGGCGACCACGTCGCCGGCCCGCTCGCCGCCCGACAGCTGGCCGCCGCGGTCGGTGCGGATGTAGACCCGGTGCAGCCACCGGTCCTTGCCGTCCCAGCGCGGGGTGAACGGCGTACGGGCGTGGGTGGTGCGGAAGTTGTCGATGATCAGGACGTCCCCGGGGACCAGGTGCACCGCCTCCGTGACCTCGTCCAGCGCTTTGGAGAGCGCGGCGACGGCCTCGACGTCCCGCGGGTCCTCGGGCGCGAGCAGTTCGCGGTCGTAGCCCAGGTACGGGTCGGCCGGGTCGCCGTAGAGCGGCCGGACGTTGGCGATCGCCCCGGGGTCCTCCTCGCCGCCTCGGAAGGCCACGTCCACGCAGCAGGGCACCGGCCGGTCGTACAGGTGGGCGCGCACCTCGGCGGGCACCAGCGGCAGGGCCTTGCGGACCGAGCCGACCAGGGTGGCGGCCTTGCGCTCGTGGTCGGCCCGGGAGCAGGCGAGCATCACGTAGTTGGGCTGCAGCACGTGGTACGCCATCTCCGTGTGGAACTCCAGCAGCGTCTCGGAGGTCTCGGAGGACAGGTGGTGGGCGCCTGGCGAGGGGTACACGTCGTGGTAGACGGTGGCGGAGCGCAGCTCCTGGTAGCCGGTCTGCAGGCCGAGCCGGCGGCCGACGATGCCGAGCATGGCCTCCATGACCAGCAGGGGGCGGTCCACCGGCGCCGGGGTACTGGTCGGGGTGGACGGCAGGGCGTCGTCCTCCTCCACCGGCAGGCCGCGCAGCAGCAGGTGGCCGTCGGTGCTGCCGCGGGTGTTGAAGTCGTCCAGCGCCGCGGCCAGTTCGGCGGGCAGGTCGCCGGCCGCCGCGTGCGCGGCGTCGAGGAAGGCGGGCAGGTCCGCGCGCGGGACCCGCGGCAGCCGGGCGGCGAGCGCGCGCAGGTCGGCCGCGTGCTCGGAGCAGTCCAGGACGGTCACGAGGTGGTCCTTTCTCGGGCGTGGGCGCGGGCGTACTGGTACAGGAGCTCCGCGCCGATTTCGGTGGCCAGGACGGAGGTGATGCCGCCGTGGTCGTAGAGCGGGGAGACCTCCATGACGTCGAAGCCGACGGGCGACAGGTCTCCGATGCCGCGCAGCAGCGCCAGCACCTCGCGGGAGCTGGGCCCGCCGGGGGCCGGTGTGCCGGTGCCGGGGGCGAAGGCCGGGTCGACCACGTCGACGTCGACCGAGACGTACAGGGGTGCGTCGCCGACGAGTTCGCGCACCAGGCGCGCGGTCGCGGCGGGCCCGCGGTCGCAGAAGTCGTCGGAGGTGACGATCCGGACGCCGTGGCCGCGGGCGTAGTCCAGCGAGTCGGGCTGCGGGTTGTGCCCCCTGATCCCGATCTGGACCATGCGCCGCGGGTCGACGAGCTTCTCCTCGATGGCGTGCCGGAACGGCGTGCCGTGGTGGAACTCGCCGCCGTAGAACGCCGGGTTGGTGTCCGAGTGCGCGTCCAGGTGCAGCACCGCGACCGGCCCGTGCTTGGCGGCGACGGCGCGCAGGGCGGCGAGGGTCAGCGAGTGGTCGCCGCCGAGCATCAGGAAGGCGCCGTTGTCGTCCAGCAGTTCGGTCAGCCGCTGCTGGGCGGTCTCCATCGCGATGTGCATGTTGAACGGGGTGAGGTCGATGTCCCCCGCGTCCACGCAGCTGATCAGGTCGAAGGTGCCGGGCCCGCGGTCGATGCCGACGCCGTGGATGAGCCCGGACTCGTTGCGGATCGCGCGGGGCCCGAAGCGGGCGCCGGGGCGGTAGCTGGTGCCGCCGTCGTACGGTGCGCCGATGACCACGACGTCCCGGCCGTGCGGTTCGGGGTCGTGCGGCAGGCGCATGAACGTGGGGATCTGCGCGTAGCGGGGTGAGACCTTGATGTCGATGCGTTCCACGCGTTCATCGCTCCTTTCGGTTCGGGTGCTGCGGTCGCTGCCACCGGTCGTCGGGCGTCACCGGTGGACCAGCGTCGCGTCGTGCTCCAGGGCGTCGGCGACCAGCTGCACCGCCTCGGCGGCCGCCACCTCGTCCGGGTGCCGGCCGTCGACCACGACCTGGTCGAACAGGTGCTGGACAACGAGCTCCTTGGCCCTGTGCACGCGGCCCGCGGGCACCCCGGCGTCCGTCAGCAGTCGGCTGAACGAGCTGGTGGTGCCCGACCCCTCGTGCACGCCGAGCTTGGGACGGGTGACGGTCTCGTGCGGGAGCAGGTCCGCCATGGCCGCGCGCAGCACCCACTTGTCCCGGCCGTGGCGCCGCTTGAGCCCGGACTCCAGGGACACCAGCAGGTCGAGCACCTCGCGGTCCCAGAACGGGTGGGTCGACCAGTGGCCGGCGATCCCGGACAGCACCGGCGTCATCTCGTTCAGGCCGTCGAAGGTGGCCATGTCGTGGGCGAGGGCGGTGTCCAGGGCCGGGAGCCGGTTCTCCCGGTGCATACCGCCAAGGGGGATGTCGGCCCCGTAGCCGGTGAGGATGCGCCGGCCGGGGCCCTCCAGGGCCAGGTACAGGGCGGTCAGCGGCAGCAGGTACTCGATGATGTCCGGGTCCAGTGACTCGGCGGCCCAGACCGCGTGCGGGAGCCGGCGCAGCAGGTCGTCCGTGTGGACGGTGACCTCCCGGTGGGTGGAGCCGAGGTGCTCGGCCACCACCCTGGCCTGCTGGAACTCGTCGGCCAGGTCGGTGCCCATCGACACGGTGTCGACCGGCCCGGCCCGGTGGCCGCTGGCCAGCGCGGCGATGCTGGAGGAGTCGATGCCGCCGGAGAGCACCACCAGCGGGGTGTCCGGCCCGGTACGGGCGCGGACGGCCCGGTCCAGGGCGTGCCGGACGGCCTCGGTCGCGTCCTGTTCGGCCATGACCCGGCGGGCCGGCGAGGGCGCCCAGGTGCGGTGGTCGGTGCAGTCGGCGGTGGCCACCTCGATCTCCAGGACGGTACCGGCCGGCACCTGGTGGGTGCCGGGCAGCCGGCGGACCCGGCGGGCGGCCGTGATCCGCCGGCCGACCGGTGCGGCCCGCAGCGCCTTGGCCTCGGTCGCCGCGAGGACGCCGCCGGGTACGGCGCTCACGTACAGGGGGACGGAGCCGGCGTGGTCGGTGGCGAGGACCGCCCGGCCCTCCCCGGCGACCAGTGCGGCGAAGCGCCCGTTGAGGAGCCGGAACGCGTGCACGTCGTAGGTGTCGAAGAGGGCGAGCAGCAGGTCCGCGTCGGTGACCGGCCGGGAGCGCCCCGGGAGCAGGGTGAGCAGCTCGTCCTGGTTGTAGAGCTCCCCGGTGAGCACCACCGTGCGGCCCCGCCCGTGGGCGTGGGCGGCGTCGGGCGCGCCGGAGTGCAGCAGGACGGCGTCCAGGGTCAGGCCGCCGGGCCGCGCCCGCAGGGCGGCGCGGGACCCGGCGGAGGCGAGGACCGCCTCGGGGGCCTGGCCGCCGCCGTGGTGGACGGCGGCCAGGAAGCCGGTGGCGGCGGGCAGTGTCCGGGCCATCGTCAGATGCTCAGCGCGCCGAAGCCGCCGGCCTGGAAGTCGTAGTTCACCGGCACCTCGATCAGGAACGGTCGGCCGAGCGCGGCGCCCTTGCGCAGCGCGGCGAGCAGCTCCTCCCGGGTGGCCGCCTTGACGGCCTCCACGCCGTTGGCGCGGGCGAGTTCGGTGAAGTCGACGCCGGTGAACTTGACCGCCGGGTCGTGCGAGCGGTGGTGGCCGAGGTTCTGGTACAGCTCGATCAGGCCGTTGGTGTCGTTGTTGACGACGACGGTGACGATCGGCAGGTTGAGCCGGGCGATGGTCTCCAGGTCGGCGCTGTTGGAGTGGAAGCCGCCGTCGCCGGCGATCAGGAAGGTCGGCTGTCCCGGGCGGGCGAGCTGGGCGCCCATCGCCGCCGGGATGCCGTAGCCGAAGCTGGAGCAGCCGGCGGAGGTGAGGAAGCCGAACGGCTGGTCCGCGCGGGCGAACAGCACACCGTAGTGCCGGAAGAAGCCGATGTCGGAGACGATGGTGCCCTCGCCCGACTCGGCGGTCTCCGCCATCACGGTGTTCATCGAGTCGATCACCTGGTGGACGCGCATGCCGTCCTGGTAGTGCTCGGTGTCGGCGAGGAACTCCGCGATCCGCTCGCGCAGCGGCGCGATGTCGTGCGGGGTCTTCACCGGGACCTCGGCCGTCTGCTCGTCGAGGTACTCCACGAAGGCGAGCACGTCGGTGACGACGTCGACGTCCGGCCGGTAGACCCGCGGGATCGGGTTGACGGTGGGCGACACCCGGACGGTGGTCTTGGTCCCGCCGCGCTGCCACATCGACGGGCGCAGGTCCTCCGCGTAGTCGTAGCCGAGGGTGAGGATGACGTCGGCCGGGCCGAACAGCGCCTCCAGGGCCGGGAACGACAGAATGCCGTCCATGTAGCCGGTGACGGCGCCGTAGTTGAGGTCGTGGCCGTGCGGCAGCACGCCCTTGGCGATGTACGTGGTGATGACCGGGATGTTCAGCCGCTCGGCGAGCGCGCGGACGGCCGGGACGGCGCCGGAGCGGATCGCGGCGGCGCCGACCACCAGCACCGGGTGCTGCGCCGACGCGACCAGCTCCGCGGCCTGCCGCGCGGCGGCCTGCCAGCCGTCCTGCACCGCGCCGACCGGCTTGGCGGGGGTCCGGGCGGCGGGGTGGACCAGCGCGGTGTCGATGTCGCTGCCGAGCAGGTCGACGGGCAGCGAGATGAAGCTCGGGCCGACCGGTTCGGTCATCGCGGCGGCGACCGCGGAGTCCACCAGGTCGGTGATGTCGTCGGGGCGCTGGAGCTCCACCGCGTACTTGGTCATCGGGCGCATCACCGCGACCGAGTCCAGGCACTGGTGGGTGTCGTTGGGGAAGATGTCGTGCGACTCGGACTGGGCGGCCAGCGCGATCACGGGGGAGCGGTCGAGGATCGAGGTGGCCACCCCGGTCGACAGGTTGGTCATACCGGGGCCCAGGGTGGCCCAGCAGGCCTGCGGCCGGCCGGAGATCCGGGCCAGTACGTCGGCCGCCACCCCGGCGGTGAACTCGTGCCGGGTCAGCACGAAGTCGACGCCGTCGACCTCGTCGAAGAGGATCGAGGCGGCCTCCCGGCCGACCACGCCGAAGACCGTCTGCACCCCGTGGTCGCGCAGCCGCTGCAGCAGCGCGTGGGCGGTCGTCGGGTTGGTGCTCGGGCTGGTGGACACACGGGACATGGCAGCTCCTCGGCAAGGGGGATCTCGGTGCGGCGCCGAAGTCCCGGCGCCGTAAGGACCGCGTGCCGCCGGGACTCGGCCGGCCGGCACGCTGCGTCTCGACTCTGTGGCCGGGGCCTTGCAGGTACATGGACGATCTCCTTGAAGCTCCGGTGCGCGGAGTCGGCCGGGGCGGTCACCGGGTGGTCAGCGAATCGTCAAACGCCCAGCTGAGCACCCGTTGTGACGCCACGGCGCCGGCGCTACGGTGCTGGGGTCGGGTTCGTCGAGCGCGCCCCGGCCGCGAACGCCTCCGGGGGCGTCGGGCCGTTGCGGCCGCGCTCACCCACAACGGGGCCACGGCGCCGTCGTGACGGAGAGCCGGCGGGTGCGGCAGCAGCCGGCTCCCGATCGCCCATGGTCGCGCGGCCGCACCCGGTCCCGTCCCGTGCACCCCTTCAACGGAGGTCAGCCATGCCGTCAGCCGTACCCCCGATCGGTTCGCCGGTCGTCCCGTCACCCGCCGGTCCGCCGGTGCGCGAGCTGCGCGGACTGCGCGTGTCGGAGCTGGGGCTGGGGTGCCTGCCCACGACCGTGTTCTACGGCCGGCCCGACGAGGCCGAGGCGGTCGCGACGATCCGGGCCGCCATCGCGGCCGGCGTCACGCTCCTGGACACCGCCGACGTCCAAGGGCTGGGCGCCGGGGAGGAGTTGCTCGGCCGGGCGGTCGCGGGCCGCCGAGACGAGGTGGTGCTGGCGACGAAGTTCGGCATGGTGCGCTCGCCGGACGGCGCGTTCCAGGGCCTGCGGGGTGACCGGGCGTACGTCCGCGCCGCGTGCGAGCGCTCGCTGCGGCGGCTCGGCGCCGACCACATCGACCTCTACTACCAGCACTGGATCGACCCGGCCGTACCGGTGGAGGAGACCGCCGCCGCCGTGGCCGAACTGGTCGAGGAGGGCAAGGTCCGGTACTTCGGTCTCTCCGAGCCGTCGGCGGCGACCCTGCGGCGGGCCGACGCGGTGCACCCGGTGACGGCGGTGCAGAGCGAGTGGAGCCTGTGGTCCCGCGACCTGGAGGCCGAGGTGGTACCGGTCTGCCGCGAGCTGGGGATCGGCATGGTCGCCTACGCCCCGCTCGGCCGCGGCTTCCTGACCGGCGCGATCCGCACCACCGCCGACCTGGCCGCCGACGACTTCCGCCGCTCCCAGCCACGCTTCAGCCCCGCGGGCCTGGCCGGCAACCAACTGCTGCTGCGCCGGCTGCGGCCGGTCGCCGACCGGCTCGGCCTGACCCTCGGCCAGCTGGCGCTGGCCTGGGTGCAGCACCGCGGTCGAGACGTGGTCGCCATCCCGGGCACCGGCCGGCGCGCGCACCTGGCCGAGAACCTGGCGGCCGCCACGGTCGAGCTCACCGAGCAGGACCTGGCGGCGGTGGCCGAGGCAGCAGCCGTGCCGGTGCACGGCGAGCGCTACGCACCGAACCTGCTGGCCATGACCGGGAACTGAGCCACGCCGGGCCCGGTGGAGCGGCGCTTGAAAAGCGCTGGACGACCGGACGCCAAGGATGGTCCAAGCCCCCGCTGCCACGGTGGGACGCGGCCGGCGGCGGCTTGATCGACCGCCGCCGCGGGCCGGGCCCGCCCTCCCGGCGGGCGCCCATCCCCTCGGCGGGCACAGACTCGCGGGCACAGACTCTCGGAGGACCCACCATGCCCTCGGCAGCCGCGGACATGACGGACGAACAGCGCAAGGCGCTCGTCACCGCCTACCTCAAAGCCTTCGACAACGGCGGCACCGGCCACGACGGCACCCCGGTGCTCGACTTCTTCGCCGAGGACGCCGACTTCTTCTTCCCCAAGTGGGGCCTGGCGCACGGCAAGCCGGCGATCGAGAAGATGTTCGGCGACCTCGGTGGCTCCATCAAATCGGTCCAGCACCACTTCTGGACCTTCAACTGGATCCTCTCCGGGACGGACCTCCTCGCGGTGGAGGGCACCACGCACGGCGAGCACCGGGACGGCCCGTGGCGGGCCGGTCAGCCCGAGTGGGGCGCCGGCCGGTGGTGCGGCGTCTTCGAGGTCCGCGACTTCCGGATCCACCGCGCCTTCATCTACCTGGACCCCGACTACGCGGGCCAGGACATCGCCCGCTACCCGTGGCTCTGAGCCCGGACGCGCCCGCCACCCCGCACCGCCGCCCCACCCGCCCACCGCCCACCGCCCGAGGAGCATCATGGACGTCCTGGCCGCCCTGGAACGCAAGCACAGCCTGAACCTGTTTCCGATCGAGAACCGGCTCTCGCCGCGAGCGGCCGCGGCGCTCGCCAGCGACGCGGTCAACCGCTACCCGTACTCCGAGACCGACGTGGCCGTCTACGGCGACGTCAGCGGCCTGAACGGCGTGTACGACTACTGCGTCTCCCTCACCAAGGAGTTCTACGGCGCCCGGCACGCGTATGTGCAGTTCCTGTCCGGCCTGCACACCATGCACACCGTGCTCACCGCGGTGACGCCGCCCGGCGGCCGGGTCATGGTGCTGGCCCCCGAGCACGGCGGCCACTACGCCACCGTGACGATCTGCCAGGGCTTCGGCTACCAGGTCGAGTACGTGCCGTTCGACCGGCAGGCACTGGAGATCGACTACGCCGCACTGGCCGAGCGGACGGCCGAGCACCCCGCCGACGTCATCTACCTGGACGCGTCCACGGTGTTGCGGATGCCGGACGCCCGGGCGCTGCGCGCCGCCGCCCCCGGCGCGGTGCTCTGCCTGGACGCCTCTCACCTGCTGGGCCTGTTGCCGGCCGCGCCCGAAACGCTGGTACTGGACGGCGGGTTCGACAGCATCTCCGGCAGCACCCACAAGACGCTGCCCGGACCGCAGAAGGGCCTGCTGGTCACCAACAGCGACGCCATCGCCGAGCAGGTGGGCGGCAGGATCCCGTTCACCGCGTCGAGCTCCCACTCGGCGAGCGTCGGCAGCCTGGCGATCACCCTGGAGGAGCTGCTGCCGTACCGGGAGGACTACCCGCGCCAGGTGATCGCCAACGCGCGCGAACTGGCCCGGCAGCTGACGGCCCGCGGCTTCGACGTGGCGGGCGCGGAGTTCGGCTTCACCGACACCCACCAGGTCTGGGTGCACCACCCCGAGGGCAACACCCCGCACGAGTGGGGCCGCCTGCTCACCGCGACCGACATCCGTACCACCACGGTGGTGCTGCCCAGCAGCGCCCGCTCCGGACTGCGGCTCGGCACCCAGGAGTTGACCCGCTGGGGCATGAAGGAGCACGACATGGCCACGGTGGCCGAGCTGCTCGCCCGGCTGCTGCTGCGCGGCGAGCCGTCCCGGGCGGTGGCCGCGGACGTGCAGGACCTGGCCCGGTCCTTCCCCGGGGTCGCCTTCGCCGGCCGGCCCGCGCCACTGGCCGTGGCCTGACCGGTCGCGCGGACGCGCCGCGGCTGGCCACGGCCGCCGGTCGGCACGTCCCCGCGGCGGCGCGGAAGGGAAGGAGCGCTGCTGCCATGTCCGATTCCACCCTGAGCGGAGCACCGGTCTGCACGGACCGGTTCCGATCGGTGCTGAGCCACTACCCCACCGGGGTGGTGCTCGTCACCGCGCCGCCGCCGGCCCCGGCGCAGTCCCCGCCCGCGATGATCGTCGGTACCTTCACCTCGGTCTCGCTGGACCCGCGCCTGGTGGGCTTCCTGCCCGCCAAGTCCTCGACCAGCTGGCCGCGGATCCGCGCGGCCGGCCGGTTCTGCGTCAACGTGCTGGCCGCGGACCAGCAGCAGGTGTGCCGCAGCTTCGCGGCCCGCGACCCGGCCCGCTGGGAGGTGCCGTACCGGCTGACCCCGGCCGGCTGCCCCGCCCTGCTCGACGCGCTCGCCTGGCTCGACTGCGAACCGGCGGGCGAGGTGGACGCGGGCGACCACTGGTTCGTCACGGCCACCGTCCGCGACCTGGCCGTGCAGCGGACCGGCCCGCCGCTGGTCTTCCTGCGGGGCGGCTACGGCCGGTGCGTCATGTGACCCGCGTCCCGTCCCGCCACGGCCCGGGCACCGTCACCCGCCGTCGTCCTCCTCGGTACGCTTATTACGGCCGCGTAGGCGGCTGCCTGATCACCGGCAACGAGGACGGCGTCAAGTACTGCGCCGTGAACGTCCTCTACAGCCTCCAGCACCTGGGCTACACCGTCCCGCCCCAGGCCGACGCCGGATGGATCGGAGAGGCGGGCCCCGGCCCCTCGTACTCGCCGCCGCGAGACCGCGCCCGTTGTCCGCCGCGCGGCGGGTGCGCGAGCGAGTGCACAGACGGCTTCGCCAGGCCTGGGAACGGCACGGTTTCTCCCGGCTCGCCGAGGGTGTGTACGCCTGCCGGATGGAGCCCTGACCACCGAACCGGCCCCGTCCGTGTGCATCCCTCAGCGGTGAACGGACGGGGCCTTGGTCGGCTGCTCGCCGACCAGGGCCCTTGCCGTGTCTCAGACTTCGCCGAGGGCGACGTTCGGGTTCGTCAGGCGGTCGGCGTCCACCGCGCGCTTGGAGACGATCAGTTCGCGGATCGGGTCGGTGACGTCCCAGACGTTGACGTTCATGCCCGCCAGCACCCGGCCGCCGGTCAGCCAGAAGGCGATGAACTCGCGGGTGGCCGGGTCGCCCCGGAACACCACCTGGTCGTAGCCGTCCGGCTCGACGTAGCCGACGTACTCCAGGCCGAGGTCGTACTGGTCGCTGAAGAAGTACGGGATCCGGTCGTACACCGCGTCCGGGTGGCCGAGCATCGCGCGGGCGGCGGTCTGCGGCTGGTTGACGGCGTTGGCCCAGTGTTCGACCCGCAGGTGCGTGTCGAAGAGCGGGTGGTAGGCGTTGGCGACGTCGCCGGCCGCGTAGACGTCCGGGTCGGAGGTGCGTAGCTGCTGGTCGGTCCTGACGCCGTTGTCGATCTCCAGCCCGGCGGCCTCGGCCAGGCCGGTCGTGGGGGTGATGCCGATGCCGACCACCACCGCGTCGGCCGGCACGGTCGTGCCGTCGCCCAGCCGCACGCCGCTCACCGTGCCGTCGGAGCCGGTGAGTTCGGTGACCTCGACGCCGAACCGCAGCTGGACGCCGTGGTCGCGGTGCAGGTCGGCGAAGACCTGCGCCACCTCCCGGCCCAGCACCCGCAGCAGCGGCAGTTCGGCGGCCTCCAGCACCGTCACCTCGGCGCCGGCCTCCCGGGCCGCGGCCGCCACCTCCAGGCCGATCCAGCCCGCGCCGATCACCGCGACCCGGGCGCCCGGGCGCAGCACGGCCTTGATCCGGTCGCTGTCCTCGACCCGGCGCAGGTAGAGCACGCCGTCCTGGTCGGCGCCCGGCACCGGCAGGCGGCGCGGGGTCGAGCCGGTGGTGAGCAGCAGCTTGGCGTACTCGATCCGGCCGTCGTCGGCGAGCGTCACGGTGTGCCCGGCCGGGTCGATCGCGGCCACCGCCGTGCCCAGCCGCAGCGTGACGTCCTGCTCCCCGTACCACTGCGGCGGGTGGACGTAGATCTTCTCCCGGGGCGTCTTGCCGAGCAGGTACCCCTTCGACAGCGGCGGCCGCTCGTACGGGCGGTCGTGTTCGTCGCCGATCAGGACGATGCCGCCCCGGTACCCGGCCTCGCGCAGCGCCTGTGCGGCCTTCGCGCCGCCCAGGGACGCCCCGACGATCACGATCGGCCGCTCGCGCCCGTCGTTCTCCGTCGTTCCCGCCGTGCCCGTGCCCATGCTGAACTCCTCGCTCTCCGGCCGGAATCAGGGGCCAGCCTGCCGCCGTCCGGGTGGCGTGTCGAGGCCGTGCCGGGCGCGCCGCGCCATGCTCCCCCGTACGGGTGAACGCGATCCGGTGCGCGGGGGCGGTCAAAGAAGCCGCTACGGGGTCATCGCCTCCCGGACCAGCGCGGTGTCGGCGAACTGCTCGAAGCGGACGATCCGGCCGCCGCGCACCGTGAAGTGGTGGGCGACCCGGACCGCGAGCGGCTTTCCGGTGATCTTGTGGACGGCCGTGTAGCGGGCCAGCACCACCACGTTCTCGCCGTCGACCACGTAGGTGTCGTCGTGCGCCGTCCAGTTCTCCCAGGCGGCGGCCAGGCGCTCCATCACGTTGGCGGTGACGCCCTTCGGGGTGCGGTAGGTGCCGGCCAGCGGGAAGCCGGCCATCTCGGTCCACTCCACGTCGTCGGCGAGCGTGGCGCGAAGCGCGGCCAGGTCGCCGTGGGCGGAGGCCAGGTACTGGCGGCGGACCACGTCGGCCGGGGCGGAGGACTCGGCGAACGAGGCGGTGTCCCTCGGGATCTCGATCATCGTCGCTCAGCCCCAGGCCATCTCGCCCATGGCGACCTTGGTGCCGAGGTCGACGGCGATCTTCAGCCCCAGGTCGGGGAAGCGCCGTTCCAGCGCCTCCTTCGCGGCGGTCGCGTCCGTGGCCCGGCCGATCTCGGTCTCGAAGGCGCGCAGGTAGTCCCGGGTGTGGCGGACGGAGGTGAGGTCGGTGGCCGCGCCGGCGGTGCGGTGGCCGGCCGCGACGAACTGCGGTTCGAGCGCCTCGATCCCGTCCAACAGGTCGATCCAGGCGGCGCGTTGGGGCGGTTCGGGGGTGTCGGCGGTCCACACGTGCAGGCCCTCGAAGAGCAGCACGCCGCCGAGCACCGCGTGGTGGTGGTGCTGCCAGAGGTAGTGCCGGTCGGGCAGGTGGAAGTCGGCGCCGCGCAGCTCGAACCGGTGCCCCTCGAAGACGAGTTCGTCGCCGTGCAGCACCTCGGGCCGGACCAGCCGGGTGGGCAGCTCGGGGCCGAGGTGGGCCCAGGCCTTGAGCTTGCCCTCGAACGTCTCCTGGATGTGCTCGACGGTGGAGGCGGTGGCCAGGAACCGTGCCTGGGGGAAGGCGTCCTGGACCTCCTGGGCGCCGAAGTAGAAGTCCGGGTCCCCGTGGCTGACGAAGACCGCGGCCAGCCGCTTGCCGGTGGCGCGGATGCGCTCCACCAGCCGGCGACCGTCGGAGCGGGTGAACCCGGCGTCCACCAGCAGGGCGTCCTTCGGGCCGGTGACCAGGACGGAGGTCTTGTTGAGCGAGCTGTCGGGGCTGTCGATGATCTCGAAGTCGAGAGCACTCATGGGTCTGTTGTCCTTCCTGCTGCCGGGCACGCCTCGCGGCCAGCATCGGCCTTGCGGGTGCGCTCCGCATCCGGAGGAGGGGCGGGCCGGCCCGATCCGACCCGCGCCGGGGCCGTCACGCCTTCGGGGCCAGTCGCAGCACCGCCAGCGCCCCCAGCAGGGTGGCCCCGGCCAGCACCGGCCACAGCACCTCCGGGCCGGCCGCCAGCAGCGCCGTCAGTGCCGCCGGCGCCGCCGCCCGGCCCACGCCCGAGGACAGCTCCCAGCGCGCCAGCGCCCGCCCCAGCAGGTGCGGCGGGGCGGCGGCCGTCACCAGGGCCGTCCCCGCACCGGTGTAGAGGATCTCGCCCAGCGTGAACACCACCGAGACCGCCGCGACGCCCGCCGCACCCGCCGTGCCGCCCAGCGACCCGGCCGCCCAGTACCCCAGGTAGGCCAGCGCCAGCGTCACCCCCGAGGCGGCCAGCACCGCCCGCCGCGAACGGTCCGCGAGCCGCAGCACCAGCACCAGCTGCAGCGCGATCACCAGCACCGTGTTGCCCACGAACACCCCCGACGACCACGCCGGGGAGGCGTGCAGGTGCAGCACCAGCAGCGCCGGCAGCGCCACCTCCAGCACGTCGAAGCAGAACGCGTACGGCAGGTTGGCGAGGCTCAGCAGGCTGATCCGCCGCAGCGACTCGCCCTGCTCCCGCACGTCCACCGCCCGGTCGGCGGCCCGCTGCGGCGCGCGCACCCGCAGCGACAGCACCAGCGCGGCGGCGGCCAGGCAGGCCGCACCCGTCGCCCCGGCCAGCACCCGGATCGCGCCCGCCCCGCCGGTCACCACCAGCGTGGCCAGCAGCGCCCCCGCGCCCAGTCCCGCGTTGCGCAGCGACCGCCCGGCCGCCAGCGCGGCGTCCCGCAGCCGGCCCTCGGTCAGCGTGCTGACCACCGCCGCGTGCGTGGTCGGCCAGGACTGGCTGCCCACCCCGATCAGCACCGACGCCGCCACGAACCCCGGCAGGCCGTCCGCGACCAGCAGCGCCAGCGCGCCCGCCGCCCGCACCGCCAACGTGGCCGCCGCCGGCAGGGTCAGGGCGCCGCGGTCGATCCACCGGCCGGTCAGCGGCACCGCCAGCAGGCCCGCCACCATCCCCGCCGACATCGCCAGCCCCGCCGCCGCCGCGCCCAGGTGCAGCACCCCGATCCCGTACAGCAGCAGGAACGGCCGCAGCAGGCCGGAGCCCACCGCGTCCACCACCAGCGCGGCCGCGTACCGGGGCCCGCCCGCGGCGGTCAGCAGCCGCAGCAGCGTGGACGGGCCCCCGGGGCTCGTACCGATCGGCGGGGCCGGCGGCAGGCCGTCGCGGACGGCGGCGTGGTCATGGACGGACTTCTCCTGGATCAGGCTCATGGCCGGTACCGTCCGCCCTGCCCGGCCCGCCGGGCACGTCGATTGACGCTAACCGTCAATCGGCGCGGGAGCGGATCCGGGCGGGTGGCAGGATCGCCGTCGTGGGCGAACCGATCATCAAGAGGCGCGGGTGGGCGAACGCCCCTGCCGGGAGGAGCACGGCGGACGCATGAGCGTGACCATCGACATCACCGGCCTGCCCGACGAGCGCCTGCTCTTCACGCCGTCCCCGCTGGGCGAGCTGACCGCGATGCTGGACGTCCTCGCCGAGCCCGCGCACCACCCCGCGCTGCACGGCTGGGCGTCCAGCACCGCCGCGACGATCCCGCCGGAGCTGTCCGAGCGGCTGCTGGAGGCCGACTTCCTCTGGCGCTCCTCCCGCGCCGACTTCCTCGTCCCCGGCCTGCCCGGCGCCACCCTGGCCGCCGAGCTCGACGCCGTCGACCGGATGGACGACGAGCTGTACGTCGCCGCCGCCCTCGCCAGCACCTGCGGCTCCGCCCGGCCGGCCCGCCGGGCGCCCTCCCCGCTCACCGACCCGGTGGCCAACGAGCGGGCCCGCGAACTCGCGCTCGCCCGGGGCCCCCGGCAGGCCGCCTTCGCGGACCGGCTGCTCGCCGACCCGCCCGCCGTCCGGGCCCTCGTCCGGCGGATGCTGGAGGACTGCGAGTCCGCGTTCTTCGCCGACGCCTGGCAGCGCGTCCTGCCCGCCCTCGCCGCCGACGCCCGGCGCAAGGCCGACCTGCTGGCCCGGCGCGGCCCCGCCGAGGCGCTGGCCGCGGTCTCGCCCTCCGTCGCCCTCGACCAGAGCGCCGACGGGCGGCGGCGGATCGTCATCGACAAGCTCCAGGACAACGCCACCAGCGGCACCGAGGGCGGCGGCGTCACCCTCATCCCCACCGCCTTCGGCCGGCCCCACCTCGTGGTGGTGTACACCCCGGGCTGGCGTCCCGTCCTCCAGTACCCCGTCGCCGAGGCGGGCATCCCCGAACCCGTCTCGCTGGCCCTCGTCCAGCAGCGGCTGGAAGCCCTCGCCCACCCCGTCCGGCTGCGCCTGGCCCGCACCATGGCCCGCGGCGCGCACACCACCGGCGAACTCGCCTCCGCCTGGCAGCTCAGCGCGCCCGAGGTGTCCCGGCACCTGACCGTCCTGCGCAAGGCGGGGCTGCTCATCACCCAGCGGCGCGGGCGGTACATGCTCTACCAGCTCGACCTGTCCGGCAGCGCCCGGCTCGGCTCGGACTTCCTGGAGGCGTTGCTGCGGTGACCGGTGGCGTGGTGACCGGCGGACCGGCGGGCCGGGAACAGGTGAGCGGGAACAGCGGGGGAGCGGAACGCGTTCGTCCGGGCATGACCGACGACGCCTCACCCCGCATCCTGCGCTACGCCGCCTTCACCACCCGCCCCGAGGGCGGCAACCCGGCGGGCGTCGTACTCGACGCCGCAGGCCTGACCGACGAGCGGATGCTCGCCATCGCCGCCGAGCTCGGCTACTCCGAGACGGCCTTCCTGACCGCGGGAGCGACCGAAGGCGCCTACGGAGTCCGGTACTTCAGCCCGCTCACCGAGGTGCCGTTCTGCGGCCACGCCACGGTCGCCTCCGCCGTCGCGCTCGCCGCCCGCACCGGCCCCGGGCAGTACGTCTTCACGACGGCCGCGGGCGAAGTCCCCGTCCAGGTCGACCAGGACGCGGAGGGCGTGCTGCGCGCCACCCTGACCAGCGTCGAGCCGCAGGTGGAGGACGTGACCGAGGCCGACGTCGACGAGGTCCTCGCCCTGCTCGGCTGGGCCCGCACCGACCTCGACCCGACCCTGCCGCCCCGGATCGCCTACGCCGGCGCCCGCCACCTCGTCCTCGCCGCCGCCGGCCGCGACCGCCTGGCCCGCCTCGACTACGACTTCGACGGCCTCGCCGCCTACACCCGGGCCCGCGACCTGGTGACCCTCCAACTCGTCTGGCGCGAGGCCCGGGACGTCTTCCACGTCCGCAACCCCTTCCCGGTCGGCGGCGTCGTCGAGGACCCGGCCACCGGCGCCGCCGCGGCCGCCTTCGGCGCCTACCTGCGGGAGCAGGGCGCGGCGGCGGCCCCGGCGGTGCTGACCCTCCATCAGGGCGAGGACCTGGGCCGCCCGGGCGTGCTCCACGTCGAACTGCGGACGGGGGACGCCCGGATCAGGGTGTCCGGCGCGGCGGTGGCGATCCCGTAGCGCGAACGCGATCGTCCCGGTCCCGGCCCGGGGCGTCCGGAAATTCGCTCGCACACCGGGCCCGGGTGGGCGAAGCTGCCCGGATGCAGCGAGCGAGCGAACGCACCGTCACGGTCCATCTCACCCACGGGGCCGAGTACTTCGGACCCGTGGGCCCGTTCCAGGCGGCGGGCGGGTGGTGGTCGTCGGTGGACGGGGTGGGCGCGCGGGTGGCCGAACTCGCCGGGGTGCCGGTGCTGGTGCTGCGGCTGGTGGAGGGGCGGAGCGAGCAGGGCGGGCACGGCGGGCACGGCGGCCGGGTGTGGTACCACGCCGAGGCGCTGGAGCGGCCGACGGCCGTCGAGGCCCGGCCGCTGGACGCCGGGACGGCCGCGCTGCTCGGCCCCGCCGAGCGCCGCGCGGCCTGGGCCACGCCGGCCGGGCTGGGGGAGGCGCTGGCCTGGGCGGAGGCGGAGCTGGCCGGGGCCGGCCGTCCGGTCGCCGGCCCGGCGCGGCAGATCCGGACCTGGAACCTGTCGGGCCTCCTCCGCCTCCCGACGGCCACCGGCCGCGACGCCTGGCTGAAGACCACGACGCCCGCCTTCAACGCCCGGGAGGACGAGGTGATCGCGCTGCTCGGCGGCGTCGACCCGGGCCTCGTGCCGCCGGTGCTGGCCGCCGACCCGGCGGGCGGGCGGCTGCTGCTGGACCACGTGCCCGGCGAGGACTGCTGGTCGCCGTCCCTCGACACCGTCGAGGAGGTGGTGCCCCGGCTGGTCGCCGCCCAGGCGGCGCTGGCCGCCGACGGGCGAGCGGTGAAGGCCGGGCTGCGCGACCGGACGCCCCGCACCGTGCTCGCCCAGGCACAGGCGCTGCTCGACCGGCTCCCCGGCGAGACCGACCTGACGCCCGGGGAACTGGCCGACGTCCGCCGACTGGTCGCCGAACTGCCGGCACTGCTGGAGGAGTTGGCGGCCTGCGGCCTCCCCGAGACCCTGGTGCACGGCGACTTCCACCCCGGCAACTGGCGCTCCGACGGCGAGCGTCCGGTGGTCGTCGACTACGCCGACTCCTGCCTCGGCCACCCCGCCCTGGACGGGCTGCGCCCGCGCGCCTACCTCGCGCCGGAGCGCTGGCAGCACTTCGTCGAGGTCTGGCTGAAGGCCTGGAGCGAGCACGCGCCCGGATCCCGGCCGTGGCGCGCGCTGAAGCTGGTCGAGCCGCTGTACCACCTGTCCTACGCGCTGCGCTACCAGGAGTTCCTGGACCACATCGAGGAGAGCGAACGCCCGTACCACGCGGGCGACCCGGCCGCCGAGCTGCGCGCGGCACTGGCCTGCGGCGTTCCCGACCTCACAGGTCGGAACACCTAGACTGCCGGGGTGGATCGGACGACGCCAGGCCCCGTGCTCCCGGAGCTGCCGCTCCAGGAGCTGGAGTGCTTCTCCGTCCTGGTGCGCCAGTTGCACTTCGGGCGGACGGCGCAGCTGCTGGGAGTCTCGCAGGGCCGGGTCTCCCAGCTGATCAAGCGGCTGGAGGGCCGGGTCGGCGCCCCGGTGTTCGAACGGACCAGCCGACGGGTCGAGTTGACCGAGCTGGGGCGCGAGCTGGCCGAGCAGGTGGTGCCCGCCGTCGACCGGCTCCGGGCGGGCTTCGAGGCGGCCCGCGCCCGGGCCGCCTCGACGGACCGGCCGCTGCGCCTGGGGTTCCAGTGCGCCGTGTACGAGCCGGTGGCCAGGGCGATCGCGGGCCTCGCGGAGGGGGCGGCCCAGCTCGTCGAACTGTCCTGGGGCGATCCGTTCTCCCACCTGGGCCGGGGCGAGATCGACCTGGCCATCGTGCTGTCCCCGTGCCGGGAGGACGGCCTGCGGGTGCTGCTGGAGTTCTCGCGGCAGCCGATGTACGTCGCCCTCTCCGCCGGGCACCGGCTGGTCGGGGCGGCGAGCGTCTCCGCGGACGAACTGGCCGGGCTGGCGCTGATCGAACCGCGTGGGCCCGCCCCGGACTACTGGCGCCGGGCGAACGCCCCGCGGCGGACGCCGGACGGGCGGGAGCTGGCCTACCCGGCGGGTGCGGCCACGCTCCAGGAGGGGCTGTCGACGGTGGCCAGCACCCGCCTGGGGCTGCTGCTGTGCGAGGCGAGCACGGCGTACGTCCAGCGGCCGGACATCCGCTATCTGCCGGTGCCGGACCTGGAGCCGTCCACGCTGCTGGTGGTGCAGGGCGAGCGCCCGCCGCACCCGCTGGCCGGGGCCTTCGTGCGGGCGCTCACCGCCGTGGGCGCGTGACGGCGGCGAGCAGCAGTCCGGCCGCCGTGACCAGCGCCGCCGTGAGGAGCACGGCGTGGGTCCCGGCCCGGTCGATGACCAGCCCGCCGGCGAGCGAGCCCAGCGCGATGCTCGCGTTGAACACGCCCGCCCACAGCGCCGCCGAGGCCTCGATCCGGGCGGGGTCGGCGATCCGGACCCAGGTCTGGGTGGAGATCGAGACCCCGCCGTACGAGGCGCCCCAGACGACGAGCGCGATCAGCACCGCCACCACGCTCCAGGTGAGGAGCGGCAGGAGGGCGGTGGCGAGCGCGACGCCCGCGAGGGCGGTGGTCACGGCCGCCTTGGGGTGCCGGCCGGCCGCCGGGCCGAGGGTGAAGTTCCCGGCGACGCCGGCCAGTCCGTAGACCAGCAGGCAGGCGGCGATGACGCCGCTGCTCAGGCCGGCGTCGAGTTCGAGCACCGGCCGTACGTACGTGTAGCCGGTGAAGTGGCCGAGCACGACCAGCGCCGTGACGGCGAGTCCGGCGGCGACGCCCCGGCTGCGCAGCGCGTCCGCGATCCCGTCGAGCCGGCCGCGCTCGTGGACGGGGAGGGCGGGGAGCGTGCGGGCGAGGACGGCGGCGGACACCGCGCCGAGCAGGGCGAGGGCCCAGAACGCGGAGCGCCAGCCGAGCAGCGCCGCGAGGTAGGTGCCCAGGGGGACGCCGAGCACCGAGGCGATGGAGACGCCGGAGAAGATCAGCGTGGTGGCGAGCGCGATCCGGGGCCCGTCGGCGAGGCGTGGGCCGAGCCCCGCGGTGATGCCCCACACGACGCCCATCGCGAGGCCGAGCAGGACGCGGCCGGCGGCCAGCACGGGGTAGCTGGGGGCGAGTGCGGTGAGCGCGTTGGCCAGCGACAGCAGCAGCATGAAGGCGACCAGCACGTGCTTGCGGTCCCGGAGCCCGATGAGCGCGGGAACGAACGGGGACAGGGCGGCGGCGAGGAGCCCGGTGATGGTCAGGGAGAGCCCGGTGACGCCGTCGGAGACGCCGAGGGTCTTCGAGACGGGGGTCAGCAGTCCCACGGGCATCATCTCGGCGGAGACCACGGTGAAGGTGGCGAGGGCCACGGCGGTGATCGGTGCCCAGCGGGGCGGGCTGCCGGGGGCGGCCGGGGGAGCGAGGGTGTCGGCGTCGGTCATGGGGCCAGCCCATCAGCCGCGCCGAGGGCGGAACAAGATCGATGAGCTCATCCGTCGATTAGCCAGGCTCATCGATCCGGGAACACCCCCGGCGCCGTCCGCCATGGTGCGGCGGACGGCGCCGGGGCGCGGTCACTCCGCCGGGGCGATCCGGTAGCCGCCCGCGGCCGAGTAGAGGGTCAGCGCCTCGACCGGGCAGAAGTCGACCGCGTCGGCCAGTGCCTCCGTCAGCTCGGCGCCGTCGGCCGCGTAGTCGGCCACCGGCTCGGCCAGCCCGTCGGCGCCGAGCGCCAGCGAGCCGGGGGCGCTCAGGGCGCACATCCCGGAGCCGATGCAGCGGTCCCGGTCGACCCGGACGACCACCGCGTCGGCGCCCGTCCCCGGGGTGGCCGTCACCAGGCGACCTGGAGGGAATCGGGGCTGCGGGTGAGCAGGCCCCGCCGCCAGTCGATCTCCTCGACCGGCCCGGTCAGGCGCAGCGAGGGCAGCCGGCGGGCCAGGCGGTGCAGGGCGAGTTCGAGCTCCATCCGGGCCAGCCAGGCGCCCAGGCAGTGGTGCGGCCCGGCGCCGAAGGTCAGCATCGGCGCGGCCAGCGGGGAGAACAGCTCGGTGAGCAGGTCCCCGGTGAAGACCGTCGGGTCCTGGTTGGCGGCGACGGTGTCGGCGGCGACGACGCTGCCCGCCGGGATGACCACCCCGCCGATCTCGACGTCCTCGATGGTGCGGCGCAGCAGGCCGGGCAGGTGCTGGCCGTCGCCGAGCGGGACGGCGCGCAGGATCTGCTCGGTCGCGGCGGTCGCGCTGGCCTCGTCGGAGGAGAGCCGCTGCCAGGCCTCGCGGTCCTCGGTGAGCAGGTAGACCAGCGCGTTGCCGAGGCTCGTCATGGTGGTCTCGTGGCCGGCCACGACGAGGCCGATGACCAGCGTGACCAACTGCTCCTCGGTGATCGAGCCGTCCTCGGCCGCGGCCGCCAGCAGGCTGCTGACCAGGTCCTCGCCGGGGTCGGCGCGGCGTTCGGCGATCACCGCGGCGCCGAAGCCGGCGAACTCGGCCATGGCGGTGGCGATCTCCTCGGCCGTGTAGGCGGTGGCGGAGAGCGCGTGGTCGCTCCAGTGCGACAGCTTCTTGCCGTCCAGGTTGTCGAGCCCCATCAGCCGGGTGATCACCTGGACGGGCAGCTTGCGGCTGTAGCCGGCCACGATGTCGGTGGGGGAGCCGTGGTCGATCATCTCGTCGATCAGGGCCTCGACCACCGAGGCGACCCAGGGCCGCCAGCGGGCGATCGCGCGCGGCGTGAAGGCCCGCTGCACGGTGCGGCGCAGCCGCTGGTGCTCGGTGCCGTCGATGTTCAGCAGCCCCTGCGGGCTGTCGAGGATGTTCGGGATGAGGGCGATCGGCGGGGCGTCCGGAGCGTAGAGCGGGGCGCGGCCCAGGCGCGGGTCGGTCAGCACCTGCCGCACGTCCGCGTGGCGGCTGACCAGCCAGACGGGCGTGCCGGTGGGCAGCGCGGCGAGCCGGGGCGGGCCGGGCTCCAGGCGGCGCAGGCAGTGCATCGGGATGAGCGGGACGGTGCCGGTTCCGGCACCGGTCGCACTGTTCTCGGCGGACATCCGTACTCCAGACTCCAGGGCGGGGGGCCGCGCGTGACGGCCCGACGGGGGGTGGAACCGGGATGGTGCGGGGACGGGTGGGGCGGGCCGGCGGGCGGCTCGGCCCGGGCCGGGATCGGCGGACCGGGACGAACGGCGGAGCGGGTGGTGCGGCGGATCAGGACGAACGGCGGATCGGGTGGGGCGAAGGGCGGATCGAAGGCGGAAGCGGAGGCGAACGCGGACCGGAACGGGGGATGGCGCGAATCGTGCGACGGCGTACGGTCGGTACGCCTCGGCGCGGACGGCGCGCGGTGGCGCACCGTCGGGTGGGGCGGATGTGCTGAGCGTGGTCGCGTGGACCGCCTCTGCTACGACCGTACGTGGGCGGCGGCGCGCGCGTCAGCGGCACTTCCAGCCAACGGCGCTCCTTTCCGGGCACTTCGAGGCACGCTGACGGGCGCTCGGCACCGCCCGCGCGCCCTGCCCTGCGGGCCGCGCCGGGGGTCCGGCGGGTATCTCGACGGCATATGACGCCCTCGCGGCCGGTGCGGTGAGCCGGATCACCGGGCCCGCCCCGTCGGCGCCCGTCGCTACGGGCGCTACGCTTCGTGGGCAGTCGTTTGTCGCAGGTCACGCCGGTGCAGAGCCGCATCGGCCGACGGAGGTGGAATCGGATGGCCCAGCAGGTCAAGGCAGTCATCGCGCGCGCCAAGGGCGCGCCCGTGGAGGTGACCACGATCGTGGTGCCGGACCCGGGGCCGGGCGAGGCGGTGGTCAAGATCCAGGCCTGTGGGGTCTGCCACACCGACCTCCATTACCGCGAGGGCGGCATCAACGACGAGTTCCCGTTCCTCCTCGGGCACGAGGCGGCGGGCATCGTCGAGTCGGTCGGCGAGGGCGTCACCGAGGTCGAGCCGGGCGACTTCGTCGTCCTCAACTGGCGCGCGGTGTGCGGCCAGTGTCGCGCCTGCCGGCGCGGCCGCGCGCAGTACTGCTTCAACACCCACAACGCCAAGCAGAAGATGACGCTGCTGGACGGCACCGAGCTGTCCCCGGCGCTGGGGATCGGCGCGTTCGCCGAGAAGACCCTGGTCGCGGCCGGCCAGTGCACCAAGGTCGACCCGGCGGCCTCGCCGGCCGTCGCCGGCCTGCTGGGCTGCGGTGTGATGGCGGGCATCGGCGCCGCCATCAACACCGGGGGCGTCGGCCGCGGCGACTCGGTCGCGGTGATCGGCGTCGGCGGCGTCGGCGGCGCGGCCGTGATGGGCTCGCGGCTGGCGGGCGCGTCGAAGATCATCGCCGTCGACATCGACGACCGCAAGCTGGAGACGGCCCGCAAGCTCGGCGCCACCCACACCGTCAACTCCCGCAACACCGACCCGGTCGAGGCGATCCGGGAGCTGACCGGCGGCAACGGCGCGGACGTGGTGGTCGAGGCGGTCGGCCGCCCGGAGACCTACAAGCAGGCCTTCTACGCCCGCGACCTGGCCGGCACCGTCGTCCTGGTCGGCGTGCCCACGCCGGAGATGACGCTGGAGCTGCCGCTGCTCGACGTGTTCGGCCGCGGCGGCGCGCTGAAGTCCTCCTGGTACGGCGACTGCCTGCCCTCGCGGGACTTCCCGATGCTGATCGACCTCCACCTCCAGGGTCGCCTGGACCTCGGTGCGTTCGTCACCGAGACCATCGAACTCGACGCGGTGGAGCAGGCGTTCGAGCGCATGCACCAGGGCGACGTGCTCCGTTCGGTCGTGGTCCTGTGACCGCGCGCATCGACCGGCTGGTCACCGCCGGGACCTTCGAACTCGACGGCGGCAGCTGGGAGGTGGAGAACAACGTCTGGATCGTCGGCGACGACGAGCAGGCGGTGGTGATCGACGCCGCGCACGACGCCGACGCGATCGAGGCCGCGCTCGGCGGGCGCCGGCTGCTGGCGATCGTCTCCACCCACGCGCACAACGACCACATCGACGCCGCCCCGGCCCTCGCGGCCCGCACCGGCGCGCCGATCCTGCTGCACCCGGACGACCTTCCGCTGTGGAAGCTCACCCACCCCGAGCGCCTCCCGGACGGCGAACTCGCCGACGGGCAGCGGATCGAGGTGGCCGGCACCGAGCTGACCGTCCTGCACACCCCGGGCCACGCCCCGGGCGCGGTCTGCCTGTACGCGCCGGAGCTCGGCACCGTCTTCACCGGTGACACCCTGTTCCACGGGGGCCCGGGCGCGACCGGCCGGTCGTTCTCGCACTTCCCGACGATCATCGACTCGATCCGTGAGCGGCTGCTGTCGCTCCCGGCCGAGACGGTGGTCCGCACCGGCCACGGCGACCCGACCACCATCGGCGCCGAGGCCCCGGCCCTGCCGGAGTGGATCGCCCGCGGGCACTGACGACGAACGGCCCCCGGAGCGCGGCGCGCGCTCCGGGGGCCGTAGCATCGCGATCATGGCCCATGATCCACGCGACCTCGACGACGCCTTCCTCGCCTTCTGGCGCGAGCGTCACATCGCCACCCTGACCACCGCCCGCCCGGACGGCTCGCCGCACGTGGTGCCGGTCGGCGTGACGTACCAGCCGGAGACCGGGACGGCCCGGGTGATCACCAGCCGCACCAGCCGCAAGGCCCGCAACGTGGCGGCGGCCGGCCCGCAGGGCCTGCGGGTCGCGGTCTGCCAGGTGGACCGGGCGCGCTGGTCGACCCTGGAGGGCGTGGCCGTCGTCCGGGACGAGCCGGAGCAGGTCTCCGACGCCGAGCGGCGCTACACCGAGCGCTACCGCGAGCCCCGGGCGAACCCGGACCGGGTGGTCATCGAGATCGCCGTCGACCGCGTCCTCGGCCGGCCCTGAGAGCCCTGCTCCCGGGCTTCCTCACGCGTGGCGCGCGCCCATCCCGAGCGCGAGCTCGCGGGCGTGGTCGGCCGCCGCCGGGCCCCGGCCGGAGTCGGGCGCCTCGGAGAGGAAGACGAGCGCCAGCATCAGCGCGGCGTCCAGCCGGCCCACGACCAGGCACGGATCGTCGTCGGCCGGGGCGGTCGCCGTCCTCGCGTACCCGCTGCGGACCGCCGCCGGGTCGAGGCCGTTCTCCGGGTACCGGGCGTACTCGACGAGTCGGCCGAACTCCAGGGCCGGCGGCCCGAGCAGGGCGTTCGACCAGTCGAGCAGGGCGACCGCCCGCCCCTGGTGGCGGCGGATGTTGGCGCTGCGCACGTCGAGGTGCAGCAGGCTGTCCTCGGTGCAACCGGCGAGGTGCCCGGCGATCAGGGAAGCGGCCGGCGGCTCGGGCCAGTCGTCGACGCGGCGGCCGATCTCGGCCCAGCGGCGCCCGATGCGTGCGGCGATGGCCGCCGCCGTGCCGGTACCCTCCGCCGCGACGGGCCTCAGCCGCGGCGGCGGCACCCGGTGGAGCCGCGCGAGGAGGTGGCCCAGCTCGAAGGAGTCGAGGTCCGAGCCGTCGTCGGGGACGTAGGCGGACAGCAGCACGTCGGGGGCGGCCGGGTCGTCCGCCAGGACGAGCTCCCTCGGCTGCGCGACCGGCAGGCCGTGGGCGGCCAGGTGCTCCGCGATGGCGTACTCCTGCCGGAGCAGGGTGCGGGTGTCCACGTGGGGGTCGTTGGCGTTCGACTCGAACCGCCGGCGCGCGAGCCGCACCGCGACGGGCCGGCCGTCCCGCCCCTGTGCCCGGAACACGGAGAACTCCAGGCCCTTGCCGACGAGTTCCAGGCCGCTCAGGCCCCACCGCTCGGCCACGTCGTCCAACGCGGCGAATCGCTCACTCATGTGCACCTTCGGGGTTTCGCGGTCGCAGGCCGGCCTGCGCCTTCACCACCAGTGTGAAGGCGCCGGGCGGGCACGTCAGGCGTTCACCGGAGTCGGCGCGGGATGGCGTGGGCGCGGCTCCGGCCCGGCTCAGCCCCGGTTGTGGTCGCCGGCCGCGCCGTCGAGGAGTTCGCGCAGGATGTCCATGTGGCCCGCGTGCCGCGTCGTCTCCGTGACCATGTGGATGAGCACCCAGCGCAGCGACACGGCGTCGCCGAACCAGGACGTGCCCAGGTCGTCGAGGTCGAGCTCGCCGATCACCTGGTCGGCGGCGGCGCGGGCGCGGGCGTAGAACACCAGGACGTCCTCGGTGGACTCGTGCGGCTCCACCCTCATGTCGGAGGTCTCGTCGGCCTCCACGTCGAAGGGCAGGGGCCCCGTCTCGCGGCCGAACGTCGCGCAGAACCAGCCCAGTTCGGCACCCCCCAGGTGCTTGACCAGGCCCAGCAGGTTCGTCCCCGACGGGGTCATCGGCCGCCGCAGCTGCTCGTCGTCCAGGCCGTCGAGCTTCCACAGCACCGCGTCACGGTGCCGGTCGAGGGCGACGTGCAGACTCTCCTTCTCAGCACCGGTGAACGGTACGCGCTTCATCATGGGCGGACCGTACCAGCCGCCACCGACAGTGCCGCCGGGCCGGCGGCCGGGCCCCGGCCGGCCACGCCTGCGCGCGGAGCGGGGCCGTCCGCCCGGGGGGTGGCGCCGCGTCAGGCGGAGCGGTGGTAGGAGGTGAGCGAGATCCGCACCGGGCCGTCGTCGGCCGTGGCGAGGACGCGGACGATGGCGATGTCCTGGCCGCCCTGGGCGCGGACGCAGAAGCTGCGGTCGGTGCGCAGGGCGTTGAAGGGCAGGGTGGAGACCGGCTGGGTCTCGACGCCCTTGACGCAGTCGGGGAGGGTGAGCCGGCCGGTCGGCGCGACGTAGGCGTCGCTGTCCTCGGGGAGGTAGAACTCGCCGGCGTGGCGGCCCAGGTACCAGGTGGAGGCGTCCTGGGCGGTGACCTTCCCGGCCTTGAGGTCGAACTCGTAGCTCGGGTCGGGGGAGGTGAGTTCGAGGTCGGTGTGGACGGCGGTGTACCCGGCGGCCGCCGTGGCGGCGGTGGTGGCCGGGGCCGGGGCGGACGGGGTGGTCGTGGCGGCGCCGGCGGACGGGGCGAGGCCGGCGGCGACGTTCTGGTCGTCGAGGTCGTCCAGGTACTCGGGATCGAGCAGGACGAACGCGGCCGCGGCGCCGACGAGGAGGGCGGCGGTGGTCAGGAGCACGGTACGGGTACGGGTGCGCCGGCGCGCGGGGGCGGCGGGCCCGGGTCCGGCGGGGGCCGGTTGCAGCCGGGTGGGCGGCGGGGCGGGGAGGCCGAACGTGGTCGGGGCGTCGGCCGCGGCCCGGGCCGGGGAGAGGACGGTGGCGGGCGGGGCGGGTGTGCCGGGCGTGGTCGGCAGGTCGCTGTGGCGGCGGATCGCGCTGCTGACCTGCTGGGGCAGCCAGTCGTCGGAGAAGCGGAGTTCGCCGCCGGTGGCGGGGTGCCGGCGGGCGGCCTCGATCAGCTCGGCGGTGCCCGGCCGGTCCTCGGGGCGCTTGGCCAGGCAGAGCCGGACCAGTTCGTGCAGTCCGGGCGGCAGCTGGGAGAGGTCGGGCTCCTCGTGCACCGCCCGGTACAGCGAGGCGGGCTCGGGCCCGTCGCCGAAGGGGGGAGTGCCGGAGCCGACGTAGGCGATCAGGGCGCCCAGCGCGAAGACGTCGGTCGCCGGGGCGGCGGACAGGCCGAGGGCCTGTTCGGGGGCCATGAAGCCGGGCGAGCCGATCCGCAGGCCGATGCCGGTGAGCGGGCTGGCGTCGGCGGCCCGGGCGATGCCGAAGTCGATGACGCGGGGGCCGTCGGCGGCGACGAGGACGTTGCCGGGCTTGAGGTCGCGGTGGACGACGCCCGCCGCGTGGATCGCCTGGAGGGCCTCGGCGATGCCGGCGAGGAGCAGCAGGACGGTCCGTTCGGGCAGCGGTCCGTGGTGCTGGACGACCTGCTGGAGGGAGGGGCCGGGCACGAAGGTGGTGGCCAGCCAGGGAGTGGCGGCGTCGGTGCCCGCGTCGACCACCTGGGCGGTGTAGAGGCCGTGGATGCGCCGGGCGCTGGCGACCTCCTGGGCGAAGCGGTGCCGGAACTCGGGGTCCTCGGCGAGTTCGGGCCGGACGACCTTGAGCGCGACCGGCCGCCCGCCGGGGGTGTAGGCCAGGTAGACGAGGCCCATGCCGCCCGCGCCGAGCCGCGCGCAGAGGCGGTAGCCGCCGACCTCGCGGGGGTCGTCCGGGGACAGCGCCTGGAACGCCGTGGGCGACGGGGCGCCGAAGGGCTCTGCGGTCATGCTGGCTCCCAGCGGGTCGTGCGGGTGGGACGGGTGGGACGGGGGAGTGGCGGAGCAGGCGGGGCACGGTGGGACGGGGTGGGGCAAGGTGGGACGGGGCGGAACGGGGTGGGGCAAGGTGGGACGGGGCGGAACGGGGTGGGACGGCGCAAGGCGAGGGCGCGGCGCGCGGTCGGGCCGGGGGCCCGGGCGGACGCCGGCGTCGTGAAGCGCACCGGATCATACCCCGACTGGGATTTCAGTCAGGAATGGGGTCCTCCGGTCGGTCGGTGCCCCCTCCGGGTAAGGTGATTCCTTGTGGCTGACCGTCGAACCTTGATCATGGAAGCGGCTGCGCGGGTCATCGCCCGGCGCGGCGTCCGCGGGCTGCGCGTGGAGGAACTGGCGGCGGAGGCGGGGGTGTCCACCGCGCTGATCTACTACCACTTCAAGGACCGCGCGGGGATCCTCCGCGCGACGCTGGAGTTCATCAACGACCGGGCCGAGCGCTACACGACGGAGCGCGCGGCGGACGCGCCGCCGCTGGACGCCCGGGGCGAGCTGGAGCAGACGCTGCTGCTGGAGCTCCAGGACACCCCCGAGGTGCGGGAGAACAGCACGGCCTGGGGCGAGCTGCGGGCGAGTGCGGTGTTCGACCCCGAGCTGCGGGAGGACCTGGCCCGGGCCACCCTCGTCTGGGTCCAGGAGGTCGCGGAGCTGCTCGGGCAGGTGCGGCCGATGAACGGGGCCGCCGCCCTGGCGGCCTCGGCCGAGCGGCTGACCGCGCTGCTGGAGGGGCTGAGTGTCCGTTGGCTCAGCGGCAGCCTGCCGGTGGCGCACGCGCGTGAGCTGATGGCCGGCGCGATCGAGGCCGAGGTGGAGCGGCTGCGCGGGTAGCGCGCGTCGTGTTCCGGCCCCGGGCGAGGCGGCCCGGGGCCTTCCGGCATGTCGGGCCCCTTTCCGGGGAGGGCCTTTCCCCGTGTCGAGGTCGGCGGGGCAGTTCCATGATCTGGAGCTTGACTGAAAATTCAGTCAATGTCAGAGTTGCGACTGCGGGGCCACCGGTCACTCGGTGGGCAATACTTGATTTGGAGATCCGTCATGAGCAACATCCACGGTGACAACCGCTCCCTGTTCGACCGCCTCTTCGGGGCCCCGCCCCAGCCCCCGCACCAGGCGGAGCACGGGCTGCCGTACGCCGGCGAGGCCGGGCTCCCGCAGTGGTGGGTGGACCGCGACGACGTCCCGCACGCCCGCACCTGGATGTCCTGGCCGTCCCGCAAGTCCGTCTGGGGCCGGCAGCTGGCGGGTGTCCAGCAGGACATCGCGCTCATCGCCCGGACCATCGCCCGCTTCGAGCCGGTGGTCATGTGCGCCCCGGACGACTACAGCGTCCGGGAGGCCCAGGCCCTGTGCGGATCCGCCGTCACCGTGACGGACGCCGTCCCCACCGACGACCTCTGGATGCGGGACACCGCCCCGGTGTTCCGGCGCGACGGCTACGGGCGGCTCGACGCCGTCGGCCTCAACTTCAACGGCTGGGGCGGCAAGCAGACCCACCGGGACGACGCCGAGGTCGCGCGCGGCATCGCCGGGATGCTCCGACTCCCCTTCTCCTACGCGGAGTTCGTCGGTGAGGGCGGCTCGGTCGAGACCGACGGCGACGGCACCCTGATGGCCACCGAGAGCAGCCTGGTCAACAAGAACCGCAACCGGGGCATGAGCCGGGACGAGATCGAGGAGGCCGTCCTGGAGGTGTACGGCGCGGACAAGATGATCTGGGTCCCCGGGATCAAGGGCCAGGACATCACCGACGACCACATCGACGTCACCTCCCGGTTCGTCCGGCCGGGCGTCGTCCTGGTGCAACTGCCCCCGGCGGACCGCCACGACGTCTGGGCCCGGGACGCCCGGGAGCAGTTCGACATCCTCTCCCGGGCCACCGACGCCAGGGGCCGCCGGCTCCAGGTGATCCGGGTGGACGGCCCCGACACCGTCCGCTCGCGCGACTCGAAGTTCGTCGACTCGTACCTGAACTTCCACGTCGTCAACGGGGGCGTGATCGCCGCCCAGTTCGGCGACGTGTACAAGGACGAGGCCGCCCGGCGCACCCTCGCCGAGGCCTTCCCCGGGCGCGAGGTCGTCCAGCTCGACGTCGACCGCCTGATGGCCGGGGGCGGCGGCATCCACTGCTCCACGATGCAGGAACCCCTGCCGTAGCCGCAGCCGTACCCCGCTGCCCGCTGCCCGCTGTCCGCTGTCCGCTGTCCGCCGCCCGCTGTCCGCCGCCCGCCCGCGCTGTCCCGCGCCCTCGTCCCGCCGGAGCGTTCCGTGTTCAACCCGACCCCGCCCGCTTCCTCCTCCCGGTCCACCCCGTCCAGCCCGTCCGTCCCGTCCCGCCGCACGATGCTGCGCGCCGTGGCCGGCGCCGGCCTGCTGACGCTCGGCGCCGCGGCCTGCGCCCCGTCGGACGGGCCCGGGGCGGCGGCTCCCTCGGGCTCCTCGGAGCCGTCCGCGCCGGGCACGTCCCAGCCGTCGGCGCCGGAGGCGCCCCAGCCGTCCGCCTCCGGCGGGGCGGGCGCGACGCCGGGGCGCAGGTTCGGCGCGGAGTGGGAGAGCCACGCCCGCACCTTCATGGCCTGGCCGGCGTCCACGGGTATCTGGGGCGACCAGCTCCCGGACGTCCGCCAGGACATCGCACGGCTGGCCCGCGCCGTCGGGGGCTACGAACCGGTCGTGATGTTCGCCCGCCAGGCCCAGGTGGACGCGGCGCAGAGCGCGTGCGGCAAGGACGTCGAGGTCGTCGCGCTGCCCGTCGACGACCTGTGGGCCCGCGACACCGTGCCGGTGTTCGTCGAGGAGGCCGGAAAGCCGAAGGGCGTCGACTTCAACTTCAGCGGCTGGGGCAACAAGCAGAAGGAGCACGGCAACGACACGGCGCTGGCCGCCGCCGTCCTCGGCCGGTACGGGATCGAGCGGATCCGCACGTCGGTCGTCGCGGAGGGCGGCTCGTTCGAGACGGACGGGCAGGGGACGCTGATGGTCACCGAGAGCTCGGTGGTCAACCAGCGCCGCAACCCGGGCAGGAGCCGGGACGAGATCGAGGCCGAGCTCAAGACGGCCCTCGGCGTGACCAAGGTGATCTGGTTCGCCGGCGTGCGCGACCAGGACATCACGGACGCGCACGTGGACTGCCTGGTGCGCTTCGCCGCCCCCGGGGTCGTCCTGCTGGACCAGCCCTTCCCCGGCGCGCCCGCCGACGTCTGGTCCCGCTCCGCGGCCCAGGCGCGCGAGGTCCTCAGGACCGCCACCGACGCCCACGGCAGGCCGTTGCAGGTGATCGACCTCCCGCAGCCCGATCCGGACCGGATCACCGGCCGCGGCGACGCGTTCGTGTCCTCGTACATCAACTTCTACGTCGCCAACAAGTCGCTGTTCCTGCCGCGCTTCGGGGACGCCAAGGCCGACGACCGGGCCCAGCAGATCCTGCGCGACCACTTCCCCGGCCGCGACATCGTCCCGGTGAGGATCGACGACATCGCCTCCGGCGGCGGCGGGATCCACTGCTCGACCCACGACCAGCCCGGCACGCCGGAGTCCTGACCGCTGCTCCCGGGCGGGACGGGGGTCGAGGACGCGCGCCTAGGCGCGCCAGCCCGCGATCTCCGCGCCGATCGCCTCGCCGAGCAGGCTGCGCGCGCGGTCGAGCGGCAGGGAGCCGCTCAGCCACCGGGTGCTGAGGCCCTCCAGGAGCGCGGTGAGGCGTTCGGCGGAGGCGGCGTGCGCGGGCGCGGTGCCGAACGGGTGGGCGCGGCCGAGCAGGCCGGCGATCTCGTGCACCCAGGTGTGGGTGGCCCTGGCCAGGTCCTCGCGGAGGCGGGACTCGAAGACCGCGCTCGCCCGCAACTCGCCCCAGGCGGTGCTGTTCTCGCGGACCTCGGTGGAGTCCTGGAGCTCCAGCAGCAGGGCCTGGGCCAGTTCGCTCCAGGGGTCGTCCGCGGGCGCGCCGGGCTCCGGCTCGGCGGTGTAGCGGTCGGCACGTTCGCCGATGAACTCCAGGGTCTCGCGCAGGATCCCGGCGCGGTCGGTGAAGTGGTAGTAGATCAGCGAGGTCGACACCCCGGCCTCGGCCGCCAGTTCCCCCACCCGCAGTCCGCGTACGCCGCGTCGTGCGATGAGCCTTGTGGCCGCTCTGAGTATCTCTGTTCGACGGTCTGGCATGGTGGTCCACTGTACTCGAAATGTTGACTGAACTTTCAGTCTAGACCGAGAGGCATCCACCGGCCTCCCGCCCCGGCGGATCGCCTGATTCGCCCGATCGGCGCCGCGCGGGCTCGCCGACGGATCCGCCGGCCACCCCTACTGTCGGATATCGCCCGCTTCGGGGTGGAATCCGTGTCGACGAGGGGACCTGCCATGAGAGAACCCGCCCTGTCCCGCCGGGCCGTGCTGCGCTCCGGGGCGGTCGCGGCCTTGGTCGCGATGGTGGAAGGCTGCGGTTCGTCGGGGGCCTCGTCCCCGAAGGACGAGCCGACCACGGCCGCCGGCACGGGCACGGGCGGAGCCGCGAGCGCCGCGGCGTCGTACGCCATGCCGGCCGAGTGGCGCCCCCACACCAGGACGTTCATGGCCTGGCCGGCCCTCGATTCGGTGTGGGGCGACCAACTGCCCGCCGTCCGCCAGGACATCGCGCACATCGCGCAGGCCGTCGCCCGGTTCGAACCGGTGGTGCTGATGGCCCGCCCGGACCAGAGCGCCGCGGCCCGGCAGCTGTGCGGCTCCAGCGTCGAGGTCCTCGACCTGGCGGTGGACGACCTGTGGGCCCGCGACACCGGTCCGACCTTCGTCACCGGCCCGGCAGGACTGGCCGGCGTCGACCTCAACTTCAACGGCTGGGGCGGCAAGCAGACCCACGACAACGACGCGAAGGTCGCCCGGAACCTCCTCGACCACTACGGGATCCGGCGCATCCAGGCACCGATCACCGGCGAGGGCGGCGCGATCGAGGTCGACGGCGAGGGCACCCTGATGGCCACCGAGAGCTCGTGGGTCAACTCGAACCGCAACCCGGGCACGAGCCGCGACCAGATCGAGGGGGCCCTGAAGGACCTGTTCGGCGTCCAGAAGGTCATCTGGTTCGCCGGCGTGGCCGGGCAGGACATCACCGACTGCCACATCGACGCCCTGGCCCGGTTCGCGGAGCCGGGCGTGGTCGTCATCCACCGCCCCGGCCCCGACACGCCGCCGGACATCTGGTCCCGCGCCTCCGACCAGGCCTTGCAGGTGCTCGGCTCCACCACCGACGCCAAGGGCCGCAAGCCGCGGATCGTGGAACTCGCCGAACCCGACCTCACCGGGCAGCCGGACCGGGGCAAGGACTTCCTGGCCACCTACCTCAACTACTACGTCGTCAACGGGGCCGTGATCATGCCCCAGTTCGGGGACAAGGCCTCCGACGACCGGGCGGCGGGCGTGCTGGCCGACCTCCACCCCGGCCGCGAGATCGTCCCGGTGGGCATCAACGCCATCGCGGCCGGCGGTGGCGGCATCCACTGCTCGACCCAGCAGCAGCCCGAGGCCGCCGGGGCCTCCGCCGGCTCCTCGGGCCCGGCCTGACCGATCTGCCGGAGCGATCGGCCGGACCGATGTGCCGGACCGATGTGGCGGCCCGATCGGCCGCGCCGCGCCGAGCCCCGAGAGCAGGGGCGGCACGGCACGGCCGATCGGGCCGTTCCCGGACGGTCAGCCCGTGATCGGCCGGCTGTCCAGGCGGATGTGGTCGACCGCCCAGTACCAGTTGTTGCCCGCGTCGTACATCCGGAACTTCAGCGTCACCGCCTGCGCCCCCGCCGGGACGGCGAGGCGGCGGGTGACCAGGGTGTTCTGGACGTCCTTGCCGGCGTTGTCGTTGCCGGTGGCGTCGGAGCTGTAGAACACCAGGCGGGTCTCCGTGCCGTTGTCGAACACGGCGGTGACGGACGCCTTCTGCGGGGCCTCCTGCCGGTAGTGCGAGTCGAAGGCCAGGTACAGGGTGTCGGCGCCGGCCGGGAGGCGGACGGCGGGGGAGACGAGCGTGGAGTCGAAGACGCCCTTGCGGGAGGGGGAGCCGGTGTCGTCCCAGTCGTCCGGGTCGGCGACGGCGAGGATGCCCAGGCCGCGGGTGAAGTTGCCGCGGTCCTGCCCGGCCGGGGTGGACCACTCCCGCTTGGTGTGGAAGGTCCAGCCCTGGAGACGGACGGTGCCCTGCGGCATGCCGGGGGCGTTGACCACCGACCAGCCCTGCGGCGCCTGTGCCGTCCAGCCGAGCACGCCGTCCTGCGGCTGGAGCGCGCCGGCCAGCGACTCGAAGTCCTCGCCCAGCAGGTGGCCGGCCATCACGGGGGCCGGGCGGGCGGCGAGTTCGCCGTCGGCGATGGCGAAGCGGTCGCCGGCCAGCGCCCGGGCGGTGACCAGGATCCGGTGGGTGGCGCCGTCCGGCAGCTGGGCGGGCGGGGTGACCTCCCAGACGGCGGTGGCGGTGGCACCGGCGGCGAGCGCGGCGGGCGGCGCGGTGACGGCGGTGACCGTCCAGCCCGGCGGGACGACCGGCTGCGCCTCGACGGCGGTGAGCGCGGCGGTCGCGGTGAGCACGGCCGAGACCCGGGCCGGGCGGCCGGGCAGCAGGACGGGCTCGTCGATGGTGCCGGAGGCCGCCCCGAGGGCGACGTCCACGGCGAGCGGGTCGGCCAGGCCCAGGGCCGGGTCGGTGACCGTCCGGTCGTCCCAGGGGAAGCGGCCGGCGATCCGGCGGCGGAAGGTGAGGTCCCCGCGGACGGCCACCGCGACGTCGTACCAGCCCTCGGGCCGGACCGCGACGTTGACGGTCCGGTCGTCGCCGGCCGCGACCCGCACCTCGCGCAGCCCGTCGCCGTAGGCGAGGTCGCCGACCAGGAAGGTCTGGGCGGTGCGCGAGCGGTTGATCACGTCGACTTCGAGGACCTTGCCGTTGCGCTCCTCCGACAGCGACACCTCGTACGTGGCGGCGGCGTCGCCGCGCAGGTGCCACAGCGCGCCGTTGGGGCCGTGCACGCGCAGGTCGTAGCCCTCCGGGCCGACCGTCCAGACGTCGGAGAGCCGGCTCTTCGCGCCGACGGTGTAGTGCCGGGGCGCGTCGCCCGGTGCCGGGTAGACGGCGAACACCGCGCCCTGGCGGCCCTGGTTGACCAGGTCGAGGGTGAGCTCGCCGCCCTTCAGCCGGGGCTTGACCAGCAGGTCGTAGGGCGCCGGGCGGGCCGACCGGGTGCCGCGCTGCTGCTGCGGGAAGGCCTGCGGGCTGGGCACGGTGGGGGCGGGGAGCTTGCCGGTGTCGACGACCTTCTGCCGGTTGCCGCTGGTGTCGGGCAGCTGCGGCCAGGCCGGGTTGCGGCCGGAGAAGTCGAAGACGTTGGTGAGGTCGCCGCAGACGGTGCGCCGCCACGGGCTGATGTTGGGCTCCTGGACGCCGAAGCGCTGCTCCAGGAAGCGCAGCACCGAGGTGTGGTCGTAGACGGTGGAGTCGACGACCCCGCCGCGGGTCCACGGCGAGACCACGACCATCGGCACCCGCACGCCCAGGCCCATCGGGTACGGGCCGGAGACCAGGGTCTCGCCCGCCGGCAGGGTGTCGGACCAGGTGAGCGAGCCGTCCGCGGCCTTGACCCGGTACCTGCCGTCCTGACCGACGACCCGGTGGTAGGTGGCGGAGCCCTTGCTGACGCGGACGACGACCTCGCCGTCCACCGGCACGGTCGACTTGCCGCGCCCGGTGGCCAGCGGCGGGACGGGCGGCAGCTGGTGGTCGAAGAAGCCGCCGTGCTCGTCGTAGTTGAGGATGAAGACGGTCTTCTGCCACACCTCGGGCTTCGCCGCCAGGGCGGCCAGCAGCCGGGCGGTGAGGTGCTCGCCGTTCGGCGGCGCGTAGTTGGCGTGCTCGGAGAGCGCGGCCGGGGCGACGATCCAGGACACCTGCGGCAGCTGGTCGGCCTGGACGTCGGCGGCGAAGGCGTCGACCAGGGCGTCGCCCATCGCGAACGGGTCGTTCTTCTTCGCCGGGTCGCCGACGGCCCGCATGCCGCGCTCGTACAGCGGCTCGCCGGGCTTGGCCTTGACGAAGGGGGCGAACCAGGCGAGCGCGTTGTCGTCGAAGTTGTCCAGCGCCTGGTAGGTCTTCCAGCTGACGCCGGCCCGCTCCAGGCGCTCGGCGTAGGTGGTCCACTCGTAGCCGCCGGGGATCTCGGTGTTGTCGGTCACCGGGGTGTCCCGCACGGTGCCGCCGCTGGTCCCGGTCATCAGGTGTTCGCGGTTGGTGTTGGTGTTGCACTGGACGGACGCGTAGTAGGCGTCACAGGTGGTGAACACCGAGGCGAGCGCGTGGTAGAAGGGCATGTCGGCGCTCTCGTAGTAGCCCTGGCCGAGCCAGCCGCCGGAGCGGCGGGTGACCGAGCCGTCGGCGAGGCCGTCGTTCCAGGCCTTCATCGAGTCCACGAAGCCGAAGGCGGGCGCGCCCTGCTGGTAGGCGCTGGTGTGCGCGGCGTTCATCGGGAAGGGCAGCAGGTGGCCCTCCTTGCGGCCCGGGTCGGGCTGGTGGAACACCGAGCGCCCGTTGACCCCGCGCACCGCCGTCCGGTCGCCGAAGCCGCGGACGCCCGCCAGGGTGCCGAAGTAGTGGTCGAACGCGCGGTTCTCCTGCATCAGCACCACGACGTGCTGGATGTCCGCCAGCCGCCCGGGCTTGGCCGGCGCGGCGAGCGCCTCCTGGACGCTGATCGGGAGGGCGGACAGCACGGCGGCCGCCGCCGCGCCGCCGAGCAGGCTGCGGCGCGACAGTTCGGGCATCGGACTCATCGGGTGGGGCTCCTTGCTGACGGGCGCCGGACCATCGGTTCGACCCGGACCAGTCATGTTTCTAAGCGACCGAGGTGACCGGGGCCGGGGAGTTCGATGACGATCCGATGTCCGCCAAGGGGCCCGTAGCTGTACAGACAACTTGACTTGACGTCGAGCCACGGAGAACCGCGGTCGACGAGGTCCGGTGAACTTCCGCGCCCCTTTGGGCCGTAGCACCGGGGTGGGGGCGCGGAAGCGGCGCGCCCGGACCCCGGGGAGGAACTGGATGCAGTCCCGACGCGACCAGGTGCAGGCGCACCTGTTCGTGATGAGCAGGCTGGCCTCCGGCATGCTGCGGGCCGAGCCCGACGCGCCGGACACCCCCACCGGGCGGACCACCCGGGGCACCACGACCGGACTGGCCGTGGCCGTCCTGATCGGGCTCGGGGTCGTGGTGTACGGGGTCATCAAGCCCGGCGGCGACGCCGGCTGGACGAAGCCCGGCACGCTCGTGGTGGTGGAGGAGACGGGCGCCCGCTACCTGTTCGTGGGCGGGCAGCTGCACCCGGTGCTGAACGACACCAGCGCCCGGCTGGTGGCCGGCGACCAGATGGCGGTCGCCCAGGTCGGCCGGGCGTCGCTCGCGGACGTGCCGCGCGGCGCTCCGGTCGGGATCGTCGGCGCCCCCGACGGGCTGCCGCCGGCCGCCGAACTCTCGGGCGGCACCTGGCTGGTGTGCGGGACCGTCCAGCCCGGCCCGACCGGCGCCCCCGCACCCCGGCTGGGCCTGCTGATGGACCCGGTCAAGGAGGGCAAGGCGCTGACCCCGAATCAGGCCGTGCTGGTCTCCCTCCCGGACGGGACGGTGCACCTGCTCTGGCAGGGCCAGCGACTGCGCGTCGACACCGCCAACCAGGCCCTGCAGGCGCTCGGCTACGGCGGGGCGACGCCCTTCCCCGTCCCGGCCGGGGTGCTGAACGCGCTGCCCGCCGGCCCGGACCTCGCCGCTCCCGCCGTGCCCGGGCGCGGCGGCGACGGCCCGGTGCTGGCCGGGAAGCCGACCCGGATCGGCCAGCTCTTCGACGTCGCCGGCGGTGCGCACTACCTGCTCACCAAGGACGGCCTGGCCCCCCTCACCACGACGCTGTACGAGCTGCTGCGCGGCGATCCGCGCACCCAGAAGGAGGCGTACGCGAACAACGCCCCGGCGCCCGCGCTGATCGGCCCGGTCGATCTGGCCGCTCACACCGCGCCGGGCGGGGCCCCGGCCGCGGGACTGCCCGAGACGCCGCCGACCCTGGTCACCCCGCTGCACGGCGAGGGGGTCTGCGCCGACCTGCACACCGGTGCCGGCTCCCCGGTCACCGCGATCACCCTCCTGGACGCGGCCGGGGCGGACACCGGCCGCCCGCCGACCGCTCCGGCGGGCGCGGTGGGCAGCGGCTGCGCGGTGGCCGACCGGATCTCCGTCCGGCCCGGGCGCGGGGCCCTGGTCAAGGTGGTCTCCGGCGCGGGCACGGGCAACACCGAGTACCTGGTCACCGAGGCGGGGGTGCGGTACCCGCTGCCCTCGGCGGCCGTCGCCAAACAGCTCGGCTACGGGGGTGCCACGCCGGTTTCGGTGCCCGCCCCGGTGGTCGGGCTGCTCCCCGCCGGGCCGCTCCTGGATCCGGCGGCGGTGGCCGACGGGGCCGCCGCCACGTCGACGGCCGCACCGTCGGCGGCTGGTGCGACGGTCGCGCCCGGTTCGGCCCCGTGCAGCTGAACCACCCGGTCTCGCGAGCCCGTTGAGTCGGTCAGGAACGTGTGCGGGGTCGCAGTCGCGCCCCGCTCGTGCAGGGAAGGGAGCATGCCGTGGGCACACCGTCCATGTTGACGAAGGAAGACGAGGCGATCCGCCAGGTTCTTGCGAGCCTGGAGCAGCAGATCGAGAACATGGTGACCGCCGGCCGCACGGTCGAGCGGATCAAGGAGGAGCTCGCCGCCGGCTACATCTCCGGCGCTAGCGACATGTTCCAGTCGAAGGTCGATGACTGGATGCAGCGCTACCAGAAGGTCATCGGTGCCTTCGAGAACTTCGTCCAGTCCACCCAGGGCGCCAACCAGATCCTCACCCAGGCCGAGAACGATGCCCGGGCGCACGCCGCGGACGGCATCTACAACGGGCTCCAGGGCGCCTGAGGACCCGTCGGAAGAGCAGGAAGACTAGGGAAAGCGAACCGATGGACTTCGGAAACATCCAGCTCCACCACGAGACGGTCGAGCAGTCGGCGGCCGAGCTCCGGCAGGCCGGCAACCTGATGCACAGCAACCTGGAAGAACTCATGGGCAAGCTGAGGGGCGTGATCGACGGCGGGCACTTCCAGGGTGTCGCCGCCACCGCCTTCGAGGAGCTCTCCCGGGTCGTCGCGGCCAACGAGTCGCAGATGGACAAGGACATCGAGGCCGCGGCGGGCACGCTCACCAAGATGCACGACATCATGACGGAATCGGACTACAACGCCGGCAAGCAGTTCTAGTCCGGGCGGGGGCGCGCGACCATGGGTGAAACGACGATCAAGGTGACGGTCGAAGGTCTGGAGACCTTCGTGAAGGATCTGAACACCTTCGAACAGGATGTCAACGGCCAGAAGACGTCCTGGACCGAGGTGCCGGCGCTGAAGCCCGGCCGGGAATCGTTCCCCGCGACGAAGGCCCTGAAGACCAACTTCGAGGCCTTCTCCAAGAGCGTGGGCGAATCGATCGAGGCCATCCGGGGCGACGTCGACAAGATCGTGCTCGACCTGATCAAGGCGCGGGAGAAGCTGCACCTCGGTGACGGCGAAGCCCTGTCGGAGGCCCAGATGATGGACGTCCTCAAGGACGTGCTCGGCGGAGTCACCGGAGCTCCCACCCCGCCCAAGTGAGGGCCCGTCGTCGGATCGGGCGGTTGTGGGTCCGCCCGATCCGACGGCACACCGTTGTCCTGACCCGTGTCACCGCGTTCGGAGGAAACCATGGCGGACGAGCCGCCCAAGGTCACGTACACCTGGGAACAGATGCTGGAGGCGTTCGCGGGGTCGGACCACAGCGCCATCGTGAAACGGACGGACGTCACGGGGCAGCCGTGGATCACCGGGCAGGAGCTGGTGACGGACTCCCGGTACAACAACAACCTGCGCAAGAAGAAGGACGGCCTGCCCACCAACAACGCCGGCTACGACATGTGGGCGGAGTGGGACTACGGCGACCCCAGCAGCAGCACCACCCAATACACCACGATCCTGGGCGTGACCTACAACTGGCCCTTCTTCGACAACACGCCCTCCGGCACGTCGGGGAGCGTGCTGCACCGGTTCCACACCGACCCCGGAGAGATCCTGGGCGGGGCCATCTTCCAGGGGGGCCCGGGGAACGACAACACGAACTACAAGACGCTGATCGAGGCGGCGCGGATCCTCGCCCTGGTGGACACGTTCTTCGCGGACAACCGGGCGAAGATCCACCAGTGGGCCGAGTCCGTGGACGGCGCGGGCAGCGACTTCCAGGGCAGTGCGGCCGGCCGGTTCAAGGAGGTCCTGGTCGGGCTGCAGAACGAGTTCAGGACGCTGCACTACCGACTCAGCGGCGACCTCGACGCGTTCAAGGACGACGCCCCCGCGCCGGCCCCGGGCACCAGCATCGCCGACAAGCTGAAGGCGGCCGGCGAGGCGCTGGTCAAGGTCCAGCAGAACATGTACAACGACGGGTACAACCCCTGGCGCGGGTACAGCGCCTTGACGGACCCCACGGGCTCGTGGGCGTACAAGAAGAACGACGACCCGGACAAGCACGCCACCTACGCCTGGCCGGACCTGTGCATCCACTACGCGTTCACGCAGGAAGTCCAGAAGCTGACGGCGGTCCGCTACCCGACGACGTACAACAACCAGGCCTCGTACGAGGCCACGGTCAGCGGCGGCACCACGAGCATGACGAGCGGTTCCACCGGAACCGCATCGGTCGCCGCCTTCGCCACGGTCCTGAACAACGCGGCGACCAAGCAGTGGACGGACGAGGTGGTCAAGACGCTCGACAAGGCGGCCACCGACGCCGGGACCGCCCTCGCCACCGCCTACGAGGCCGCGTCCAAGGTCCTGATGTCGTTCGCGGCCCCGAACATGGACCTGGCCCCGGACAAGGTGGACCCCCCGAAGGACAGCCCCGACAAGGGGCCCGGCGGCACTGACGGACCGAAGGACGACAAGAACGGCCCGAAGGACGGCGGCATCGGCGGTCCGCCGCCGCCGAAGATCGACACCGGCCCCCCGCCGCCGAAGCCCGGCGGGATCGGTGGCGGAGGCGGCGGCACCGGCGGCAAGGGCGGTGGCACCGGGACCGGTGGCATCGGCGGAATCGGTGGCATCGGGGGGATCGGCGGCGGCAACGGCCAGGCACCGCTGCTCGACAAGGACGGCAAGCCGCTCCTCGACAAGGACGGCAAGCCGATGTACGTCCCGCCGGGGACGAAGGTCAACGACAAGGGCGAACTCATCGGCCCCGACGGCAAGCCGCTCCTCGACAAGGACGGCAAGCCCCGGCACGTGCCGGTGGGCACCGTGGTGGGCCAGCCGACCACGGGATCGGGCGGGTCGGGCGGGTCGGGCAGTTCGGGGGGCGGATCGACCTCCAACACGGCGTTCAAGGTGCCGCCGGGGTCGAAGATCAACGACGACGGCACCGTCACCACCCCCGAGGGCAACCTGCTGAAGGACTCCAACGGCAACCCGGTGGTGCTCCGCAAGGACGACAAGATCGACGCGGACGGCACCGTCCGCACCGCGAGCGGTCGGCCCGTCTCGCAGTTCGAGCAGCTGCTGTCCGACGAGGAGCACGCGCTCTCCGGGCGGGGCGGCGGGCTCGTCGTCGGTGGGGGAGGCGGCAGCGGCGGCAGTGGCAGCAGCTGGACCGGCCTGCCGAGCTCGCTCGGCGGCGGCGGAATCTCCTTCGGCGGTTCCGGCGGTTCGAGCTCCCTCAAGAGCGGCACCGACCTGTTCGGCGAGCCCTTCAGCGGCCAGGGCTCCGGCCCCAAGACCATGGGCGGCATCGCCGCTCAGGGGCCGCCGCGCATCGGCGTCAGCGACCGCCTGGCCTCCGCCCTGGGCATCGACAAGGGGGCGACGGCCGCCGAGGAGGCCATGGCCTCCCGCACCATGGCGGCCGAGCGGGCGTCAGCGGCCGGGCTGGCCGGCGAGGAGGCCCAGCTGATGGGCCGGGGGGTCTCCACCACCGGTGGCGGCGGCCCCATGATGCCGCCGATGGGCGCCGGTGCGGGCGCGGGCGCGGGCGGTCAGGGGGAGAAGGAACGGCAGCGCACCACCTGGCTGGCCGAGGACGAGGAGGTCTGGGGCACCGACTCGGGCGCCGTGACGGGCGTCATCGGCCGCTGACCGGGCGATTCGCGCCGGCGGTCGAACCGCAGGACCCCGCCCGTCCGTAGAGAGAACCGTACGACCCCACGAGCCGACGCGTCCCGGGCCTCACCCCCGTAGGCCCGGGACGCGTCATCGGGATTCGGGACGAGACGGAAGTGCGGGTGATGGCGTTGTCGTACGCCGAACAGATCGAACAGGCCATGGCCGCTCTGGAGGAGCAGCAGGCCAAGATGGCGGTGGCCGCCAAGGAGTTGCAGGCGGCCACCGCCTCGGTGACGTCCAAGGACCGGATGGTCACCGCGACGGTCGGGGCGCAGGGGCAGGTGGTGTCCCTGGTCTTCCACACCACCGCGTACCGGTCGATGGCACCGGCCCAGCTGGGGCAGGTCCTGGCCGACGTGCTGAACACCGCGCGGGCCGACATCGGCGAGCGGGTGGCGGAGACCATGGGCGCGTTCAGCGGCCTGGGTGAGGCGCTGCGGGCCTCGATGACCGGCGGGACCGAACTCGACGACCTCTTCGCGCCGTTGCGGGAGATGCGGCCCGGCTACGCCGACGAGGCCGCCGCCGCGGACCGTCGCAAGCGCGACCGGCAGGAGGAGTTCCGTGGCTAAGCCCCAGCTGACCGCCATGGCGGACCTGAAGGAGAAGTTCGCCAAGTTCGGCCCGCTCTCGGACACCATCGAGGAAGTCCGCCGGTGGACCGACGAGATCAACGAGTTCAACAAGACCTCGGCGGGCAACGACGACATCGGCAAGGAGTACCACAAGAACGTGGACGGGCCGACCGCCGATCTCGACGACCTGTTCAAGAAGGTGCGGGACAAGGTCGAGGGCGCCGGAACCAAGGGTCAGAGGACCTCCGAGATGCTGAAGAACGCCGACGAGGAGGCCAGGAACCTGAACTGACGATTCGTCAGATTCATGTTCAGGCCCGCTTCGCCCGACCCTCGACGAACGCCAGGAGTACGCCCCCGTGTCGATCATGCTTCCCCCGGCCCTGGCCAAGCTGTTCGGGTTCGTGACCGGCATGAAATGGCCCGAGGCCAACGAGGACCGGCTGCGCACGGCCGGTGACGACTACCTGGAGATCTACAAGAAGGTCCCCGAACTCCGCTCCTATCTGCTGGAGTTGGTGAACTACGTCAAGGACGAGTTCGAGGGCGAGGCGGCCGACCGGTTCGTCCAGGAGATGGGGCAGCTGATCGGCGCCGACGGCGGCACCGACTACGTGACGGCCTCCGGGGACTCGGCGAAAGAACTCGGCGACTACGCCCACAAGACCGCCAACCAGGTCGAGTACGCCAAGTGGATGATCATCGCCCAGCTGGTCCAGCTGGCCGCGCAGATCGCCTGGGCCATCGCCAACATCCCGCTCACCTTCGGGGCTTCGCTCGCCACCATCTTCGCCGCCGAGATGGCCACCAGGGAACTGGTCAAGCAGGTCTTCATCTGGCTGTTCAAGCAGATCGCCCTGCACGAGTTCCTGAACATCACCACCTCGATGATCATGGACGGGATCATCCAGGGCATCCAGATCGGCCAGGGCCACAAGGACCACTGGGAGAAGGACTCCTTCCTCCAGGCGATCGAGTTCGGCGCGATCAACGGCCTGCTCACCGGCCCGCTGGAACTGCTCACCTTCGGCTTCGGCAAGCTCTTCGGGAAGGTGTTCGGCGGCGGCATCGGCAAGGAGTTGCAGAACAACCTCAAGAACCTGGCCGGCGCCGAGCTGAAGACCGCAGCCGAACTCGCGAAGGGCGCAGGCCACTCGCTGGAGAGCGCGGGACTCAACACCCTCAAGAAGACCGGGGAAGGCGGGCTGGCGGGCCTCGGCAAAACCGGGGTGAAGGACGGCCTCAAGGGCGCGGCCAAGACCACGGCCAAGGACGCGGTCGAGGGGGCGACGAAGACCACGGCCAAGGGCGCGGCGGAGGGTGCGGCCAAGGCCGGGGCGAAGGATGCGGCGGAGGGTGCGGCGAAGGCTGGGGCGAAGGCCGGGGCGAAGGATGCGGCGGAGGGTGCGGCCAAGGCCGGGGCCAAAGCCGGGGCGAAGGACGCGGCGGAAGGTGCGGCCAAGGCCGGGGCGAAGGACGCGGCGGAGGGTGCGGCCAAGGCCGGGGCCAAGGACGCGGCGGAGGACGCGGTCAAGGCCGCCGAGAAGAAGCTGTCCAACGTCGAGAAGTTCACCCAGGAGATGGGCAAGTCCTTCGAGGAGCAGCTCGGGAGCCTGGGCATCTCCAAGGACCTGGCGAACGAGGCCGGGCGGAAGGTCGCCGAGACGATCGCCGGCAGCGGCGCCCGCTACGCCGTGGACCTCGGGACCGTCCGCAAGCTCCTGGACGCGGCGGTCAAGGACGCGGGCAAGGGCGGCGAGCACCAGGCGGTCAAGGACCTCGCGGACCGGACGCTCCACCTGATGGACGGTCTGCGGCCGCAGACCGCACTGCAGATGCTCTACAAGTTCGGCGAGGGCATCGGCGGCTACCTCAAGGGCGGCGTCCAGAACATCCTGACCGAGGGCACCTACAACTCGATCTTCGGCGACGGCTCGTTCTCGGTCACCGCCGAGACCTTCTTCGCGGGCGTCGCCATGGGCGCGATCGGCCACGCCGGGCACACCCTCACCGGCCCGGCGCGACTGCGGTTCCAGGACAAGATCCGCGCGTGGGACGCGGAGTCCTCGATGACCAGCGACGGCAAGTACTACGGCCTGGGTCACCCGCGCACCCTGCTGGCCATCGCGTCCACCCTGATGGGGCACCCGACCTCGCTGCTGATCCCCCGGCCGGAGGGGCCCAAGGCCCGCGAGGCCCGGCTGGCGGCGGAGGGGAACTTCGAGCACGCCACCCAGCCGAAGGACTTCCACACCAGTTCCGAGGGCTCCAGGTCGCAGTCGTCCACGACGGGGGAGCGGCAGACCAAGGACGCTCCGGTCAAGACGGAGGCCAAGGCCCCCGGGGAGACGTCGAACAAGCCCGAGCCGCCGGCCAAGGTGCCTACGTCCGGCGGCGGTTCCCACGAGCAGGGGCCGAAGCCGACGGAGGAGCCCCCGGCGCACCAGCCGGCACCCGCTCACGCCACGACGTCCGAACCCACCCCGCCTGCCCACGTCCCGGTGACCGGCGGGCACGAGCAGCAGGGCAGCCGGGAGCAGCAGAACCCCCACGAGCAGCAGGGCACCCGGGAGAACGAGCACACCCGGGAACAGCAGAAGACCCCCGAGCCGCAGAACGGTCGGGAGAACCAGAACGGCCGGGAGAACGGGAACACCCGGGAACAGCAGAAGACTCCCGAGCAGCAGAACGGCCGGGAAAGCCAGAACTCCCACGAGAACCAGAAGGCGCCCGAGCAGCAGAACACCCCCGAGCAGCAGAACACTCGTGCCCACAACGAGGAACTTCAGTACCTGGACATCAACGAGTCCACAACCCCGGAGGAGCACGGCCACCACCTGCCGTCCGCCGGCCCGGAGCGGCAGCCCGGCTGGGTGCTCGGTGACAGGCCGTCCCAGGAGACGTTGAAAGCCCTGGAACGCCTGCCCCTCGACCCGTCCCGCTTCGCCGTGGTGATCCACACCAACGAGCACGGGCTGCCGATGCACAAGGGCCACGAGCTGTCCGCCGAGAAGCTGGCCGCCGTCGTGCGCGGGCTCGCCCAGACCGGGCACCTCGGCGGGGACCGGCGAACGATCGAGTTCGTCGCCTGCGACCTGAACGGGCCGCTCAACGCCCGTTACGTCCAGGAGGTGATGGAGCACATCTGGGCGGACCCGAAGCTCGCCGACGTCAAGGCGGTGGCGGCCGACGGCCCGGTCTGGGTGGTGCCGGGGTTCGACTCCCCGACCGCGATGAAGGAGGGCCCCGGCACGGGCCACGTCGTGGTGGCCGCGAAGGTCGGCTTCGACGCGGCCGGCCGGCCGGTCGTCGAGAGCGGCGGGAACTGGTACGAGTACGTCAACCCCGCCTCCGAGGAGGGCAGGGCGCGCATCGAGGCCGGTGAGCCGTTGGTGCGCTCGTACCCCTCGCCGCTGCCGGAGCACTACACGTCGGGCTCCAAGCACACGGACATGGCGGAGGCCTCGGTCTTCGGCGACGCGGCGAAATCCGCGCAGGAGCACGGACAATCGGCCCCGGGCCAGGAACCGCCACCGGCCTACCACTACACCGACGCGCCCGAACACGTCCGCGCCGAGGAGGGCGGTCGGCGCGAGGAGCAGTGGCGCCAGGCCCAGCGGGACCTCCAGGACGCCTACGACGCCAAGCTCGCCGAGGCGGCCGACAAGCTCCGCCAGGACCCGGACGGCAGCGGCCACGTCCATGACGCGCAGGCCGAGGAACTGCTCCGCGAGGCCTTCACCGAGGGGCCCGTCCGCTTCCCCGACGACGCGCCGCCGGGCCTGCCCGCGGCGGTGTGGAAGCGCGCCAAGGACCTGATGTACCAGGAGCTGACGGCCCGGCCGCAGGACCGCGAGCAGATCCTCGCGGGCCTCGACGGCATCACCCACCTCGCCGCGGTCCGCGAGGCGGCCGTCCGGGTGGCGATGGAGCGCTTCGACCGGACGGTGACCGAGTGGAGCGCCCCGCCGCGCGCCCTCGGCGACGGCGCCGCCGCCGTTTCGCACGCCGACCTCCCGGCGGTGACCCGGGACCTGATCCGCAGCGAGGCGCGGGGCGGATTCAGCGCCCGGGCCGAGGCCGAGGTGGCCCGGATCTACGCCCGCCCGGAGGACCTCACCGGGGCGGGCAACGCGCAGGCCCAGCACGCCCTGAACCGGCTCACCGAGCACCTGCGCGGTGAACTCGACTTCCGCGCCGACCACGAGACCGCGCTCGCCCAGGCCGAGCACCTCGTCGAGCGGGCCACCACCGACTGGTACGGCCGCCTCTCCCAGGCCGACCGGGACCTGCTGGCCGCCACCGGGGTGACGGAGCGCCCCGAGCTGTCGCCCGACAGCGTGACCCTGATCAGGGAACAGCTGCGGGACCGCCTCACCACCGACTTCGAGGAGGTCGCCGGCCCCGTCGACACGGCCGCCGGACCGCGCCGCGAGCGGACCCAGGCCGTGGACCTCTTCGGCCTGGCGCTGGCCGGCCGCGCCCAGGGCCTGCCGCACGAGTTCGCCGTCCAGGCGGTCCGCGAGGCGGTGATCCGGCGCGCCGCCACGGAGGCGGAGAAGGCGACCGAATCCTGGAACGCGGACGCCGGCGCCGAGCGCAAGGACCGGGCCGCCGCCTTCGGTGCCACCGAGCACGACGTCCAGCAGGCCCGTGGCACCGTCACCCGCGAACTGGCCAAGGCCGCCGACCGGCTGGTCGCCGACCACCTCAACCGAGGCACCAAGGACACCGAGGCGCTCGGCCGGGAACTCGACGAGCTCACCGGCACCGGTGCCGTGCACGACCGGCTCACCCACCAGGCCGCCCGCCTCGGGGCCCGCCGTGCCGCCGAGGAGGCCGCCGAGAAGGCCGCCCAGGAACACGGCGGCCTCACCGGGCACGGCATCGGCCGTCTGAAGGAGGGCCACCGGGACCGGATCACCACCGCCTTCGACCAGGTGTTCGGCAAGCCCGAGGACCTGAAGGTCCGCCAGGAGGAGTGGGACGCGCGGCACCGGGAGCTCACCGAGGAACTGGTCGAGCACGCCGCCTTCGAGGCCGAGGCCGCGCCCGCCCTGCGCGACGCCGCGGCGGGCTTCGAGGACCGGGCGGCGCCACACGTCCTCACCGACGACGTGATCGCCTTCCTCAAGCGCGAGTACGGCGACGAGTTCTTCACGCGGTACCGCGAACTGTGGAAGCTCGCCCACCTGGACGCGGCCGGCTGGCGCGCCCACCAACGCGGCCACGAGGACGCCTTCGCCCGCCGCCGGGAGGAGGAGGCCGCGGCCGGCGAGGAGCAGCTCGCGCTGATCCGGACCACCCCCCGGGCCGACACCCCGGAGGGGGCGGGCCACCACACGGATTCGCGCGAGACGGATTCGCACGAACGCCCTCGGCAGGACGACCTCTCCGAGTCCATCGAGACGGCGCTGACCGGCGCCACCACCCGGCCCGAGGAGCAGCCCGTACCGCCGCACACCGAGGCCCCGTCCGACCTCACGCTGCGGCCCCGGCCCGACGACGAGGCGGTCGTCCACGCCTCCGACGAGACGGTGGTCGTGCATGGGTCCGTGGAGTCGCCGGTGTCGGCGCCGCGGATGGTGGTGGATCGGACGCCGCGTTTCGTCGTGCAGTCGTCGTTCGAGGCGCGTCGGTTCGATCATGAGGGTCCGGTGACCGATCTGACGGTGCGGATCGATTTCGTCGAGGGTGGCCGGGGTCACAACACGGCTCTGGTGTGGGACAAGGTTGTTCAGGGTGTGGAGGAGTATCTCAACGCGCCTGGTTACCGGTTGGCCAATGGTGACCGGATGCATGTGACGGTGCTGCGGGCCGGGCTGGGTGAGCGGGCGCATCTGACGGTGGACCTGGTCTCGCGGGGTCGGGAGATGGATCAGAGGTCCTGGTGGTTGGACGCGGATCCGATCGACTACGCGCACGAGTTGGGCCATCAGATCGGTCTGCGGGACGAGTACCGGGCTTCGGGTCTGGCGCATCGTCCTGCGGTCGAGGGCAGTCTGCTGGGTGACCACCGGGCTCCGGCGCCGGAGGGTTTGCGGCAGGGTGGTTTGCGTGAGCGGCACTTGCAGCTCATCTCGTCGGTCGTGGGGCACCTGGACCCGGCTCCTACGCATGGCCGGACCTGGGACGAGGCCTGGTCGTTGGCGTCGCCGCATGACCGTGAGCATGTCTGGGTGGACCCGGTGTCGGCTCCGCACGGGACCGGCTCGCACGAGGGCGGGCCCCTCGACGTCGCGCCGAGGGTGCTCGGCGACGACCACCTGCCGCCGGGCAGTCGGCGGGTCATCAAACAGCCCGGCTATGCGTCCGGTGACCAGTTCGGCATCTCGGTCGCGCTGCTCAACGACCCGCATCTGCACGTCATGATCGCGCGGGGGCCGCAGACGGCGGACGGTCGCGCCGTCGACCCCAAGGACAAATCCCGGGAGATCGAGGCCTTCTACCTCTCCAGCGGGATCTCTGCGGACCGCATCCACATGGTGGACGTGCCGAGCATGAACAAGAGCAGACTCTTCGAGGTGCTCGACGGCAGGGCCGCGCAGATGGCGGAAGGCTGGGGTGCCGTCTCGCAGGAGGACCACGACGCGATGGTCAGGGACGTCACGTTCGCGTCCTTGAAGGTCTCCAAGGACTTCTCGGACGAACTGCGTCTGAGGGTCCGCGAAGCCTGGAAGATGACTCCTGCACACGATCAGCGGATCGCCGACTGGCTGACGGACCGTGGGATCACGCTGCCGGCCGCGGGCTCTAAGGTCCTGGTGCTGTGGTCCCGTTTCACCGGCAAGGCGACCCGGTGGGACGACCTGAGCAGCCGGATGGAGCACGACACGAGCTTCCAGGGGGCGCGCCAGCTCCTGCGTGAGTTCGCCCGCGAACACGGCATGGTGCTCATCACCGGTGACCCCCACCCCTCCCGGAACGGGAAGTGGGACGAGCTGGTCGCGGAGATGCGCGCGGAGCTCGGGATCGACACGATCCACCACATCACCGGCTTCTGGAGGGACGGCGGACCGGACCCCTCCGCGTGGACGGAGAACCTCAGGACCGGGCAGCTGAGGCTGTACGACTTCCTGGACCGCCAGTACGACATGAACCACCTCGGGGCCCGCTCCGGGAACCTGGAAGCCTCCGCACTGCTCGGCCACGACGTCACGTACCTGGAAGAGGTGGGCGCCAGCGGACGGAAGCGGATGGAGCGTTGGCACCTGGACTACGGCACCGGCAAGGCCGCGCTAGGAGGCAAGGCGCCGGGCTACGAGCGTGTGACGATCGACTTCCCGCCCACCGCGTCCGGCAAGTACACCACCCAGTTCGACGCGAAACACGACTCCTTCCGGCCGCCGGGCGAGCGTGGCATGGGCAACGCACCGGCGGGCAGGGGCGAGGTTCAGCCGCCGGGCGTGGTCGACCGCGGTCACCAGCCGCGGGGCGGGAGCGTTCTGGGGCGCAAGCCGGTGGAGGTCTACGCCGGGGAACGTGGCTTCCGGTACGACGCGATGGGCGACATCCGGAAGCAGCTGGGGCTTCCGGGCGACCGGCCGCTCGTCGACCCAGGGCAGTTCGCCACCGACCGCGTCCAGCACCTGCGGCGCCGGTACGAGAAGCTGCGGCAGGAGTTCGAGACCTCCTCGGGCGGCGGAGACTGGGCGCAGCAGTATCTGAGCGGGGTGGACTACTTCTTCAGGGACAACCCGCAGTTCGCCAACGCCTCCCCCGAGGAGATGTACACGTGGATGGTCACCAACGGGTTGCCCAGGCTGCCCGAACTGTGGTCGTACCAACGCGCTTTCCACAACAGTGCCCTCGCGGCCCGCGAGGGCTACTACATCCAGGACGTGCCGCGCGACGGGGACTGTCTCTACAACTCGGTCAACCAGCAACTGCCCTGGTTCACTGATGCGTTGCAGATGCGCGCCCACGTCACCGACTGGATCAACCAGAACAGGGAGCTGGTCACCGCCTTCGCGGCCGAGCGCGGGTCGACCTTCGGAGACCTTCGCTGGATGGCCCAGTCCCAGGGGTGGTGGGCGGGGTCCAACGGGGACCTGATCCCGTCGATCGTCGCCTCGGCGTTGGGGGTGCGGTTGAACATCTTCGACGGGGTCAACTGGCACCCCGTGGTGCCGATAGCCGATGCCCCCGCGACCAACGGAGAGGTCCGCCTGTTCCTCTCCGACAGTCACTACTCCTCCCTGGTTCCCGTGCCGGCTCCCGTCAGTGCTCCGGTGGAGGAGGGTGGGCAGAAGCGGCAGCTCGACCACAACAGTGACTCGGAGCCGGAGGATCCGGCGGAGAAGAGGCTTCGGTCGGCGCCTTCGGGGGTGTCGGAGGAGTCGGTGGTGGTGAATCCGCTGGTGGTGGAGCATGGTGGCGGGATGCCGGTGCCGGGTCCGTTGCATGAGCGGGTGCAGGCGTTGGAGCACCTTGGTCCGGAGGCGCGGCGGGAGCTCGCGGCCGATACCGCTTTTGTGGAGGGTCTGCGGTCGGAGTTGTCGGCGGAGGACTTTGCGCAGGCGGCGGCGCGGTTGGTGATCGACGTGGACTCCCGTGTGCATCAGCCGGTTGCTTCGCGGCGGGAGGCCGAGTTGCAGCTGGCGCGGATGTTGCAGGACAAGGAGGTCGCGGCCAGGTTGGTGGCGGCTGGTGTGCGGGTGGTGGTGGTGCCGCGTGACGTGCCGTTGACCGGTGTGGCGGGCTTCGAGCGGCTTCGTGGGCTGGTGGCCGGTGGTGATGCGGGTAACGGGCGCAGTGTCGAGCAGCTGCGGGGGGCGAACGACGAGCTTGTGGTGGCGATTCCCGAGGAGAACCTGCTCGGTGAGCGGACGACGGTCGGGCAGCACCCGACGCAGCCGGAGGGGTATTCCTCGGCGACTCACGAACTCGCGCACGCGATCCTGGAGTTCGGGCTGAGCCGTGAGCAGAGGGCGCTCGTCGAGGAGGCGTACCGGGGTAAGCGTCTCGCTGATGGTCTGGCTGATGTGTTCGGCGAGGAGTCGGTCACGGCCTGGCCCGATGGATCGCGGCGCAATGCTGCGGGTGAGTTGGTCGGCAACTATTCGTCGGCGGATGTGCACGAGTTCTTCGCTCAGTTGAGCAACACGTATCTCGGCACGAACCACGGGAACGACCCGCAGACCGGGAAGCCCCGCAACAACGGTGCTGACTGGGTCCGTGAGAACGAGCCCGAGTTGCTGCCGTTGTTGGAGCAGCTCTACGGGCCCGATCCGCAGTCCGTCCAGGCGCGGCCCTCGAACCAGGTCAGCCGGGCCCGGGCCGAGGAGGAGATGTACCAGGGCTTCCAGGAGTTCATGGAAGCGAGGACCGAGGAACATCGTGAAGAAGAGTTGTTCCAGGGCTTCCGCGAGTTCATGGCGGGGAGGTCCGAGGAGCAGCGTGTCGAGGAGATGTACCAGGGTTTCCAGGAGTTCATGGAAGCGAGGACCGAAGAGCAGCACGTCGAAGAGTTGTTCCAGGGCTTCCGCGAGTTCATGGCGGGGAGGTCCGAGGAGCAGCGTGTCGAGGAGATGTACGAGGGCTTCCAGGAGTTCATGGCGGGGAGGTCCGAGGAGCAGCGTGTCGAGGAGATGTACCAGGGCTTCCAGGAGTTCATGGACGGGACGGTCGAGCCGCCGGCCGACCCGCTACCGCCGGCCCGCGTCGGCGAGCGCGGGCTGGCCGCGTACGACGTCCTGGTCGCTCTGAACCACGACGACGTGCAGATCCTGAACCAGCTCACCGACCGGTTCGCCGAGGCGCTGCACGGGGACCGGGATGCCGCGCGGACGCTGGCGAACAGCCTGTTCGGCGGCGAGGTGCTGCGGCCGACGGTGTCCGCGCTGTCCCGGGGCGACGTCCGGGAGGTGGACTTCCAGGCCGGCCAGTGGTCCGGTCAGGTCCGGATCACGGGCAGCGCGAGGGAGGGCACGTACGTCAGGACGGTGTCCAGCTTCGAGTTCGAGTACGGCTCGGAGCAGCAGAGCATGATCGGCGTCACCTCCGACGGGTTGACGCAGGCCAACCTCGGTGTGCAGTTCAAGGCGAAGTTCGGCAGCTCGGGGGATCTCACCGAGACGCTCGGCTATCAGCACGGCTGGCTGCACGGCAGTGCCACCGCGGAGGCCAGCAGGACACTGGCCCGGGGCAAGACCGTCGAGCCGGCGGCGCTGTTCGACACCCCGTTCAACGTGCGGGTGGAGTTCCTGGACGCCCGCCTCCAGGGCGCACCTGGGCCGTGGAAGGTGCCGCAGCCGATCGACCTCGGTTTCACCGGGCGGGTCGCCGTGCCGGTGCGGGAGACCGCGAACGCGCCGCAGGTGCCCCAGGCCCACTACACGGTGCCGCGGGAGACCGCCGAGAACCTGCGGCTGGCCGGCTCGCACATCGTGACCGATGTCTGGCCGGTCGACCGCGCGCCGGCGCCCGTGCCGGACGCCGAGGGCAACATCGAACTCGCCGTGAGGGAGCAGCCCGTCACGCCCGTGGCCAACGGAGCGGCGGCCCTGGCCAGGTTCGTGGCGGGCTTCGAGGGCCAGGCCGAGCAGTACTTCGAGGGCCGCTGGCCCGCGCTCAAGCGCAGGCTGCTGGAGGAGCTCGACCTCGGCACCCTGCACCAGGAGCTGAAGGGAGTGATGTCCGGTCAGAAGCTGACCATCGTGGACGACAGCCTGACCGGGCCCGCCGCGGTGCTCACCATCGGCGGCGGGACCGTCTCCCGGATGCAGCAGGTCCACGTTCTGCCGACCACCGAGCTCAACATCGCGACCGCGACGACCCGTTCGCACGTCGAGCAGAAGACCGGCAGCAAGGACTGGCAGACGTTGCCGTCCTCGGTCGGCAACTGGGCCGCCAAGAACGGCGGTGCCGGGGGCGGGATCGGCGGCCGGGCCGGCCGGGACGACGTCGAACTCCACGGCTCCGGCGACGACCTGGGGCTCGGCACCAAGGTCAAGAACCCGGCGGTGCTCTTCGAGGGGACGGCCGACCTGGTCGTCACCTTCGGCTGGCGCAGCAGGCTGTCCCAGCCCGCCAACCAGGACGCCCACGTCGCCCTGGGTTTCCGGACGGTGATCGACCAGGCCGAGGCGATTCTCGTCACCCCGGTCGAGGAGGTCGTGCTCGGCACGCAGCCGCCCGTGTTCACCGCCGCCCAGCAGCTCACGCCCCCCGAGCACGCCCATGCGGTGGGAGACCAGGTCCTGGCTCCCCGGGACGAGTTCTGGCGGGGGCTGCCCGACACCACCACCGTCCGGGACCTGCGCAGCGTCGCCCCGTTGCACGCCGCACTCGACCGGATCGGACGGGAGGTGTTCGGCGGTGAACAGGGCTGGTCGGCGGTGCGCGAGGACGTCCTGCAGGCCTACTCGCACGCCGCCGTCAGCGCCCACCTGGTCGGGATGTCGCGCGGATCCGAACTGCGCGGCCCCGAGGTCACCCTCGGCCCGCTGGCGAAGATGCACGTCGCCGTCACGGCCCGGGTCACCCGGATCGACCACGTGCGGCCCCAGCGGAACGCCGAGCTCAACCCGATCCGCGAGAGCACCACCTTCGACTCGTCGCGTCACCTGCGCTCCGACACCATGACCGTGCAGGGCCAGGGCGGTGGCAAGGGCCCGGTGCACACCCGGGACGTGCTGGACTCCGCGGGCAAACCCTTCAAGGACAGCATGCAGGGCAACGTCACGGCCTCCGCGGAGTCGCGGGTCCGGGACGGGTGGCGCGGCGGGGAGTCCAGCAAGAGCTACGCGAACGGCAAGTACGGCAGTGCGCAGGAGCTGTTCCGGACGGAGATCACCCTGGACCTGATGGTCAACGGGGAGCACCGCGGGTCGGTCCCGCTCTCCGCCGAACTGAGCCTGGAGCAGCTGCACACCGCACTGCGCCAGGTCGGCGAGCAGGAGCGGAACGGCTTCACCGGCCCCTCGGCCCCGCACCAGGAGGTCGCGGAGCAGGCGACCACGCAGCGGACGGTCACCCGGCTCGGCCAGTCCGACGTGGTGCTGAGCCTCGGCAGGGGCGACACCGCCGTACTGAGGCAGATCAGGGAGACGCTCGAACGACAGTCCGGCCACCCGGTGCCCGAGCGCGTCCTGGCGAGGCTCGCCAGGGAGGTCGACCCGGTCGGCCTCAAGGCCGCGCTGTCCCGGCTGAGCCGGGGCGAGCGGATCAGGATCCCGGTCGACCTCGACGGGTGGAAGGGCACGGTCGTGGTCGCGGCCGAGCTGATCAACCCCCGGCCGAGGGAGGCACTGGTCACCGGCTTCGAGTTCGAGGTCGGCAGCCAGCAGCGCACCACCACCGGCACCACCTCCGACCTGCGCACCCGGTTCCGGTTCAGGCTCAAGCTCGGGGGCTCCGTCCCGCACGTCGACCTCGCCGGGGAGGCCTCGCACACCCGTGACTTCGTCAAGGGGCTCTCGATCGACCGCACCGGCGGCACCAACAGCCGGGCCAAGGCCACGGAGCCGGCTCGACTGTCCGACTCCACGGCCGAGTTCACCGTCTCCTTCGAGCCGTCGAAGCGGTCGGCGAGGCTTGACGACCTGACCGTTCCGGTGTCGGCCGTGGTGGCCGCGCCGCACCGCACCCTCGATCCGGCCGCGCCCGCGCGCCGGCTGCCGAGCCACCGGCTCGGCTCCTCCGACGTCGTCACCGCCGTCTACCGGGAGCTGGGCCCGGACGGGACGGTCCGGGAGGGGACGGCCCACGAGGTCGTCCAGGCGTTGGGCCGCACGGCCGCGGGCTTCCTGGGCAAGGACTGGCCGGGCATGCAGCGGAAGCTGGTCGCCGAACTGGACTTCGGCCGGCTGCACACCGACCTCAAGTCGGTGATGGCCGGCCACCCCATCGAGGTGAAGCACGGCCGCAGCCGGGCGTGGATCACCGCCGAGGTGCGGGAGCTGACCCCGACCAACTCGGCGCCGGTGACGGTCGAGTTCAACATCGGCCACGGTGCCCAGACCTCGCTCACCAGCTCCGACGGCGGGACCAACACCGGCGGCGGCCAAGGCAACGCGATCACCGGCAGCCTGCTCGCCACCACCGACGTGCTGGCCACGGGGGCGGCGCTCGTCGCCGGCGGCAGCCTCACCGGGGCGTGGGGCGTCGACCGGCTGGAGCACGGCAGCGCCGGCGCCGCCAGCGGGACGGCGGTCAAGAGCAAGGTGACGGACGGCAGGTCCTACCGCGCGGAGGTGGTGCTGAAGGTCGAGTTCGAGCGCAAGCCGGCGGTGAGCCTGGCCTCCCCGCACAAGATCCGCCCCAGCCGCGAGGCACGGGAGCAGATGTTCCGGCGGCAGGACAGGGAGCGCCAGGAAGCCGGCGGCAGCGCCGCCCCGTCCAAGTTCCAGACCCTCAACCGGGAGCTGGTCAGGACGGGGGACCGGCTCGCCCGCGTCGGCCTGTACCGGCGGACGGTCGTGGAGACGCGGATCTACGCCGACGTGCTGCTGGAGTCCGGCCGGGGCGAGCCCGTCCGGCCGCCGCGCCCGGACGATCCGAACCGGCAGTTGCCCCCGATCCCCCCGGCCGTGCCGTCCGAGACGCAGGTCGTCCGGCGGCCGCCGGAATCGGTGTTCACCAACGGATTGCACGACACCGGCATCGTGCGCTGGCTCGACGACACCTCCGGCGTGCGGGACCTGCTGACCGTGTTCGGTGAGCGCTTCTTCCGCGAGGGGACGTGGTCCTGGCTGGAGTCCGTCGCCCGGAACACCCACAGCCACGCGCAGTTGTCCGCCCTGTTCGGGTCGGTCGCCCGAGGCCGGGAGATCCTGGCGCCGTCGCAGGAGCACCCGAACGCCCCGCGCCGCGACGCGGTGGTGCAGGACGGCCGGACCATCGACACCCCGTCGGCCGGCAAGCGCCTGTTCGTCGACGACGCCGGCATCAGCGCCACCATCTCGATCGTCCAGCTGGAGTACCACAGCGACAACCAGGCGGCCGCCTTCAGCCCGGCCAACGACGTCACCAGCGGCGGGCGGCACACCCGCCTCGACTGGCGGCGGTGGAACGCCCAGGGCCAGCTCGGCGCCAAGTTCGGCACCAAGGGCGCCGCCGAGTTCACCGTCGGCGTCGTCGGCGGGGGCGGCCACCGGTGGCGTGAGGGGCCCTCCGCGGGTTCCTCCGGCAAGACCGTGGCCAACGCCAAGATCCCGACCCCGGCCGCCCGCTACGTCGGCCAGGCCGAGGTCCAGCTGACCTTCCGGGACGGCGACCGGACCGAGACCGTGAAGGGCCTCGTCCCGATCGAGATGGAGATCCCGATCAGCGAGACCACCGTCGTCCAGTCGGTGAGCAACCACCGGGTGCTGTACTCGGTCCTGCACCCCGAGGGGCAGACGATCAGCCGCGGCTCCACCTCCGACGCCGTCGCCGAGGCGCTCGCCACGCCGCTGCCCGGCACCGACAACCAGGTGCACCTGCTCGCCGACCTCAACGAGCGCGACCAGGCCGGCTCGCGGGAGGTCATGAGGGCACTCGCCCGCCTCCCGCGCGACCCGAACTACTTCACCGTGGCCTACCACTCCAGGCGGCCCGACGGGGCGCCGACCTGGCTCGATCGGGAGCTGAGCCCGGAGGAGATGGCGGGCGCGCTGCTGCGGCTCGCCGAGGGCGGCCAGTGGCAGGGCGAGCCGCTGCGCTTCCTCTCCTGCAACTCCGGTTACCGCCCGCACGTCCCCGGCGCCGGCCCCGAGCACCAGCTCTCCTTCGCCGACCGGACCCTGCTCGCCCTCCACGAGGCGCTCGCGGCCCGCCGGGCCTTCGCGGCGGCCAACAACCTGCCGCTCAGCCCGGCGCTGGAACTGCTCGGCCGCCCCGAGGCCTTCGCCGCCGGGGGCCTGCTCCACGTCACGGGTGGGGACCAGCCCCGCATGGTCGTCGCCCAGCGCGTCGGCTACACCGCGGGCGGCCTGCCGAGGGTCGAGGGCTCCGGCAACTGGTACCACCTGGCGGTCACCGAGCACGGTACCGTCCAGTCCACCGCACGAGGCCAGGAACTCCTGCGCCCGGACGAGGAGCCCGTCCCCCAGGCCACCGAGCAGGAGCCCATCGACCCGGACCAGCCCGTGCCGGTGGTTCTGGGCGACTCGGAACAGGCTGCCGCCGGACATCTGGGCGATGAGGATCAGGTCGCCGCCGGGCATTCGGACGATGAGGACCAGACCGCCGCCGGATCTTCGAGCAGCGACAGCGATTCCGTCTACTCGGTCCTGATGACCTTCGACGTGTCGGTGCCCCTGCCGGTGGCGGAGGCCCCGGCCGCGCCGAGGCCCCCGGCGGCCGAGTGGTCGGTTCAGCGCACCCGCGCCCTGGAACTGCTCCAACCGCCGAAGCAGAACCGGATCGCAGGGGAGGCGTACGGCCCGACGGACGGCGGCGGCGCATCCGGGTCGAGGAGGCTGGAACGACTGGCGTACGACTACGGCACCGGAGAATCGGCCCACGCCGCGCTGGAGCTGCGGCTGCGGGACACCGCCACCGTGGCCACGGTGGCGGTCACCCGGCCGGGCGGCTCCGCTGAGGTGTGGACCGTCCGCAGGAACTCCGCGGAGGAGGGAGGCGGCCTGCACTGGGAGCCCCGGGAAGCACAGCAGAACGCGGAACAGTCGGCCAGCACGCCTGTTCCCGCGATCACGCCCGACACCCACCTGTGGGTGACGGCGTCCAGTGACCATCTGACGCTGGACGAGGTGAGGCGACTTCCGGACACCACCTACTACATCAGGGCCGAGAATTCCGGCGACATGTACCACATGCGCGCCGCCATGGTGGCCTATCCGGATCGCGACCTGCTGATCTGGAACGTCACCGAGGCGACCAAGACGCAGGTCGAACAGATCATCAATCTGCACGACGACCTGATCGCGTCGGGGCGCAGGGTCATGTACACAACCGCCTCGCGCTTGTCGGGCTGGTCCGGTCGGAACGAGACCAGCGCGACGATGGATCTCGCCAAGTACCTCATGCGGGACTTCGTTCCCGGGCACGTGGCGCTCGCGGAGCGCGTCGCGCCGAGGGCCGAGAGGAGCAGGGAGGTAAACCGGCAGATCAATGAACTGACGGGGGAACTGGAGGTCATCCAGAGCAGGGTCAGGGACTACCAGGATCCGGCGGACGAGCACACTTTGGCGGCCGCCCGGGTGTCGGACTTCGCCGCCGGCTACGGGCACTACACCCAGGAAGAGGGCGAGGCCTTCAGGCGGGACCTGGAGAGCCCGGAGTACGGGGGCTTCGGGCCGGCCCCGGCGGACCGGCAGGGGGGGCCGAAGCACTTGTTCGTGGTGTACCGTGCCAGCGGACACAGTGGTCGGGCCGGCGCCAACGCGCCGGCGCTGGACACCGGTACCCGTGGTGTGGTGCAGATCATCGAGCAGGCCCGGGCCGCGCTCGGGCCCGATGTCGTCATCGTTCCGATGGGCGAGGAGCCTGCGCACGTGGCCGGTCCGGCCCTGCGGGAGTACTGGAACTGGCCGTCGGTCGGGAATCGCCGCAAGGAGCTCGCGCTCCTCAAATACCTCTCGGACACGTACAACGTCGCCGGTGCGGTCGGCATGCGCAGTGGCGTGATGGATGAGCTCTCCTTCGCCGGAATCAAGATCATCTCGATTGACATCAGCCTGCACCGCAACGGTTCCGGGCAACTGCCGAACATCAAGCAGTCGAAGGGGTGGACGCGCGGACTGCTGCTGGAGAACGCTTTCGGGCGGAACTACGGGCGGGCGTTCGTCACTTGGCCGAGAGGCCGGGACACGGAGATGAGCGGAGAATTCCAGGGCGAATTCCACGTGCGGGACGAGGCGGCGATCCGCAGTGCGATCGAATTCTATTTCGGGGAACACGACGAGCCCCGGGGAATCAGGCACGCGTCCCATCCGCACCAGCTGGAGTCCGTGCAGGCGGCGTTGGAGGGGATGAAACCCCTCGAGCAGATGACCGGCTTCGAGATGGCCCGGCGGACCATGCCGTACCTGCGCGAACTCGGCGAGTTCCAGGAAAAGCTCGATCCTGCCGTGTGGCGGTTGGTCGAGGAGAGGCTGACCGCGGCGGAAGAGCGCGCGGACCAGATCGAGTTGGACGCTGCCGCCGCGTGTGCGGAGCAGGTGCCCCGATTCCTTGAACTCGAGCTGAAGGCGCTCGGGATCACCTGGGCGGCCGACAACGAGCGGGCGATTCTTGAGGGCGAGCCTCTCGCCGTCATGACCCCCAGCCAGGAGAGCGCCCTCAGGAACTCCCTCACGGCGGTCAGGACCGGGCTCGCGGAGGCCCTTGCCGAGCAGATGGTGAAAGACAGGAATCCCGGCATCACGAGCCGGAAGACCATCAAGCAGATGCGCGGGAGGCTCATCGCCGAAGCCAGTCTTGTGGTCGGTAGGTTGAACGATCTCGAGCTGCGACGGATCTACCAGATCTGCCGTGAGCGGTACGTCCCCACGCCGGCCGAAGACGACGAGGCCCCGACCGGATGAACCGGTCGGGGCCCGCCCCCGGGGTCTTGGCGGCTCAGCCGCCGAGGCCCCGCAGGGTGTGGTAGACGCCGCAGGCCTGGAGGGCGAGCGGGAGCAGGGAGAGGGCGCTGAGGGTGTGCAGGATGTCGGCGATCCGGCCCCAGTAGGGGAGCAGGCGCCGGCCGGGGACCGTCCAGGCGACGACCAGCAGGGCGACGGCCACCGCCAGCAGGCCGCCCAGCAGGCCTAGCCGCTCGGTGGGCGAGGCCGATTCCGCGGCCCGGGAGACCAGCACCAGGCCGCCGTAGACCCCGGGCAGCAGGATGCTCAGCCGCTGGCGGATGCTGCCGACGGCCCGGCCGTGCAGCAGGAGCAGCAGGCTGAGCGCCGTGGCCTCGGCCGGGCCCGCCCATCCGTCGGTGAAGGCGAGGACGGTCAGGCAGGCCGCGCAGACGGCGCCGATCGCCGTGTAGAGGGCCATCAGGTAGTCGTCGGCGATCAGGGCGCGCGGCAGCACGGCGGCGGCCGGGACGGGCTCGATGTTCTCCTGCAGTTCCTCGGCGTTGCGCGGGAGCATCGGCAGCCGCAGCCCGGAGAGCCGGAAGGCGAAGGACGGCACGAAGGCGCCGATCAGGACGGCCACCACCGCGACCACGGCGAGCAGCTTGCCGAGCGTCAGCCCCGCCAGCACCAGCACCCCGGCCAGCACCCCGAGCACGGCGACCAGCACCAGCCCGAGGAAGAGCGGGGCGGCCCCGCCCACCGCCGCCAGGGCCAGCACCGCCGCGCCGGCCCCGGCGGAGGCGGTCGCCAGCACCCGGGCGCCGAGCAGGTCGTCCCCGCCCGGGCCGCTGGGCAGCAGCAGGGCGGCGAGGCCCAGGTACGGGACGGCGGCGGCGCCGAGCGCGGCGCCCGCGCCGGCGTCGGCCATGGCGCGGGAGGCGCTGGCGGCGCCGAGGAGCAGCAGGGCCGCGACGGCCGCCGCGGCGGCCTGGCGCGGGCCGGCCGGGCCGGGCAGGGCGAGCAGCACCCAGGCGGCGGCGAGGGCCGTGAGGGTGACGGCGAGGGCGAGGCGGCGGGTGAGGGCGGGGCGCCAGGTGTCGCCGCGCTCGTTCATGCCGGTGGCCACGCCGTCGACCAGGTCGTCGAAGTGGACCGGCGGCAGGGCCTGGTGGCGCGGGCGCAGGTGGACCGCGTCGCCGTCGTGCAGCTTCAGCGCCTCGGTGCTCTGCTCCTCGTCGAGCGGGTCCTCACCGAGCCGTTGCAGCACCCAGCCGCCGTGCTCCAGCCCGGTCTCGGCGAGGTCCGGGCCGGCGTGGCCGAGGATGGCGGGAAGCAGGTCGCCGAGCGGTACGTCGGCCGGGACGGCCAGCTCGAAGACCACCTCCGGCGCGTGGAACCTCAATCGGCACAGTCCTGCGACGACACTGCTGCTCACGCCAGTCCTCCGGCTCGGTGGTGTTCTCCGCTCGGTTGAACGGGCGGCTCGGCGCGCCGCGTTCAACCGCGGTTGAACCCCGGGTGCCACGCCGTCCGTGAGCCAGAGGGACGGCTGTCGCAGTGAGGAGCCCGTCACAGTGAGGAGCCCTGAGTGAGCGTTGTGCTGGTCACCCGGACGCCCCGGCGCCCGGGGCCCGAGATGCCGGACGGCGAGATCCAGTTGCAGGAGCCGCCGGGTCTGCCGGAGAAGCAGAGCGGCATGGCGAGCGTGATCAGCATGGCCCCGATGGCGCTCGGCTCGCTGTCGATGGTCTTCATGTTCCTGCACCCGGGCGGCGGTGAGGGCGGCGGTGGCGCGCTCAGCTACCTCGCGATGGGGATGATGGCGCTGTCCGCCGTCGGCATGCTGGTCACCCAGCTGATCCGCGGCTCCAGCGACCGCAAGCAGCAGCTGCGCGGCGAGCGCCGCGACTACCTGCGCTACCTCTCCCAGGTGCGCCGCCAGGTGCGGCGTTCGGTCGACGCCCAGCGGCAGGCGCTGGCCTGGCGGCACCCGGCCCCGGACGAGCTGTGGTCGCTGGTGGGCACCACCCGGCTGTGGGAGCGACGGGCCGCCCACCCGGACTTCAGCGACGTCCGGATCGCGGTCGGCGCCCAGCGCCTGGCCACCCCGCTCGCCCCGCTGGCCACCAAGCCGGTCGAGGACCTGGAGCCGCTGTGCGCGCACGCGCTGCGCCGCTTCATCCACGCCTACGGAACCGTCGCCGACCAGCCGATGGCGATCCACCTGCGCGGCTTCGCCCAACTGCTGCTGCGGGCCGAGGACCCGGAGGCCGCCCGCGCCCTGGTGCGGGCCGTGCTCGCCCAACTCGCCGTCGTGCACGGCCCGGACGAGCTGCGCATCGCCGTCGTCACCGACGCCGAGCGGCGCACCTCCTGGGACTGGGCCAAGTGGCTGCCGCACGCCCTGCACCCGACCGACACCGACGGCGCCGGTCCGGTCCGGCTGGTCGCCGGCAGCCTCGGCGAGGTCGAGCAGCTGCTGGGCGAGGAGTTCACCAGCCGCCCGGGCTTCGAACCGGACGCCGTGCCCAACCGGGACGAGCCCTTCACCGTCCTGGTGCTCGACGGCCCCGGCGCCCACACCGGCAGCCGTGCCGCGCTCACCGGCTACCGCAACGCCGTCCTGATCGACCTGTCCGACAGCCTGGAGTGGCGCGCCGCCCGCACCACCCTGCGGCTGCGGATCGACGACGGACGGCTCGCGATGATCGGCGCCGACCGCAACCGCAAGGACGTCGTCACCGACCTCGGCCGCCCCGACTCGCTCGCCGTGCCCGCCGCGACCCGCCTCGCCGCGTTGCTCGCCCGCTACCGCATCGCCGACGGCGTGGACGTCGCCGAGCCGCTCGCCACGGACTTCGACCTGACCGCCCTGCTCGGCATCCCCGACCTGAACACCCTGGACGTCGAGGCGCTCTGGGGCCAGCGCGGCATCGCCCAGCGGCTGCGCGTCCCGCTCGGGCTCGGCCCGGACGGCCGCCCGGTCGACCTCGACCTGAAGGAGTCCGCGCAGGGCGGCATGGGCCCGCACGGCATGCTGATCGGCGCCACCGGCTCCGGCAAGTCCGAACTGCTGCGCACCCTGGTGATGGCGCTCGCCGTCACCCACTCCTCCGAGGTGCTCAACTTCGTCCTGGTCGACTTCAAGGGCGGCGCGACCTTCCTCGGCCTGGACGGCCTGCCGCACACATCCGCCGTGATCACCAACCTGGCCGACGAGGCCGCGCTGGTCGACCGCATGCGCGACGCCCTGCACGGCGAACTCATCCGCCGCCAGGAGCTGCTGCGCGAGGCCGGCTACGCCTCGCTGCTGGACTACGAGACGGCGCGCGCCGGCGGCGCCGCGCTGCGCCCGATGCCCACGCTCTTCGTCGTCGTCGACGAGTTCAGCGAACTGCTGTCCGCGCACCGGGACTTCATGGAACTCTTCGTGATGATCGGCCGGCTCGGCCGCTCGCTCGGCGTCCACCTGCTGCTCGCCTCCCAGCGCCTCGACGAGGGCCGGATGAGCGCGCTGGAGTCCCACCTGTCCTACCGGATCGGCCTGCGCACCTTCTCCGCGATGGAGAGCCGCGGCGTCCTCGGCGTCCCCGACGCCTACCAGCTGCCCTCCCAGCCCGGCAACGGCTTCCTGCGCAGCGACATCTCCACCCTCACCCGGTTCAAGGCCGCCTACGTCTCCGGGCCGTACCGGCCCAAGCGCCGGTCCTCCCAGCAGGCCGCCCTCGCCGGGCAGGTCGTCTCCTACGGCACCGACTACGTGCTGCCGCGTCACCTCCCGGTGGCCGCGGCCGAGCCCGAGGAGGAGCAGGCGTCCGACGGCTCGCTGCTGGAGGTCGCCGCCGGCCGGCTGCGCGACGCCGGACCGCCCGCCCACCGGGTCTGGCTGCCGCCCCTGGACGTCCCGCCCACCCTCGACGAGTTGCTGCCGCCGCTCGTCCCGCACCCCGACCGCGGCCTCACCACCGAGGACGAGCGCTCCCACGGCTCGCTCGGCCTGCCGGTCGGCATCGTCGACCGCCCCTTCCAGCAACTGCGCGACCTGCTCACCGCCGACCTGGCCGGCGCCGGCGGGCACGTCGGCATCGCCGGTGCCCCGCAGAGCGGCAAGAGCACCATGCTGCGCACCCTGATCACCGGCCTCGCCCTCACCCACACCCCGCGCGAAGTCCAGTTCTACTGCCTGGACTTCGGCGGCGGCACGCTCTCCGCCCTGCGCGGGCTGCCGCACCTCGGCGGCGTCACCGGTCGGCACGACGGCGAACGGGTGCTGCGCACCGTCGCCGAGGTCAACGGCATCATCACCCGCCGCGAGCAGTACTTCGCCGAACTCGGCATCGACTCCATCGGGTCCTTCCGCCGCCGCAAGGCCGCCGGGGAACTGCCCGACGACCCGCACGGCGACGTCTTCCTCGTCATCGACGGCTGGAACACCCTGCGCCAGGAGTTCAGCGACCTCCTCCAGCCGCTCACCCTGATCTCCCAGCGCGGCCTCAACTACGGCGTCCACCTGGTCGTCGCCACCACCCGCTGGGGCGAGATCAGCGGCGGCCTGCGCGACCAGCTCCAGACCCGCTTCGAACTGCGGCTCGGCGACTCCGTCGACTCCGTCATCAACATGCGCGCGGCCGCCAAGGTCCCCAAGCTGCCCGGCCGCGGCCTCACCGACGAGCAGCTGCACTTCCTCACCGCCCTGCCCCGGATCGACGGCTCCGGCAACACCGACGACCTCGGCGACGGTGTCGCCGACCTGGTCGACGCGGTCGCCGCCCACTGGACCGGCCCACGGGCCCCCGAGGTCCGGATGCTCCCGCTCACCCTCGACGCCGCCGGACTCCCCGCCCCCGAGGGCCGGCTGCGCGTCCCGATCGGCCTGGAGGACACCGAGGTCTCGCCGCTGTGGCACGACTTCGAGGAGAACCCGCACTTGCTGGTCGTCGGCGACAGCGAATCCGGCAAGACCAACCTGCTGCGGCTCATGATCAACGCCATCACCTCCGCCTACACCCCCGCCGAGGCGCGGATCATGCTGGTCGACTACCGGCGCGGCCTGTTCGACGCGGTGCCCCAGGAGTACCAGCTCGGTTACGCGGTGGCCGTCGACAAGCTCCGTCAGATCGTCGACGGCGCCTCGCGCGCCATGAAGAACCGCATCCCGCCCGCGGACATCACCCCCGCCCGGCTCAGGCTGCGCGACTGGTGGACCGGGCCCGAACTGTTCATCCTCGTCGACGACTACGACCTGGTCGGCTCCACCAGCGGCGCCCACCCCTTCGCGGCCCTGCTCGAAGACCTCGCCCAGGGTGCCGAGATCGGCCTGCACCTGGTCGTCGCGCGCGGCGCCAACGGTGTCGGGCGAGCCCTCGGCGACCCGCTGATGCGCAAGCTCCAGGAGGTCAACTCGCCCTCCCTGCTGCTCTCCTGCCCGCCCTCGGAGGGGTACCTGTTCGGCAACGTCAAGCCCCGGCAGTTCCCCGCCGGGCGCGGCCTCTACATCACCCGGCGACGCACCGTCCAGGTGCAGACCGGGCACGTGGCGGACGAACCGGAGGCCGGCCGGTGACCGCCTCCACGCTGCGGGCGCTCGGCCCGCACTACGTCATCGCGCCGCCCGGCGCGGAGGCCGCCGGACTGGCCGAAGCCCTCGCGCCCGTCCGGGCCGAACCCCGCTCGCTGCTGCTGCTGGCCGCCGCCGCGGACGCCGCGCCCGTCCTGCTCGCCTCGCTCGACGACCTCGTACGGGCGGCGGGTGAGCGCGACGCCGACGTGCTGGTGCTCGCCGCCTCGGGACTCGCCGCGATCGGGCCGGACGGAAGGCGGCCCGCCGAACTGCTCGCCGCCCGCTCCGGGCTGACGATCGTCGCGCCCGACGCGATGGTCAGCATCGAGCCGGACGGAACGCTGTCGGCCCCGGACGGCTCCTGGTGGCGCTGCCCGCCGGGCGGCGCCCAGCTCCGGGCCGAACCGCTCGGCGCGCGGTGGCCCGCCGCGGCCGCCATCACCCCGCTGACGCGCGATGCGTACTGGGTCACCGAAATCGCGGGCCGGGCGCGGCCCGCGGCGCTGGACCACGCGGCCGCGACCGACGGCGGACTGCTGCTCGTCCTCGGCGAACCGGCCGGGCGGCTGCCCACCGGGGCGCAACTCGCCAACGCCGCCTCGCTGCTGCTCGGGACGGTCGCGGAGGACGCGCGCCTCACCCTGAGCGCGCCGTGGGCCGCGCCGGTCGAGCTGATCGAACTCGCTGCGGTCGCGGCGGCCTCGCTGGGGCGGGAGGTCCGGGCGGCGGTCGGCCTGCCGGTACGGGGCGCGGCCGGGCTGCGCCACGTCCACCTCGCCACGGACGGCACCGAAGGGTGGGAGCCCTACCTCACCGAACTGGTCGCCTGCCCGACCGAGCGCACCGTCACGGCCGTCGGCTGGCGCAGCCGGCCCGACCTGCCCGCCGCCCCCGGGCCCGCGCGCTACCCGGCCTTCCCCGGCTGGGAACTGGAAGCCGTCGCGGCCGGACTCTGGCTCCGCCCGGCTGCCACCGGGGACCGCGGCCCCCGACTTAGGCGGCCCGACCCGGCCGGCCCCGCCCTGGTCGTCGGGTCCCCGGGACGCCCCGTCCCCGAGACACTCTGGGACCACCTCGGGGCCGTCCTCGGCTCGCTCCCGCCGGCGCCCGCGCGCCTCGCCCTCACCGTCGCCGGGACGCTGGACGTCGAATCCGGGGCGGTCGGGCGTTTTTGCGCGCGGCTGTACGGGCTCGACTGGGTCGGACCCGCCGCTGCGTCGGCTGCCGTGGCGGCGCCCGGCCCGGAGGCGGCGCCCGCGGTTGCGGCGGAGCCCGTAGCGGTACCTGAGCCCGCGTCGGTGGAGCTCGGAGCGTCGGCGGAGGCGGACCCGGCGCCGCTACCGGTGTCGACCGAGCCCGGGGCGCCGGAGCCGGTGGCCGCGACCGGTCCGGTGGCCGTGACCGGTCCGGTGTTCGAGATCGAGACGGAGGTCGGGACCGGGGCGGAGACCGGGACAGAGGCCTCGGCTGAGGCCGAGGCCGGGATTGGGACGGAGACGGAGACGGAGGCCGGGATCGAGACGGATCCGGTGGCCGTACCGGTCCCCATGGCCACGATGGGGGTCTTCGGCGGAGAGCCCGGGGAACGCCCCGCTTCCCCTCCCGTCCCTGAGCCCACCCCCGAGCCCGCCCCCGGGCCGACTGCGGCCGTGGTGGGCGACACCGGCACGACGGTGGCCCCGGACGCAGGCCTCGGCCCGGCCGTGGAGCCGGGGGGCAGCGTCGCACCCGGGGGAGGAGAGCAGGCGTCGCCCGACGGGGAGGCCGGCTCCGGGCCCGCGCCGGCAGCGGCTTCGGAGGACATTCCCGCAGCGGAGGAGGTGCCAGCCCCTGCCCCTGCCCCGGCACTCGACCCTGAGCCCGTGCCCGTGGCCGTGCCCACGGAGGCCGCCGTGACCGCCGAGCCCACGGAGCCGCCGGGAACCACGGCGGGCCAGGCCGGGGCACACCCGACGCCCGAACCCGCGGCCGGCTCCACGTCAGAGCAGGCCCCGGGACCGGCCCCCGAGCAAGCCCCCGAGCAAGCTCCGGCGCAGCCGACCGCCCCCTCCTCGGACCTGGTCGAGCTCTCCACCCCCGCCGAGGACCGCGCGGCCCTGGTCGCCCTCCTCGGGCCTGCCTACCAGCGCTTCGTCCGGCGGGCCGAGGACGTCGCGACCCGTCTGCCCGGCCTGCGCGCCCGGGTCGACGAGGGCGATCCGCGGCCCGAACTGGTCGCCGTGCTGCTCCACCACACCGACTCGACCGTCCTCGCCGAGCGCGCCGAGCTCCGCGCCGCGGCGCGGTCGGGCGCCCCGGGCCCGTTCGGCCCGTACCTGCGCTGCCTCGCGGCCGGGCTCCGGCGGCTGCCCAGCCACTACGGAGGCGTGCTGGTGGCGGGCCCGGTCGAGTCGGCCGACCTGGCCGCCTACACCCCGGGAACCGTGCTCACCGAGCGGGCCCCGGTCAGCGGCCTGGCGGCGCCGGGCGCGGACTTCGGCGAGGACGTCGGGGTGGAGTTCGCCATCTGGTCCGTCGGTGGCCGCCGCAGCTCGGTCTTCGGCGAGCCGGGCGACCAGCCGACCGTGATCTTCGCCCCGGGGACGGAGTTCGAGGTGGTGGACGTCGACCTTCCGGACGAGACGACCGGGCGTCCGGCCCGCGTGCTGCTCCACGAGATCGGCGGCGTCCGCCCGCGCCCCGACCGCCTGCGCAGCTGGCTGGCCCGGCGCGACGCCGTCGCTCCCGCCGACCGGATCCGCCCCGCCGACCCGGCCCGCTACCTCCTGGACCTCGGTGGCGCGGCCGGCCGGTGACGTCCTGTGGGGCCGGGCGGCCGCGTCCTGGCGCGGATCACCTGGTCCGAGGCGCGGCACCGGCGCCCCTCCCGCTCTCCCCGGCCGGTGGTGGGCCCCGGCCCCGCCCCGGCCGGTCGAGCTGTCGGCCGACGAACCGGCACCCGCGATGAACCCGGGGCGGCCTTCCGTCCGTCGGACGAAGCGTAGGGGCGAACCGGCGGGAGGAGTGCGGGATGAGCGGGACCAGCGGGACGAAGCGGGACGACTTCCGGTTGGCGTCGGTGTTCGACGCCGTGGACCCGGTGACGGGGCCGGGCTTCGGGCCGGACCGGCCGAGGATCGAGGATCGCGCGGAGCGCGAGGCACTCGTCGGCTACCTGCGGGCGGGCGCGGCCGTGCTGCTGACGCCGATGCTGATGGACGACGTGGTGGACCGGCAGCGGCGCTCCACCGTCCCGATGGGCTTCCGTACCGACGGGTCCTGGATCTGGACCGACACCGTGACGTACTACCTGGAGGAGTACGGGCTGGCGCCCGACCCGGAGCTGCTCGCTCACGTCCGCGCGCAGGGCGACGGTCCGTGGGCGGTGCCGGACGCGGCGGTGCTGGAGCGGGCGGTGTCCTTCGTCCTGACTCCGCCGGACTCCGAGGAGGAGCCGGTCTGGACGGTCGGCTCGTAGCGGCTGAACCGGTTCGGCCACTCCGTCCGTACCTCCCCACAGGAGTGTCGTCGAGTGCAGGGGATGCATGGTGGCCGAGGAGAAGCGCGGCGAGGCGGGGCGGACGAGCGCCGGGTTCCAGCTCCCGGAGGTGAACTGGGCCCTGGCGGCGGAGGTCGAACCGTCGGAGGGTACGTCGTCGGAGGCTGCCTCGGAGGGAACGGCTCCGGAGGGAGCCGCCTCGGCGAAGGGTGAAGCGGCGGAGCCGGGTTCCGGCGCCGCGACCGCGGTGCTGCCCGCGCAGCCGGAGCGCGAGCAGCCGGTTGCACCTCCCGCCGTCCCGCCCGTGCCCGCACCTGCCACGGCCACGACGACCGCAGCGCCCGCCACCGCAGCACCCACCGCCGCCGGGACGCCCGAGGCGGTGGCCGCCGCGAGCGTCGCCGAGCCCTCCACCGACACCGGCACCGACCAGGGCCCCCGGCCGGGCCGGGTCTCCCGCCCGATGATCGCGGCGGCCGTCGCCGTCGGCCTGGTGCTGGTGGGCACTTCCGTGGTGGTGACCCAGCTCGGCGGCAACGAGCACAAGGGCGGCCCGGCCCAGGCAGACGCCCCGCCCGGATACGGGCAGAGCGGTGGGGACGGCGGCAACGGCTTCGTCCCGAACTTCGACGAGCACGGTGGTACCAGCGGCTCCGGCGGCACCCCTGCCCCCGGTCAGCCCGACGCGGCGGTCCCGGCCGCGGACGCCGGCACGGGCACGCCAGCCCCTGCTGACCAGCCGGCCTCGGCCCCGAACGGCACCGGAAGCAGCGGAGGCGCGGGAGGCACTGCCGCTCGATCCGGCGGAGCCGCCAACTCCGGTGGTGGCAACGCGAGTTCGACCACCGCTCCGGGTCGCGCCCAGGGCGGTTCCGGCTCTGGTTCCGGCTCTGGCTCGGGTTCCGGTTCCGGTGGCGCCGCCGCTGCCGCCGCAGGTGGCGCGGCGGGGAGCGCGGCCGGTGGCGCCGCCAACCCGGCCCCGCAGAACCCCGCGCCGCAGCAGCCGGCCCCGCAGAACCCCGCGCCGCAGCAGCCCGCTTCCCAGCAGCCCGCGCCGCCGCCGCCCCCGCAGAAGGCCGCGCCCACCGTCGTGGTCACCGGCCCGTACTGCGGCAACAAGGGCGGCGCGTACAGCCAGAAGGGCTGGTTCGACCAGGGTGACTCCGGCTGGCGGAGCAACTCCGGCGGCTGGAGCGGCGACGGCTGCAACGGGACGTACACGTCGGTGCCGATGTCCGGGGACGGCAAGGACGACAAGAACTCGGTGGTGTGGACCTTCACCCTGGACAAGGTCACCAGCTGCACCCTGGACGTCTACATTCCGGCCAGCGGGGACGTGAAGAAGGTCGGCGGGAACCCGACCTACTACACCGTGCAGAGCGGCAGCGGATCGAGCGACTTCAAGATCAACCAGACCGGCAACCAGGGCCGTTGGGTCGGCGAGGGCACCTTCCAGTACCGCGGCTCGCTGTCCGTCACCCTGCACACCCGCGGCCAGGACTGGGGAGCCACGAACCTCGCCCACCACGCCGCCAGCGCCATGCGCGTCACCTGCACGCCCTGACCCGGTCCTCCTCGACCCTGACCCGATCCTCCGACCCTGGCCTGGTCCTCCGAGCAGGTCACGAACGAACGCCCCACGACGAAGGGAACCCCCAGGCATGTCGCGCCCGGTGCTGACGGTCTGCGCGGAGCAGCGGGAACGCGGCTCCTACCGCACGATCGGCGAAGCCCTCCAGGCGGCCCGCAGCGGCGCGGTGATCTCCGTACGGCCCGGCCGGTACGAGGAGAACCTGGTGCTCACCAAGGTGGTGACCATCACCGCCGAGGACGTCCGGGGCAGTGTGCGGATCAGTCCGCGCCGCGGCTCGGTGGTCCAGGTCCTGGCCGAGGCCGTCCAGTTGACCGGCCTGGTGATCCAGGGGCAGGACGACGACCTGCCCGCCGTCGACGTCCCGCGCGGCCAGCTCGCCCTGCAGGACTGCGAAGTGATCGGCAACGCCTGGACGGCCGTCCTCACCCGCCAGCAGGGCGAACTCGCCATGCGCGGCTGCCGGGTGGTCAACACCGCGGGCGCCGGACTGGTCGAGACCTCCACCGGCGCCAGCGTCATCGAGGACAGCGTCATCGAACACCTCGGCACCTCCGCCCTGGTGATCGGCGAGCGGGCCAACCCCACCGTGCGGCGCTGCGTCCTGCGCGACGCGCGCGGCAACGGCATCTGCGCCAACGGGGAGGCGCGCGGAGTCATCGAGGACTGCGAGATCTCCGCCACCGACAAACCCGCCGTGGCCCTGGAGGAGCAGAGCACCACCCGCCTGCTGCGGACCGAGGTCCGCGACAGCGCGGTCGGCGTCTTCCTCGGCTCCACCGCCCGGGTGGTGCTGGAGGACTGCACCGTCACCGCCGTGCGCGGCCACGGCTACGTCCTCACCAACGGCACGGACCCCCTGCTGCGCCGCTGCCGCGCCGTCCGCAGCCAGGGCCACGGCCTGCACATCGCCGGCCGTGCCCGCGGCACCTTCGAGGACTGCGAGGTCACCGCCGCCGCGCAGGCCGGCATCCACGTCGACGAATCGGCCAGCCCCAGTCTGGTGCGGGCCGTGGTGCGCGACAGCGAGACCGACGGCGTCGACCTCACGGGGGAGAGCGCCGCCGAGTTCGACCGCCTGGAGGTGCGCGACGCGGCCGGCGCCGGCATCGTCATCCGTGACGGCGCCAACCCGCTGCTGCGCCGCACCACCGTCACCGACGCCGGTGGCCACGGCGTCGAGGTGGTGCGGGACGGGCGCGGCCGGATCGAGGACGCCACCGTGCTCGACGCGGGCAAGAACGGCATCCGGATCGCCGACGGCGCCAACACCTACCTCGGCGGCAGCCTCGTGCGCGGCAGCAAGGCCTGCGGCATCTCGATCGGCGCCGAGGGCATCGCCACCCTGCGCGACGTCGAGTCCGCCGACAACGCGTTCGACGGCGCGAGCGTCGAACACGGCGGCGAACTCACCGCGACCAGGACCAGGCTGCGGGCCAACCGCCGCCACGGGCTCCACCTGCTGCCCGGCGCCCGCGCCACCCTCACCGGCTGCCAGCTGACCGACAACACCGTGGACGGCCTGCGCTCGGAGTCCGCCGAACCCGTCCGGCTCACCGACTGCGTCACCGCCGAGAACCAGGGCGCCGGGCTGCGGCAGAGCGAGCCCACCGACCGGCTCGCCGTCGAGAACCTCGACAGCCGGGACAACCGCTCGCCCGACGCGCACGGCACGGTCACCGCCGCGGCGACCGCCGCCGGGGACGAGGGCGAGTCCGCCGACGGCACCCCGCAGGAGGCCCCCGCCGCTCCCGGCCCGCAGGGCCCGCAGGCCGTCCTGCAGACCCTGGTCGGGCTGGAGGGCGTCAAGGAGCAGGTCGCCACCCTGGTCAACCTCAACAAGCTGGCCCGGCGCCGCGAACAGGCCGGGCTGCCCTCCCTCCCGATGAGCCGCCACCTGGTGTTCGCCGGCCCGCCCGGCACCGGCAAGACCACCGTCGCCCGGCTCTACGGCGCCATCCTCGCCGAACTCGGTGTGCTGCGCAGCGGCCACCTGGTCGAGGTCGCCCGCGCCGACCTCGTCGCCTCGATCATCGGCGGCACCGCGCTCAAGACCACCGAGGTCGTCATGGAGGCGCTCGGCGGCGTGCTCTTCATCGACGAGGCGTACACCCTGTCGGCCGGCTCCGGCGGGACCGGACCGGACTTCGGCCGCGAGGCCATCGACACCATCGTCAAGCTGATGGAGGACCACCGCGAGGACCTGGTGGTGATCGTCGCCGGGTACGAGAACGAGATCCGCGACTTCCTGGCCTCCAACCCGGGCCTCGCGTCGCGGTTCAGCCGCACCGTCGAGTTCCAGAACTACAGCGTCGACGAACTCACCACCATCGTCGAACACGCCGCCGGGGGCCACGGCTACGAGCTCGCCGACGGCACCCGCGAGGCCCTCGCCGTCCACTTCGACCGGATGCCCAAGGGCGCCGACTTCGGCAACGGCCGCGCCGCCCGCAAGGTCTTCGAGGAGATGGTCGACCGCCAGGCCTCCCGGCTCGCCGAACTGGAGGACTTCGACAACGCCGACCTCAGCCGCCTGCTCCCCGCCGACGTCGGCGAGCAGGCCGCCGCCGCCGTCGCCCGCGCCGCTGCCGGAGCCGACCAGCCCGAGGAGCCCGGACTGCTCGACCGGCTGCGTGGCATGGTCGGCCTCGCCGCCGCCAAGGAGCAGGTCGAGGACCTGGTCAACCTGACCCGGCAGACCCGCCGCCGCGTCGAGGCCGGACTGCCCGCCGCCACCATCAGCCACCACCTGGTCTTCTCCGGCCCGCCCGGCACCGGCAAGACCACCATCGCCCGGCTCTACGGCGAACTCCTCGCCGAACTCGACGTCCTGCCGGCCGGTCAGCTCATCGAGACCGCCCGCGCCGACCTCGTCGGCCGCTACATCGGCCACACCGCGCAGCTCACCCGCGACGCCTTCGAACGCGCCCGCGGCGGCGTGCTCTTCATCGACGAGGCCTACACCCTGACGCCCCGCAACGGCACCGGCGGCGACTTCGGCCAGGAGGCCGTCGACACCCTGATGAAGCTGATGGAGGACCACCGCGACGAGGTCGTGGTGATCGTGGCCGGCTACCAGGAGGAGATGCGCGGCTTCCTCTCCTCCAACCCCGGCTTGGCCTCCCGCTTCTCCCGCGAGATCACCTTCGACCACTACGCGGACGACGAACTCGTCACCATCGTCCGCCTCCAGGCGGAGACCGCCGGGTACAACTGCACCCCGGAGACGCTGGCGGCGCTCGGCGAACTCTTCGCCGCCGTCCCGCGCGACCGGTCCTTCGGGAACGGGCGCTTCGCCCGGCAGGTGCTGGAGTCGATGATCACCAGGCAGGCCGGTCGGCTCTCCCGGCTGGAGGTGGCGGACCTGGACGAACTCAGCCTGCTGCTGCCCCAGGACATCCCGGCCGGGCGGATCGGCAGCCTCGCGTGAGGACGGCAGCCGCCCTTCTCGCCGTCGGCCTGCTGCTCCCGACGGCGGGTACGGCCCTGGCCGACACCCCCGCCGGCGACGACAGCCTCCCGGGCGTCACCCAACTGCGACGCGACGCGTCCGGGAAGCCGGCCGGCTGCCTGCCCCCGTCCACCAAGCGCACGCCGCTCACGCCCTGGCCCCAGACCTTCCTGCGCCCCGACCGGGTCTGGCCGCTCAGCCAGGGTGACGGCGTCACCGTCGCCGTCCTCGGCTCCGGCGTGACCGACGGCACCGGCCTGCTCGCCGGCCGCCTCGACTACGCCCCCAAACTCACCGGAGGCGGTGACCCCGCCCGCGACTGCGTCGGCCACGGCACGTTCCTGGCCGGCCTGATCGCCGCCGACCGCCGCGACGGGACGGGCTTCGCCGGACTCGCCCCACGGGCCCGGATCCTCGCCGTCTCGGTCACCGACGACGGCGGTGCCACGACGGCGGACCTGCTCGCCCAGGGGATCACGGCGGCGAGCGAGCGGGGAGCGCGGATCATCGCGGTCGGGGCGGCGTTGCCGGCCGGCAACGACGCGCTCGCCGGGGCGGTGCGGGCGGCCCGGAGCAAGGGGGCGGTCATCGTGGCGCCTGCGGCCCCCGACGTCCAGCCCGGCTCGGGGAAACCCGGACCGGCCTATCCGGCCGCCTACGGCGAGGTCCTCGCCGTCCGCGACCTCGCCCCCGGCGGCGCCCTCCCCTCGGGCGCCGGAGCCGTCCCGATCGGCGGCCGGGTCGACCTCGCCGCTCCGGGCGGCGCCGTCACCGGCACCGGCCCGGCCCCCGGCGGCAACTACACCGGCGCCGGGCCGAGCTTCGCCGCCGCCTTCGTCGCCGCCACCGCCGCCCTCGCCCTCGGCAGCCACCCGGACCTCACCGCCGACCAGTTGATCCGGCGCCTGGAGACCACCGCCTACCACACCGTCACCACCCCCGACCCGCAGGTCGGCTACGGCACCATCGACCCCGTCGCCGCCGTGACCCAGCTCGCGGTCCCCGACCAGGCGCCCCCCGCCGCGACACCGGCCACCCTCGCCATGCCCGCCGCTCCACCCACCTCCACCGCCCCCACCCAGGCCGTGACGATCTCCCTGGCCGCACTGGCCGTCATCGCCCTCGTGGCCGCCGCCAGCGCCGTCACGCCGCGTGCCCGTGCCCGCGGCTGGCGCCCGGGGAGGGCGGAGGACGGCCAGGCGTGAGAGGACCGGCCAGGCCGTCCTCCCGCTGCACCGTCGCGCTGCTCCCTCGGGCGTGGGCGCCGCGCCCTCGCCCGCCGGGCTCCTGGTGGCCCCGGCGCTCGTAGCCGCTCTCCGGGCGGGGGTGCCCGCTTTCTCGTCCCGTGACGCACGTCCCCGAGGCCGCCCGCCCGTTCTCCCGGTGGGGACGCGGCGTCAGGCGGTGTGGCGGATGGCCAGGGCGTCGCCGACGAGGGCGGCGAGTTCGAGGTAGGCGAGGTGGGCGTGGGGGCGGCGCCGACCGGGGGTGCCCGGGGTGTGCGCGGGGAGGAGGACGACGTCGCGGCAGAGGGTGCGGAAGTGGGCGAGGAGCTGGCGGTCGGCGACGGGGCGCTCGGTGGGCGGGCTGGGGACGAAGACGACGGTGCCGCCGCGGACGAGGCCGCCGTGGCCTCGGGAGGTCAGGTGGTCGATCAGCGCTGAGGCGTTGCGGGCCCCGTCGGCGGAGGCGTGTTCGCAGATGACCAGTTGGTCGGCGAGTTCGACGGCCGTGAGCTGGACGTCGCCCGCGGCGGCCGTGGTGTCGCTGAGGATCATCGGGTAGCGGCCGCTGAGGTCGGTCAGGGTGTCCCGGAACGCGGGGCCCGGAGTGTCCGGGCGGACGGCGAGGATGTCGAGCCGGCCGGCCGCGCTCCGGTCGAGGATCCGCCGGTCGGCGTGTGAGACGCGGGAGGCGTCGGCGAGGTCGAGGACGATCACCGGGTCGGGCCGGTGCTGCGCCAGGAGGGCGCCGAGCGTGACCGGGACGCCCTCGGCGGGCCTGCCCAGAAGCGCGATGCGGTGGCAGCTGCGCAGCGGGGTCCGGATCCGCTCCACGAGGCGGCGGCGCCGGGCCTCCGTGCCGCCGCCGAAGGGCAGTCGCAGGGCGCGCGGGTGGGCCGCCCGGTCCTGGCGCGCTGCGGGGGCCGTGGCCGGGGACGGCGTGGGTACCGCGAGCAGGGCGGCGGGGGTGGGGCCGCCGGGCGGTGCGGGCGGTTGCGCCTGCGGCGCCGGTGCGCGGGTGAACAGCCGCCGTTCGGAGGGCGGGATCAGAACGGTGCCGAGCGGGTCGAGGGGCTGCCGGGGGAGCAGCGGGACGGGCTCGGGCCAGGCAGCGGGTGTGTAGTCGGGCCGTTCCGGGGCGGCGGCTCCGTCGTCGGGGGTGCCGTCGGAGAAAGCCATCGGGTGACCTCCTGGTTCACGGTGCGCCGGGCCGGACCGTCGGTGCGTTCAGTCGGGACTACGGGCGAAGGGCCCGTTCCGGTTCAACGCGCGTCACCCTGCGGATCGGTGAACCGCCCCCGGTGGAAGGTCCGTTGAGCGGGACAGGGCGCACCTCGCGTTCCTCGTCCCGCTCGGAGGAGCTCATGCGCGCCACCAGGAACCGCGCCGTCGCGACGGCCGGTCCGCCGTCGTCGGTCGGTCCTCCGGCCGGCGCGACCGGCGCCACCGGCGGCCCGGCCTCGACGGCGGTCTGGGGCGGGGCCGGTGTCGTGGTGCGGGGTGGACGCCCGCCGGGTGGGCGCGGTGTTGCCGGAGCACGGTGGCCCGGCCTGGCGGCTCGTCGCCGGCCGAACCGGTGTGCAGGCGGCAGCTGAGCGGCAGCTGCCCGGCCGTACCGGAAAACCCTCTGCTGGACCGGCTGTCAGTAGATACCGTCTTCGGATGGCACTCGATGCGGAACGAGTGCCATGCAGGAGCAGCCGGCGTGACTCCCGTGGGACGGGATGGGGGAGGGACAACGATGGATCCGGACGGGCCGGACGTGCGCGAGGTCGTCGCGGCGCTGGTACGGCAGGAGGAACCGAGCAGGCCCGGGCCGCCTGCGCTGGTGGTGCCCGAGGGCACGGCGGAGGAGGTGACCGCCGCCGCCCGGCGGCTCGCGCTGCTGGCGCTGCCGACCGAGCGGCGGCGGCCGGAGCCCGCACCGGGGCTGCGGGAGCTGGCGGCGGCGCTGGTGGTCGACGAGCACCCCTCGGCACCGGCCTGGTCGGCGGTGGAGCGGGAGCAGCTGGCGACCTGGGTCGCGGTGCTGATCGAGCACCGGGGGGAGGACGGGGTCCAGGAGCTGGTACGCGTGCTCAACGAGGCCTGAGGGAAGGCCTGGTGGCCATGGGACGGTCGGGAGATGGCCGCCAGATGGCCGACAGGTGTCCGTGCGGAGTCCTGGCCTGCGGCCCGGCCGTGCGGGGCCGGGGCGTTGGCGGATCGTTGGTGCGGCCTTGGCGGCTGCGGGCAGTCTGCTGCTTGTAGCCGCCGGGGAAGCCCGGTCGGTGTGTCGCCCTGCCCTTGCCCGATCTGAGAGGCCGCGCGTGTCGAAGCAGCCCGTCGCCCAGCCCACGTCCGTCGCCCAGCCGCCCGTCGGCCCGCCGGCCGGCACGGACCCGTCGGCCACCACGGGATCCGCCCCCGCACCCGGCACGCCGAAGGCGGCCCGCCCCACCCTCGACCCGGACACGCTCGCCGAGATCCACCGGCTGCACGGCGGCTACCTGCTGCGTGCGCTGCTGCGCGCCACCGGCGGCGACCGGGGCAAGGCCGAGGACATCCTCCAGGAGACGCTGCTGCGTGCCTGGCAGCACCCCGAGGCGCTGGCGGCCGGGGCCGAGCAGAGCCGCCCCTGGCTGTTCACGGTGGCCCGGCGGATCGCGATCGACCACTACCGGATGGCCGCCGCCCGCGCCAAGGAGGTGATCGGCGAGCCGCTGGAGGACCGTCCGCTCGCCGAGGACCCGTACGAGCAGGTGGTCGTCGCCCGGGACATCGCGCTGGCCCTGCGCCGGGTGCAGAAGCACCACCGCGAGGTGCTGGTCGAACTGCACCTGCGGGACCGCTCGGTGGTGGAGGCGGCGGCCCGGCTCGGGGTGCCGCCGGGGACGGTCAAGTCCCGCAATTTCTACGCGATCCGGGCGCTGCGCCCGGTCCTCGCGGCGGAGCACGGCTACGGCCCGGTCGACGGCCGCGGCCAGGCGGCCGCGCTCGACCGCCCGGGTGCCGCCGTCTCCCGCTGACCGCTGACTGCTGACCGCTGACGGCTGACCGGCTCCCCCGGGCGGGGCCCCCCGCGGCGCGGGG
>NZ_JBHVPH010000012.1:0-156552 GCF_042887425.1 Kitasatospora sp. NPDC057940
CCCGGCTCGCTCCCGCCTCCGAGGCCGGCGATCCGGTCGCCCTCGACGGCCAGGCGGCCGCCCTCGACGACGCCGCCGGGCAGGACCAGCCGGGCGCCGGCCAGTGCGGTACGGTCACGGTCCGCGGTGGTCACGCGGTCACCTCCATGGAGAGCAGATCCCAGGCGAGCAGGCCCGCGCCCAGGGACGCGGCGGTGTCTTTGAGCATGGCGGGTACGACCTTCGGGGGCATCTGGAAGGTCAGGCGCTCGGTGACCGCCGTGCGCAGCGGGCCGAAGAGCGTGTCACCGGCCTCGGCCAGCCCGCCGCCGACGATCACCGTGGACGGGTCGAGCAGGCTCTGGGCGAGCACGATCCCGTCGGCGAGGGCGTCGACGGCGCCCTGCCAGACCGCGAGCGCGCGGTCGTCCCCGGCGTCCACCGCGGCGGCGCAGGATGCCGCGTCGGCGTCGGGGTCGCCGCTGGCCGCGGCCCAGGCACGGGACACGGCGGAGGCGGAGGCGAGCGTCTCCAGGCAGCCGCGGGCGCCGCAGCCGCACTGCGGTCCGCCCGGGCGGACCACGACGTGGCCGATCTCGCCGCCGTAGCCGTGCGCGCCGGCCTCGATCCGGCCGCCGATGCCGATGGCACCGGCGATGCCGGTGCCCAGCGCGATGAACAGGAAGCGGTCGACGCCCCGGCCGGCGCCGAGCCGGCCCTCGGCCAGGCCGCCCGAGCGCACGTCGTGGCCGAGTGCGACGGGGATGCCGGCGCGGTCGGGCCCGGCCAGGCGCTCGCCCAGGAGCTTGCGCAGCGGGAGGTCCCGCCAGCCGAGGTTGGCCGAGTAGACCGCGATGCCGTTCCTCTCGTCGATCGTGCCGGGGACGGCGACGCCGGCCGCGAGCGGGGCGACGCCGAAGCGGCCCCGGCCCTCGTCCGCCAGGTCGGCGGCGAAGTCGAGGATGGCGGTGACCACGGCGTCCGTGCCATGCTCCCGCCCGGTCGGTCGGCGTGCTTCGAACAGCACGGAGCCGTCCTGGGCGAGCAGCGCGGCCTTCATGCCGGTGCCGCCTACATCGAGTGCGATGACGTGCTTCACGGAGGACAGTTTCCCTTGGTCGGGTAGAAGAGGTCTAGTCCAGTTGTCGGATTGGTCTGGTCCAAAGTAGGTGAGCTTTGTCGCAGATGGGGGCGGTGTGAGCGGCTTTGCGCCGGGCGCCTTCCGTTCACCTTCTGTTGCGCATCGTGCAATGACGTCCGCACTTCGATAACTACTCGGCGGGCTCGGCACAGTGGTGTGGACCACCGCCCGGTGGGTTTGGCAGTGTTGCGCCTCCCCCCTCCCGGATTCCCCCGTCCGGTCGCAGTTCTCCCCTGAAGGCGGTACCCGCGTTGAACAGGCGCGCCCACGTTCCCACCCGCGTCCTCGGCACCGCGCTGGCCGGAGCACTGGTACTCACCGCCGTCAGCGCCTGCGGCGGGAAGGACGACGGGCCGGTCACCCTCAAGCTGGTCGCCGCCGACTACGGGGAGAACGCCGACACCAGCTCCAAGCTGTACTGGGACGAGATCGCGCGCGGCTTCGAGGCCGCCAACCCCGGCATCAAGGTCGACGTCGAGGTGGACAGCTGGACCGACATCGGCAAGAAGGTCGACGACATGATCGCGGCCGGCAAGTCCCCCGACCTGCTGCAGACCGGCGGTTTCGCCGACCAGGTCGCGGCGGACCGGCTGTACCCGGCCGCCGACGTGCTCTCGATGGACACCCAGGCCAATTTCCTGGACACCTTCGCGCACGCCGGGCAGGTGCTCGGCACCCAGTACGGCATCCCGTTCGTCTCCTCCTCCCGGGTGCTCTTCTACAACAAGGCGGTCTTCCGCCAGGCCGGCATCACCCAGCCGCCGGCCACCTGGAACGAACTGCGCCAGGACGCCGAGAAGATCAAGGCCAAGGTGCCGGGCGTGACCCCGTACGGGCTGCCGCTCGGGCCGGAGGAGGCGCCCGCCGAGTCCATGCTGTGGTCGCTGAGCGGCGGCGGCAGCCTCTCCGACGACGTCGGCAACTACACCATCGACAGCACCCAGAACCAGGCCACCTTCAGCTGGCTGAAGAACAACCTGGTGGCCACCGGGCTGACCTATCCGGACCCGGGCAAGATGAACCGCACCCCGGTCTTCCAGGACTTCGCGGCCGGGAAGGTCGCGATGCTGAACGGGCACCCGACGCTGCTGCGGATGGCCACCGCCGGGAAGATCGACTTCGGGACGGCGCCGATCCCCAAGAAGGACGGCGTGGGCAAGACCGGCAGCCTCGGCGTCGCGGACTGGATGATGGCGTTCAAGGCCAACGGGCACAAGAACGAGATCAAGAAGTTCCTGTCCTTCGCCTACTCCCGCGAGTTCCAGCTGAAGTTCGACGAGCAGTACAACCTGCTGCCGGTCACCCAGGACGCGTTCAACCAGATGACGTCCGACCCGAAGCACGAGGACCTCAAGCAGTTCGCGGTCGGGTTGACCAACGCCAGCTTCTACCCGTTCGGGGACCCGGCCTGGGGCGACGTCAGCAACCGGATCAAGGCCGGGATCGGGCAGGCCGTCACCGGGGACCCGAAGCAGGCGCTCGCCGGGCTGCAGGACGCGGCGGTCAAGGAGGCGGCCCGGGTCCGCAAGTGAACCCGGGCCGGGGCGCCCTCCGGGGGCGGGGTCGTCAGGGTCGGGGCCGTCGGTGCGGGCTCGTCAGGGGAGCGTGATGGCGTAGGCCTTGCGGAGCGTCTCGTGGACCGTCCAGGTGGTCCGGTCGCCCTCGCGCAGCACGGCGCAGTCGCCCGGGCCGACCTCCAGGGTCGGGCCGCCCTCGACCTCGATGGTGGCCCGGCCGCTGAGCACCACGAACAGCTCGTCGGCCTCCACGTCGGTGACCACGCCCGGGGTGATCTGCCAGATGCCGCGCAGCTGGCGGCCGTCGGGGGACTCGGAGAGGACCAGGCCGGAGACCTCCGGGGTGCCGGAGACGATCTGGGCCGGGTCGAGCGGATCGGGTTCGAGGTCGGCGGTGGGGATGTGCACGGCGAAGCTGGGCGTGGTCATACCGCCGACGCTAGCCGGGGCGGCCGGGCGCCGGAGGGCGCACAGTGTGTCCGGCTCACGCGGGAGAATGACACTCCGTAGTGATGGCGGAGGTGTCCTGGTGGGCGAGCTGAGTGAGCGGGACGTGGCGGTGCTGGCCCTGGAGGGGCGGCAGTGGCGGACGGCCGGGGCCAAGGAACGGGCGATCCGGGAGGAGCTGGGGCTCTCCTCCACCCGGTACTACCAGCTGCTGAACGCGCTGCTGGACCGGCCGGAGGCCCTGGCGCACGCCCCGGTCCTGGTGAACCGGCTGCGCCGGATCCGGGAGGCCCGGCGGGCGGCACGGTAGCGGGACGGGGCCGCGGGGTAGGGCTCGGGCATGGGCTTTGACGAGAAGTGGGCGCCGGTCACGGCTGCCGGGCGGGACGGGCTGCGGGCGATCCTGGCGGCGCCGGGTGACGCGGTGATCGCGCTGGACTTCGACGGGACGCTGGCGCCGATCGTGGCGGACCCCGATCGGGCGCGGGCGCATCCGGGGGCGGCGGCCGCGCTGCGGGCGCTGGTGCCGGCGGTGCGGGCCGTGGTGGTGGTGACGGGGCGGCCGGCCGCGCTGGCGGCGGAGTACGGCGGCCTGGACGGGCTGCCCGGGGTCGTGGTGCTGGGGCACTACGGCGCCGAGCGCTGGGAGGGCGGCGAGGTGACCGCGCCGCCGGTGCACCCCGGGGTGGCCGGGGCACGGGCGGCGCTGCCTGGCCTGCTGGCGGCGGCGGGGGCGCCCGAGGGGACGTGGCTGGAGGACAAGGGGCGCTCGCTGGCGGTGCACACCCGGCGCACGGCGGCACCCGAGGAGGCGCTGGAGCTGCTGCGGGCGCCGGTCGGCGAGCTGGCGGCCGGGCACGGGCTGGTGGTGGAGCCCGGGCGGCTGGTGCTGGAGCTGCGGCCGCCGGGGGTGGACAAGGGCGCGGCGCTGACCGGCTTCCTGCGTGAGCGCGGGGCGGCTTCGGTGCTGTACGCGGGGGACGACCTGGGGGACGTGGCGGCCTTCGCGGCGGTGGAGAAGCTGCGCGGCGAGGGGGTGGCGGGGCTGCTGGTGTGCAGCGGCGCGGTGGGGGACGCGCCGGTGCGCGAGCTCGCCGACCGGGCGGACCTGGTGGTCCCGGGCCCGGCCGGCGTGGTGGAGCTGCTCGCGGCGCTGGGCGCGGCCGTCGGCGCGGGCTGAGCCGGGCGGCGGCGCGCCGAGCGGGTTCAGCGTGCGTCGAGCCGGTTCACAGCGCGTTGAGCCGGTTCACAGCGCGTTGAGCTGGTCGAGGAACCACTGCTGCGGGGGCAGCGCGGTGGCCGCCGCCGCGAGGCGCTTGGTGCGGTCGGCGCGCTCCTCCTCGGGCATGGTGAGGCCGGCGTGCAGGGCGTCGGCGGTGGCGATGACGTCGTACGGGTTGACGGTGAGCGCGTCTTCGGCGAGTTCGGCGTGCGCGCCGGCCTCGCGGGAGAGCACCAGGGCGCAGCCGTGGTCGGACACCACCGGAACCTCCTTGGCGACCAGGTTCATGCCGTCCCGGATCGGGTTGACCAGGGCCACGTCGGCGAGCCGGTAGGCGGCCAGGGAGCGCGGGAAGTCGTCGTCGACGTGCAGGATCAGCGGCTGCCAGGCGGGGGTGGCGAACTCGGCGTTGATGTCCTCGGCGAGCCGTTGGACCTGCGCGGTGTAGGCGCGGTACTCGGCGAGGTCGGTGCGCGAGGGGTAGGCGAAGGCGATGTGCACCACCCGGTCGTGCCATTCGGGGCGGGTGCGCAGCAGGTGCCGGTAGGCCTGGAGGCCGCGGACGATGTTCTTGCTCAGCTCGGTGCGGTCGACCCGGACGATGGTGCGGCGCCCGCCGACGGCCTCGCGGAGGGCGGCGAGGCGTTCGTCGACGTCCGGGCGGTGGGAGCGTTCGCGCAGGAAGTCGGCGTCGGCGCCGAGCGCGTGCACGCCGAGCCGGGTGGTGCGGCCGGCGTGGGTGACGGTCATGGCGTCCCGGTCGACCTCGGCACCGAGCAGGTCGGCGCAGCAGTCGGCGAAGGCCAGCGCCCAGCGGCGGGTGAGGAAGCCGGCCCGGTCGGCGCCCAGGATGCCGGTGAGGACGGCCTCGGCGACGTCGTCGGGCAGCAGCCGGAAGTACTCGGGCGGGGCCCACGGGGTGTGCGAGAAGTGGCCGATCCGCAGGTCGGGGCGGGCGGCGCGGAGCAGGGCCGGGGTCAGCGAGAGGTGGTAGTCCTGGACCAGCACGGCGGCCCCGGGGGCGGCCTCGGCGGCCAGCGCCTCGGCGAAGGCGGCGTTGTAGGCGCGGTAGGCGGCCCACTCGGTGCGGAACCCGGCGTCGAAGGCGGGGGCGGTGGGGGTGGCGTAGAGCAGGTGGTGGACGAACCAGAGGGTGGAGTTGGCGACGCCGTTGTAGGCGCGGGCGAAGGTGTCGGCATCGATGTCCAGCATGCGGACGGCCTGGCCGCCCACGTCGTGCCCGGCGAGGTCGAGGCGGCCGTCCGGGGCCTCCCTGGCGGCCTGCCGGTCGGCCGCGCCGAGGGCGGCGCAGACCCAGACGGCGTCGGGGTCGTCGATGGCGGAGAGGCCGGAGACCAGGCCTCCGCCGCCGCGGCGGAGGGTCAGCGCGCCGTCGTCCGCGGTGCTGAACGACACCGGTCCCCGATTGGAGGCCACCAGGACGGGGGCGGTGCCGGTCACACTCGAACGTTCGGTCGTGAGATCGCCCATGGTTGGTACGTTGCCGGGGCTCCGGAGCGGCAAACCCTTTCGGTGGGTGTTCAGTGTCGGGTCGCGTACTCGGGCACGGTGTGCATGGGCGGGCGTTCCAGGGCGGTCACCGGGTGGGTGTGGGCGGTGAACTCCCGGCTCTGCGGGTCGCGGGTGAACTGGGTCAGCAGCGGGTGGACGAGGTCGGCCGAGGCCTTCAGCCGGTGGGTGCGGTCGAGGCGTTCCAGGGCGGTGCGGTAGATGGTCGCGGCCATCCGGCCGAGGGCCTGGCCGTCCTGGTGCCGGTGGTGCCGGACGCCGACGTCCACCTGGGCCAGGGCGTCCAGCCCGACCGTCTCCAGCGCGTCGACCAGCAGGCCGAGTTCGACGCCGTAGCCGGTGGGGAAGGGGAGCCGTTCGAGCAGCGCGCGGCGGGCCGCGTACTCGCCGCCGAGCGGCTGGACGAAACCGGCGAGTTCCGGCCAGTGCAGGTTGAGCAGCGGGCGGGCGACCAGTTCGGTGACCCGGCCGCCGCCGGCCGGGACCACCGCCCCCTCGGTCTCCAGCGGCCGGTCGTACATGGCCTTGACCAGCTGGATGTCCGGTTCGGTGAGCAGCGGGCCGAGGATGCCGGAGACGAAGGCCGGGTCGAACTCGCGCAGGTCGGCGTCGACGAAGCAGACGATGTCGCCGCGGGTGACCAGCAGCGAGCGCCAGAGCACCTCGCCCTTGCCGGGGACGGCGGGCAGCCGGGGCAGGATCGCGTCGCGGTACTCCACCCGGGCGCCGGCCCGGGCGGCGACGGCGGCGGTGGCGTCGGCCGAGCCGGAGTCGACCACGACGAGTTCGTCGACCAGCGGGAGGCGCTCCATCAGCTCGCGGCGGATGGTGCGGACGATGTCGCCGACGGTGGCCTCCTCGTCCAGCGCGGGCAGCACCACGCTGACCGTGTGGCCGGTCCGGCGCTTGGCCTCCAGCAGGGCGTGCACCGGCCGGTCGACCGCGCTCCACGAGCGGCGGCGCAGCCAGGACGCCGCCTGCGGGAGCAGCGCGGGGGTCGGTTCGGCGGGCACGGGACTCTCCTCGGCGGGGTCGGTGGGACGCGCCATCTCGCGTGGCGGACGATCCCATTCGGGGTTGACGCCTTCGGATACAGTCTTCGTACAGCGGCCGGACCTTTGCACGCCGGGGTCGCCGTTGAGCACCACCACAATTTCACATGCTCATCCAGAGGGACTGAGGGAACGGCCCGTTGACGTCCCGGCAACCTTCTCGCGCGGCTGTCTGTCGACAGGCCCCGGCGGGACAGGTGCCAATTCCGGCCTGTGGCGCGACCGTGCCACGGGGAAGATGAGGAGAGAGGCCTCCGCCATCATGGCTATCGACACTGTCGCACCCGCATCCGTGGACCTCGGCCCCGCCACCGCGCTGTCCTGTCGGGAGTGCGGCACCCGCTTCCCGCTCGGTCCGAGCTTCGCCTGCCTGGAGTGCTTCGGCCCGCTGGAGATCGCGTACGACTTCGGCAGCGAGGACGCCGAGGAGCTGCGCCGCCGGATCGAGGCCGGCCCGAGCTCGATCTGGCGCTACGCGCCGCTGCTGCCCGTCCCGGCCGACGTCGCCACCAAGCCCAACCTGAACCCCGGCTGGACCCCGCTGGTCAAGGCGGACAACCTGGGCCGCGAGCTGGGCTTCACCGCGCAGCTGCACATCAAGGACGACTCGGGCAACCCGACCCACTCGTTCAAGGACCGCGTGGTGGCCTGCGCCATCGAGGCCGCGCGGGCCTTCGACTTCACGACGCTCTCCTGCTCCTCCACCGGCAACCTGGCCGGCGCGGTGGGCGCGGCGGCCGCCCGGGCCGGCTTCAAGTCCTGCGTGTTCATCCCGCACGACCTGGAGCAGGGCAAGGTCGTCATGGCCGGGGTGTACGGCGGCGAGCTGGTCGGCATCGAGGGCAACTACGACGATGTGAACCGCTTCTGCTCGGAGCTGATCGGCGACCCGGCCGGCGAGGGCTGGGGCTTCGTCAACGTCAACCTGCGCCCGTACTACGGCGAGGGCTCCAAGACGCTGGCGTACGAGATCTGCGAGCAGCTCGGCTGGCGGCTGCCGGAGCAGATCGTCATCCCGATCGCCTCCGGCTCCCAGCTGACCAAGATCGACAAGGGGCTGCAGGAGCTGATCAGGCTCGGCCTGGTCGAGGACCGGCCGTACAAGGTCTTCGGCGCCCAGGCGGCGGGGTGCTCCCCGGTGTCGGCGGCGTTCAAGGCCGGCCAGGACGTGATCCGCCCGGTCAAGCCGGACACCATCGCCAAGTCGCTGGCGATCGGCAACCCGGCGGACGGCCCGTACGTGCTGGACATCGCCCGGCGCACCGGCGGCGCGGTCGAGGACGTCACCGACGCCGAGGTGGTGGACGCGATCCGGCTGCTGGCCCGGACCGAGGGCGTCTTCGCCGAGACCGCGGGCGGGGTGACCGTCGGCGTGCTGAAGAAGCTGGTGGAGACCGGCCAGCTGGACCCGGCCAAGGAGACCGTCGCGATCAACACCGGCGACGGCCTGAAGACCCTGGACGCCGTCGCCGGGTCCGGGATGACCGCCGTCATCCGCCCGACCCTGGCGTCCTTCCACGACGCCGGCCTCGCGTCCGCCTGAACACCCCCCACCCCGCTGGGCCCCGTCCGCTAGGAGAACCATGAGCGCCAACGTCCGTATCCCCACCATCCTGCGCACCTACACCGGCGGCGCCGCCGAGGTGGCCGCCGAGGGCGCCACCCTGGGCGAGGTCATCGCCGACCTGGAGAAGAACCACGCGGGGATCTCCGCCCGCATCCTGGACGACGCCGGCAAGCTGCGCCGCTTCGTCAACGTCTACGTGAACGACGACGACGTGCGCTTCGCCGAGGGCCTGGCGACCGGGATCGCGGACGGCGCCAGCGTCTCGATCATCCCGGCGGTGGCCGGCGGCTGCTGAGCCGCGCCCCGATCGATCCGGGCACCCCGCCCGAGCCGTTCGTCCGACCGGCCGTCCGCGCGTACGGAATTCCGTTCTCCGTACGCACGGGCGGCCGGCCGCATTTCGGCGGGAATATGGCGGGGTCAAGTCGGAGTAGAGTGTGGCTCGGTTGGGAACAGGGCTTCCCCTCATCCTCACCCGCGAATCACCCGCGAATCGCCGGACGGTCGTCCGGCCGCTGAGACCGGTCGGGTGCCCGGGCCGTGAAACATGTCAGGCAGATGTCAGAATTCCCGCGGGGATTTGTAGTAATCCGTCCGCTATGTCCGGCGTGAAATGCCGAATTCCTCCCGCTTTGGCCCGTCCTGCCCCTTGGCGCGGTGCCGGAATTCCCCGCAGCTGACCCTGTTGCAGAGGGCGTCGATCCGGATACATTCAGCCGCGGTCGACGTAATCACCCGCTCACAGGGCGCCGTCAGGCACCCCCGGCGGAGGATTGCGGCGTGCACGGCTGCGCCCAGGGGGGGTTCCCCGGGCCGGCCTTCAAACCAGACCCGGGCCCGCGACCTGCGGGCGCGTGAAGGGCCAGCACAGCACTAGGGGAGTTCGGAATGGCTCAGGGCACCGTCAAGTGGTTCAACGCGGAGAAGGGCTACGGCTTCATCGCGGTCGACGGTGGTGCGGACGTCTTCGTCCACTACAGCGCGATCCAGATGGACGGCTACCGCACCCTCGAGGAGGGCCAGCGGGTCGAGTTCGAGATCTCCCAGGGACAGAAGGGCCCGCAGGCGGACATGGTCCGCGCCGCGGTGTGACCCCCTTCCGACCCCAGGAGCTCGGCGCGGCCCACGGCTGGTGACCACTCGCTTCTCGGCGGGCCCGTACGACACGTGTCGTGCGGGCCCGTCGGCGTTCCCCGGCGGGGAGTTGCGCGGGTCGGCGGGAGCGCCCCGGACGGCTCGCGGGATCGCGATTGGGCTTGCACTCGACCACCCGGAGTGCTAATCATTGGCGTTAGCACTCACAGCGTGAGAGTGACAGCGGACCGGGTCGGTGAGGCCCCCGGGAGCGGTAGGGGAAAGGACCCCCGCACACCAGGGCCGTCCGTCGCGGGCACCCCTTGGTCCGAGCAGTCGACCGTGTCCCGGAGGACCACTTCTGATGGCCAAGATCATCGCCTTTGATGAGGAAGCTCGCCGCGGCCTTGAGCGTGGCATGAACCAGCTCGCCGACGCAGTGAAGGTCACGCTCGGCCCCAAGGGTCGCAACGTCGTGCTGGAGAAGAAGTGGGGCGCCCCCACGATCACCAACGACGGTGTCTCCATCGCCAAGGAGATCGAGCTCGAGGACCCCTACGAGAAGATCGGCGCGGAGCTCGTCAAGGAGGTCGCCAAGAAGACCGACGACGTCGCGGGTGACGGCACCACCACCGCCACCGTGCTGGCCCAGGCCCTGGTGCGCGAGGGTCTGCGCAACGTCGCCGCCGGCGCCAACCCGATGGCCCTGAAGCGCGGTATCGAGAAGGCCGTCGCCGCCGTCTCCGACCAGCTGCTGGCCCAGGCCAAGGACGTGGAGACCAAGGAGCAGATCGCCTCCACCGCCTCCATCTCGGCCGCCGACACCCAGATCGGCGAGCTCATCGCCGAGGCCATGGACAAGGTCGGCAAGGAAGGCGTCATCACCGTCGAGGAGAGCAACACCTTCGGTCTGGAGCTCGAGCTCACCGAGGGCATGCGCTTCGACAAGGGCTACATCTCCGCCTACTTCGCGACCGACCTGGAGCGCATGGAGGCGACGTTCGAGGACCCCTACATCCTCATCGCCAACTCCAAGATCGGCTCGGTCAAGGACCTGCTGCCGCTGCTGGAGAAGGTCATGCAGAGCGGCAAGCCGCTCGTCATCATCGCCGAGGACGTCGAGGGCGAGGCCCTGTCGACCCTGGTCGTGAACAAGATCCGCGGCACCTTCAAGTCCGTGGCCGTCAAGGCCCCGGGCTTCGGCGACCGCCGCAAGGCCATGCTCGGCGACATCGCCATCCTCACCGGTGGCACCGTGATCTCCGAGGAGGTCGGCCTCAAGCTGGAGAACGCCGGCATCGACCTGCTGGGCACCGCCCGCAAGGTGGTCATCACCAAGGACGAGACCACCATCGTCGACGGTGGCGGTGACAGCGAGCAGGTCGCCGGCCGCGTGAACCAGATCCGCGCCGAGATCGAGAACAGCGACTCGGACTACGACCGCGAGAAGCTCCAGGAGCGCCTCGCCAAGCTGGCCGGCGGCGTGGCCGTCATCAAGGCCGGCGCGGCCACCGAGGTGGAGCTCAAGGAGCGCAAGCACCGCATCGAGGACGCCGTCCGCAACGCGAAGGCCGCCGTCGAGGAGGGCATCGTCGCCGGTGGTGGCGTCGCGCTGCTGCAGGCCGGTGTCGCCTTCGACAAGCTGGAGCTGGAGGGCGACGAGGCCACCGGTGCCAACATCGTCAAGGTCGCGCTGGAGGCCCCGATCAAGCAGATCGCGACCAACGCCGGCCTGGAGGGTGGCGTCGTGGTGGAGAAGGTGCGCAACCTCCCCGCCGGTCACGGCCTGAACGCGGCCACCAACACCTACGTCGACCTGATCGCCGAGGGCATCATCGACCCGGCCAAGGTGACCCGCTCCGCGCTGCAGAACGCCGCCTCCATCGCGGCGCTGTTCCTCACCACCGAGGCCGTCATCGCCGACAAGCCGGAGAAGGCCGCTGCGGCCGCCGGCGGCGGCATGCCGGGCGGTGACATGGACTTCTGATCCTGATCGCACCGATCGGATCGGCTGGTTCCTGATCGTGTGGGCGGTTCCCTTCGGGGGGCCGCCCACACGGCGTTCTACCGGAGAATGGACAGATGGCTTCCGACGACATCGAGACCGCGCTGCACAACGCGCGGGCGCTGATCCTGGCCGACCTCACCGCACGGGACGTGGCGGACGCCGCCGTCGTCTCCCTGGTGGAGCAGGCCGTGACGCACCGCCGCTGGTGGCTGGAGCAGTGGCCGGACGGCACCGAGTACGTGCTCGGGCTGGTCGCCCAGGACGTCCAGGACGCGCTGCTGGAGGCGTACGGGCGCTGGCCGCTGTGCACCGCCTGCGCCGCCGACGGGGACCCGCACGCGCTCGGCGTGGAGCCGGAGCTGGGGCCGGAGCCGCACTGGGTGTGCGGCAAGCAGGGCGCGGTGGTCGCGCCGGTGGGGGAGCTCTCCTAGCCTGCGTCCGGCCTGCGCCTGGTCCCTTTTCAGCCCGCTCGTGGTCCGCGTCGTGGACCGGGCGGCGGGAGTACTGGACCTATAGGTAGGTTGGCGATATATGTAGTCGTATGACTGAACGCTCGATGCAGGAGCCGACGCTGCTGCTGCTCACCGCCCTGGCGGACGCCCCGAGACACGGCTACGCCCTCATCCAGGAGATCGCCGCCATCTCCGAGGGCCGGGTCAAGATGCGCACCGGCACCCTGTACGGCGCCCTCGACCGGCTGCTCCAGCAGGGGCTGATCGAGGTCGCCGCGGAGGAGGTCGTGGACGGGCGGGCGCGGCGCAGCTACGCGCTGACCAGCGTCGGCCGGGAGGCGCTGGCCTCCGAGGCGGAGCGGCTGCGGGCCGTCGCCACCGAGGCGGAGCGCCGCCTCGCGAACGTCCTGTCGGTGCTGCAGGGCAAGCCGGAGCCGGAGGGGAAGTCGACGATGAGGGGGTTCTTCGCATGACGATGACCACGCCGACGATCGGGACGCCGTCGACCGTGCTGCGGGCGGCGCTGCAGTTCTACCCGCCGCGCTACCGCCGGGAGCGCGGCGAGGAACTGGCCGCGGTGTTCGCCGACACCACGGCGGAGGCGGGCCGTTCGGCCGTCGTCCGTGAGGCGATCGACCTGGCCGCGTACGGGCTGCGGGTGCGGCTCGGGCTGACCGGCTCCTCGCTGGCCGGGCGGGTGCTCGCGCTGGCCGCGCCGATGGTCGCCGGGGCGCTGGCCGGTGCGGGGCTGGTGCCGTGGGTGCGCGATGCGGAGCTGGCCGCCCACCGGCTGACCTGGGACACCTCGTACAGCACGTACGCGCTGACCATCGCGCCGCCGGTGATCGCGCTGCTGCTCGCGGTGGCCGTCGTGACGGGGCGCTGGACGGCGGTGCGGGTCATCTCGCTGGTCCAGGCCGTCTCCGCGCTGTTCGTGCTGGCGCAGGCCGTCGTGCTGCCGCAGGAATTCGACCTCTGGGGGGTGGGGGACAGCAGCGCGTCCACCATGCCGTTCGTGCTGGGGGCGCTGGTGGTGGCCGCGGCGCCGACGGAGTTGCTGCCCAGGGCCTCCTGGCGCTCCGGCGGGCTGGCGCTGGCCTCGGTCCTCGGGGGCGGGGTGCTGGTGGCGGTCCAGCACTGGGGCGACTCCACCTTCCCGCTGGACATGCAGTGGTTCGCGGTGCTGCTGGTCGGGCCGCTGCTGCTGACCTTCACCGCGCTGCGCGGCCGGGTGCTGCCGGCGGCCGTCGGGGTCGCGGTGCTGTCGCTGACGATGTTCGCGGGCCTGTTCAACATCTGGCGCGAGGGCCGCGGGTTCTGGCACGTGCTGCCGATGGCGGCGCCGGTGCTGCTGCTCCTGGTGGCGGCCGCGGTGGCGATGCGCCGGATCGGGACCGGCGACGGGTTCGGCGGACGGTTCGGCGGATGGTTCGGCGGGGACTCCGGGAAGGGGCGCAGCCTGGCGTGACCCGGGGGGTGGGGAGAAGGGCTCGCCGGGCCCGGCCGGATGTGGCAACCTACTGATATGTCTAGACCAATTTTCGAAGTCATCGCGCTGACGCCCCAGGACGCCCAGGCTGCCGAGTCGGGCGGCGCCGACCGGCTCGAACTGGTCACCGACATGGCCGCGGACGGGCTCACCCCGTCCGTCGAGGACTTCGCCCGGATCCGGGCCGCCGTCGACATCCCGCTGCGCGTCATGCTCCGGATCCGGGACGGCTTCGCGCCCGGCGACCTGGAGGAACTGGCCGCCCGGGCCGCCGCGTTGCGGGCCGAGGGCGCCGAGGAGTTCGTCTTCGGCTTCCTCCACGGCGACGGCGCCGTCGACCTGGCCGCCACCGCCGCCGTCGCCGAGGCGGTGGCCGGCTGCCGCTGGACCTTCCACCGGGCGATCGACCACAGCGCCGACCGGGCCGCCCTGCGGGCCGCCGTCGGCGCGCTGCCCGGGCTGGACACCTTCCTCACCTCGGGCGCACCCGCCGGCGTCGACGCCGGGTACGAGGTGCTGCTGGCGGAGCTGGCCCGCGCGGGCGAGCCCGGGTACGGGCAGCGGATCCTGATCGGCGGCGGCCTGCGGGCCGAACACCTGAAGGGGCTGCGGGCCGAGGGCTTCGACGGCTTCCACGTCGGCGGTGCGGTGCGGGTCGACGGCTGGCGGACGCCGGTGGACGCGGCCAAGGTCGCCGAGTGGCGGGCGCTGATCGACGCCTGAGCGCGCGCGGAGGGCGGGGGCCGGTCCCGGTCGGGGCCGGCCCCCGCCGCCCGGTTCCTCAGCGCAACTGCGCGGGCAGCGGTTCGCCGTGCAGCACCGTCAGGCCCGAGACGGCACGGGTGAGCGCCACGTACAGCCGTCGCAGGCCCGTCCGCTCGTCCGGCTCGCCCGCGATCACCGCGGCCGGCTCGTCCAGCACCACGTAGTCGTACTCCAGGCCCTTGGCCAGCGAGGCCGGGACGAGCGTCAGCCGGGCCTCGGCGCTGGTCTCGGCGCCGGGGGACAGGTACGGCAGGCCGGCCGCGGTCAGCGCCTCGGCGAGCATCGGGATCCGGGCGTCGGCGGCGATCAGCCCGGTCGAGCCCTCGTGCTCCAGCGCCTCGCGGCAGGCCGCCACGACGGCGGGCGCGGCCTCCGCGTCCGGGAGGTGGCGGATCGTCAGCGAGCCGGGGGCGTCGCGGACGGAGGTCGCCGGGGCCAGGCCCGGGGCGATCGCCGGGAGCAGCCGGGAGGCGTACGCGATGACCTCCTCCGGCACCCGGAAGCCCTTGGTCAGCTCCTCGACGTGGGCGTCCGGCTTGCCCAGGTGGCGCAGCGCGTCCGGCCAGCTCGCCGTCGCCCACGGGGTGGTGCCCTGGGCGAGGTCGCCGAGGACGGTCGCCGAGCCGGTCGTGCAGCGGCGGCCGACCGCGCGGTACTGCATCGGGGAGAGGTCCTGCGCCTCGTCCAGCACCACGTGCCCGAGCGAGGGGGTGCGCTGCACCAGGTCCGTCGCCTCGTCGACCAGGACGGCGTCGGCCTGCGTCCAGCGGGCCGTCTTCACCGAGCGGCCCGGCTTGGGCCACAGCACCGCCTGCTGCTCCTCCGGGGTCAGCACGCCCTCCGCGCAGGCGGCCAGGAACTCCGGGTCGGAGAGCAGCCGCAGCACCAGCTTCGCCGGGTCGACGGCCGGCCAGCACTCCTTGGCCACCGCCTTGACCGCGGCGTTGCGGGCCACCGCGTCCTGCACCCGGTCGTCGGGGGCCTCGCCGGACTGCTCCATCTTCAGCAGCACGGTGTGCGCGATCCGCTGCGGCAGGGCGTCCCTGGCGGCGCCGTAGCGCACCTCGCGGCCCTTCAGCTCCTCGATGATCGCGGTGAGCTCGTGCACCTGGACGCGCCAGCGGCGGGAGCCGCGGACCACCACGCAGGGCTCGGTGGGCAGCGTGATGCCCACGCGCACCGCCCGGCGCAGCACCTCGGCCATCCGGGCGTCGCCCTTCAGCCGGGCCGCCTGCGGGTCGTCCTCGCCGCGCACCTCGACGTGCCCGACCAGCTGCTGCACGGTCGCCTGGTTGACGTCCAGCTCGCCCAGGGCCGGGAGCACCTGCTCGATGTAGGAGAGGAAGGCGTTGTTCGGCCCGATCACCAGCGTGCCCGTCCGGGCGAGGCGCTCGCGGTGCGCGTACAGCAGGTACGCGACGCGGTGCAGGCCCACGGCCGTCTTCCCGGTGCCGGGGGCGCCCTGGACGCAGATGGTGCCCGTCACGTCGGAGCGGACGATCTCGTCCTGCTCGGGCTGGATGGTGGCGACGATGTCGCGCATCGGGCCGACGCGGGGCTTCTCGATCTCGGCGGCGAGCAGGGCGGAGGCGGTGTCGGCCTCCGCCGGGTCGCTCAGGTGCTCGTCCTCGTAGGCGGTGAGCTCGCCGCCGGTGTAGCCGAAGCGGCGGCGGCGTTCGACGTCCAGCGGCTCGGTGCGGCTGGCCCGGTAGAACGGCTGGGAGACCGGCGCGCGCCAGTCGATCACCATCGGGTCGCCGTCGGCGTCGTGGACGTGCCGGCGTCCGATGTAGAAGTTCTCGCCGCCTCCGCCTTCGCTCAGCTCCTCGCTGATCGTGTGCAGGTAGTCCAGGCGGCCGAAGAACAGCGGGGTGTGCGAGAGGTCGGCGAGGGCGGCGATCCGGGCCTCGATCTGGTTCTGGAGGACGGCGGCGGACACCCAGGTGCCGGTCACGTCGCGCAGGTCCAGCGACTGGACGTCCTCGCGCATCGCTCGCAGCGCGGACCGGGACGCGGCCAGGTGGTCGCGTTCGCGCTGGAGGGGGTCGGTGGTGGGGGTGGCGGGCACAGCGAACCTTCCCGGCTGCGCCGGAAGCGGGCGCAGCGGATCGATGGAGCTCACGGTGGGTACGGCCGACCGGTTGCCGTGCGGTCGGCGCCTCCCCCGGCTGCCTGCGCGACTTCAGCAGGTACCACGGTTCGGGAGGGGGCAGACGGACGATCCTAGACCCGTGGGCCCCGGGGTTCCAGCCCAGCAGCTCCCGGGCCCGCAGGTCCCGGCCCCGTACGGGCCGCAGGACGTGCGCGACGGCGGCACCGTTCCGGGCACCGCCGCGCGCCTGCCGCACGTCCTACAGCACGTCGTCCGCGTCGATGATGCGGTACGCGTAGCCCTGCTCGGCCAGGAAGCGCTGCCGGTGGGCGGCGAAGTCCTGGTCCACGGTGTCCCGGGCGACCACCGAGTAGAAGTGCGCCGAGTGGCCGTCCGCCTTCGGACGCAGGACGCGGCCCAGGCGCTGGGCCTCCTCCTGGCGGGAGCCGAACGTCCCGGAGACCTGGATGGCCACGGTGGCCTCGGGCAGGTCGATCGAGAAGTTCGCGACCTTGGAGACCACCAGGACGCCGATCTCCTTGTTGCGGAACGCCTCGAACAGCTTCTCGCGCTGGGCGTTGCTGGTCTCGCCCTTGATCACGGGCGCGTCCAGCACCTCGCCGAGCTCGTCCAGCTGGTCGATGTACTGGCCGATGACCAGCGTCTGGTCCTTCTCGTGCTTCTTCACCAGCGCCTCCACCACCCGCCGCTTGGTCGCCGTGGTGGCGCAGAAGCGGTAGCGCTCCTCGGGCTCGGCGGTGGCGTAGGCCAGGCGCTCCGAGTCGGTCAGGGTGACCCGCACCTCGCAGCAGTCGGCGGGCGCGATGTAGCCCTGCGCCTCGATCTCCTTCCACGGCGCGTCGAAGCGCTTGGGCCCGATCAGGCTGAACACGTCGCCCTCGCGGCCGTCCTCGCGCACCAGCGTCGCGGTCAGGCCCAGGCGGCGGCGGGCCTGGAGGTCGGCGGTGAACTTGAACACCGGCGCCGGCAGCAGGTGCACCTCGTCGTAGACCACCAGGCCCCAGTTGCGGGCGTCGAACAGCTCCAGGTGCGCGTAGGCGCCCTTCCGCTTGGTGGTCATCACCTGGTAGGTGGCGATGGTGACCGGGCGGATCTCCTTGCGCGTCCCGCTGTACTCGCCGATCTCCTCCTCGGTGAGCGAGGTGCGCTTGACCAGCTCGTGCTTCCACTGGCGGGCCGAGACGGTGTTGGTGACCAGGATCAGCGTCGTCGACTTGGCGTGCGCCATCGCGGCGGCGCCGACCAGCGTCTTGCCGGCGCCGCAGGGCAGCACCACGACGCCCGAGCCGCCGTGCCAGAAGCCCTCGACGGCCTGCGCCTGGTACGGGCGCAGCCGCCAGCCGTCCTCGTCCAGCTCGATCGGGTGCGCCTCGCCGTCCACGTACCCGGCGAAGTCCTCGGCCGGCCAGCCGAGCTTGAGCAGCACCTGCTTGATCTGGCCGCGCTCGGAGGGGTGCACCACCACCGTGTCCGGGTCGACCCGGGCGCCGACCAGCGGGGCGATCTTCTTGGAGCGCAGCACCTCCTCCAGCACCGGCCGGTCGGTGGTGGCGAGCACCAGCCCGTGCGTCGGGTGCTTGAGCAGCTGGAGCCGCCCGTAGCGGCCCATGGTGTCCGCCACGTCCACCAGCAGCGCGTGCGGCACCGGGTAGCGCGAGTACGTCACCAGGGCGTCGACCACCTGCTCGGCGTCGTGCCCGGCCGCCCGCGCGTTCCACAGCCCGAGCGGCGTCACCCGGTACGTGTGCACGTGCTCGGGGGCGCGCTCCAACTCGGCGAACGGCGCGATGACGCGGCGGCACTCGGCGGCCTTGGGGTGATCGATCTCCAGGAGAAGAGTTTTGTCGCTCTGGACGATGAGCGGTCCGTCGTTCACGCGGGGAAGCCCTCCACTGGCTGACAGGCTGGATTGACGCAGACCCTCCAGTGTCGCGCATTCCGCGGCGAACGTGGTCGGGCTCCTTCCGAACGGGAGCGGGCACCTTCCGTTCGTACGGGTGAGCGCGCCCGCGCTCCGGGCGGCGGCGCCGGGTGACCACGGTGCGCATCGCTCGTTGAGCCGGTCATGAAGAAGTCGAAGCGCGTTCTCACCGCTCTCGCCCTGATGGGCACGGCCTTCGCGGCCACCGCCTCGTCCGCCGGCTCCGCGCACGCCCTCGCGGGGATCGGGGAGGGGCCCGGCGGGCTGCTCGCAGCGCCCGGATTCCTGATCGCCGACCAGGTCGGCGGCGGCTCGCTGCCGGTCGGACAGGGGGAGATCGGCAGCCTGGCGGACAAGGCCGTCAAGGAGAAGATGAAGGAGTCGCAGGGGCACTGAGCCCGGCCCTGCCGCCGGGGTTACTCGTCGAGCTCCGCGACGCCGGTGATGCGGTGCAGGGCGAAGGTGCGGAGCTCGTCGGCGTGGTGGTCGAAGGCGGTGACGAAGCCGCCTTCGACCTTGACCGGGTCGATGATCCGCTGGCTGGCGATGCCCTCGGCGTTGAGGTAGCCGATCCACATCCGTTCGCCGAGCAGGACGGCGGTCTGCAGGGCCGCGAGGGTCTCGGCGGCGGCGGTGCGGGGCAGCTGGCGCGGGTCGGGGGTGGCGTCCCGGCGGTTGACGGTGGCGGCGCGGTCGCCGGCCCGGATGGCCTTGATGGCGGCGGCGAGCAGGGTGTCGTCCGGGGTCGGCGGGCCGTCCGGGACGGGCGCGGGGGCGGTGCGGGGCGGGGTGCGGTGGCTGTCCTGGCGGGTGATCAGGACGTCGCCCTCGGCGGACTCGGCGGCCGGGGCGTAGCCCATCGTGCGCAGGGCGGCGAGCAGGACGTCCGGGGCGGCCTGGGCGGCGAGGACGGTGGGGGCGAGCAGCCGGAGCCGCAGGTCGGCGGAGCGGCGGTCGGCGAGGACCTCGTTCAGCAGGGACGGGTCGTCGCAGCGCAGGTAGGAGGAGGCGGCGCCGACCCGCAGGATGCCGTGCCGGCGGGCGACGTCGTCGATCAGGTAGGCGAGCGGCTGCGGGACGGGCGTCCGGGAGTGCTGCTCCAGGAAGGCCCGCAGGTCGGCGGCGGTGCGTCCGGCGTCGAGGGCGCGGCGGACGGACACCGGGGTGAAGCGGTAGACGGTGGCGCCGCCCTTGGACTCGATGTCGGCGCACAGCGCGAGGGCCTGGGCGAGCGGGGTGAGCAGCGGGCCGGGGGCGATCGCGGTGAGGTCCGGTTGCAGGATCACGTGGTCGAGCGGCTGCGGCAGCAGCGGGGCGAGCACCTCGGCCGGGTCGGCTTCGGCGGTGAGCAGGGCGCGGGCGGGGGCGGCGAGGGCGCCGCGGCCGGTGACGCCGAGGAGTTCGGCCTCGGCGAGGGTCCAGGCGGCGAGGTCGTCGCGCAGCTCGTGGCCGTCCGGGCCGGTCGGGCCGCCGCGCAGCGGGCGCTGCCAGCGCAGGGTGGGCAGGAGTTCGGCGGCGGTGGCGGGGGTGCCGGGCGGGAGCTCGGCGAGCAGCGCGAGGGTGGCGCGGCGGACGGACGGGGCGAGGGTGCGGTCGAGCTCGGGCCCGAGGGCGGCGCGCGGCTTGCCCTTGCCGTCCGGGGTGCCGGTGAGGGCGGGGACGCGGGTGGCGGCGAGCCAGGCGGCGGCGAGGACGGACCAGCGTTCGGCGGTGTCCCGCTGGAGCCAGCCGTCGTAGGCCGGGGTCGGGGCCCAGCGTTCGTCGGCCTCGCCGTCGGGGGCCAGCAGTCCGGCGGCGTAGGCGAGTTCGAGCCAGAAGGCGGCCTGCTGCTCGGTGGTCTCCAGGGCCTGCGCGGTGCGCTTGAGGTCGCGGACGCCGAGGCCGCCGGCGCGCAGCGTGGGCGGCGGGGTGAGGCCCCAGGCGTCGAGGAGTTCCTCGACGGTCTTGACGGCGGTGTGGGCCTGGCCGGCCGCCGCGCCGTCCACAGCCTGTGGATCGCGCGGGGCGGCGGCCGGGGCGGGCTCGGGCTGGACCGGCTCGACGGCGCGGTGGGTGCGGCCGCCGCGCAGGTGCAGGGCCAGTTCGCGCGGCAGGACGACGCTGCCCGGCCCGCTGGGCAGCAGCAGCCCGCGGGCGAGCAGCCACTCGACGGGGCTCTGCGCGTCCTCGGCGGTGACCGGGCGGGTGGCGTCCGGGACGGTACCGGTCGGCGGCCCCCAGACCAGCCGTTCCAGCAGCCGCAGCGCGGCCTCGGGGGCGGTGTCGAGCAGCGCCGCGCAGCGGGCGCGGTCGTTCAGCAGGGAGGTGAGCGCGTCGACGGCGGTGACCGGGTCCGGGGTGGCGGGCTGCCCGGCGGAGGCGAGCAGCTGCTGCAGCCGGGCCGGGGACATCCCGACGGTCGCGTCGGAGAGGGTCGGGCCGAGGCCGGTGCGACCGGGGTTGGCGGCCGTCGGGGCGAGTGCCTCGCGGACGGCGAGGACCAGCCGCAGGCCGTTGTCCGGGCCCCAGAGCAACGCCCGGTTGCGCAGGGTGGCGATCGCCCGGGGGAGGGCGGCGGCGACGGCGGACCGGTCGGCGGGCGTCAGCGGGGTCGCGCCGGGGTGCGGCTTGACCTTGGCCGGGCCGGTCAGCAGGGTGCGGACGGTGGCCAGGCCGGTGCCGTCCGGAGCGGTGGCCAGGACCTCGGCGACCTGCAGGGTGAAGCGGTCCAGGCGCTCCAGGGCGCGCAGCGCCGAGGCGCGGGAGGAGAGCCGGGCGGACAGCTGGGTGAGGTCGCCGGGGACGGGGTTGAGCAGGTCGGGGCGGGAGCGGAGCAGGGCGGCGATCGCGTCGTCGGGGCGGGCGCGCAACTCCTCGGCGAGGGTGCGGGGGCCGGCGGCGGACCTGCCCTGGCGTTGAGGGCCCTGCTGTGTGGTCATTCGACCTAGGTTAGTCGGGCGGGCGGACGGCGGGGTGTCCGTGCGGCGGCCCGTGGTGGACCGGCCCTCAGGACTCGCGCGCGCGGGGGCGGGGTGGGTAGCGTCACGGCCGAGGGTGGTTCGGTGGGCCGGGGTTCGGGCGCGAGGCGGGGTGTCGGTGATGACGGACGGCGAGTGGTGGCGCAGGAGCGGGCCGTGGAGCGGCCGTTCGGGGGGCGGGGAGGGGGCCTCCGGCGGGTCCGCCGGGTCCGGTGCTGCCGGCGACAGGGGCGGTTCGGGCGGTTCGGGTGCGTCCGGCGCCTCCGGTGCGTCCGGTCCGTCCGGTGCCTCCGACGGTGACAGCGTGTACGACACGGCGGCGCCGGGCGGCGGGACCCCGTCGGTGCCGCTGGACCCCCCCCGGACGCCGCGCGCCCCGGGGGCCGGGGCGCCGCCCGTACAGCTGGACAAGCAGCCTCTCGGCGGGCCCGAGGACGATCCGGGCTCCATCCCGCCGCCCCAGGTGTACAGCTCCGGCGCGAACGGCTGGGATCTGGTGCTGCTCAACTTCTCGGACGCGCCGCAGGCTCCGCCGAAGCCGATCCCCGAGCAGCGCGCCGGGGGCGGGGCGGGAGCGGCGGGTGCGCAGGCCGCCGATCCGGCGGGGGCTGCGGCTGGGGCGGCTGCGGCGGCCTCGGCGAAGGGGAAGAAGCAGCGCAAGGCCAAGTGGAGGGCGGCCGCCGCCGGGGGGAAGGCGAAGGCGCAGCCGGCCGCCCCCGCCCCCGCCGGCCAGGCCGATGCCGGTGCCGGTGCGGGCGCAAGTGCGGGCGCGGGCGCAGGCGCGGGCCTCGGGGCCCGGCGGCCGTCCCTGCTGGTGCTGCTCTCCTGCGGGCTGCTGATCGGCGGCGCCGCCATGAGCTTCTTCCCGGCCATGCTGGTCGGCTGGGCCCTCGGCTACCTGTCCCGCCAACTCTCCGATCTGATGCGCAAGTTCGTCATCCTCGGGATTCCGCTGATCACGATGAGCGCGGCCACCCTGCACGCCATGCAGGCCAAGCCGGGCGCCCAGGGCGGCGCGGGCGTGCAGGCCGGTGCGCAGTTCAGTCAGATCAGCTGGTCGGCGGCCCCGGGCGTGCTGCGCCTGTCGGCGGTGCTGTCGGCGGTGGTGCTGCTGCTGTTGAGCCTGCGCCGTCGTCCGCCGCAGCAGGGCTGACGCCCGGGACGAGGGCGGCGAAGCCGGTGCAGAGCAGTCGGATGCTCTGGGTGAACTTCTCGTCCTGGCCGATCCGGGGGATCAACTCGCCCATGATCAGCGGGAACTGCGCGCACAGGTCGGCGTAGAGCTCGGCGCTGACGGGCGGTGGGGCCGCCGGCTGGTTCTGTTCCTGGAGGACGAAGCCGGTGACGTGGCTGAGCAGGATGTCGGCGGCGATGCCGCAGTGGACGGTGGGCAGGCCGGCGTCGAGGAGGGTGCGCAGCAGGCGTTCCATCAGGGAGAGGCCGCCGGAGCTGAGGACACCGGGGCTCTCGGCGAGGAGCAGTGCGCCGCCGGGGTGTTGCCGGATGCTGCGGCGCAGGGTGGCGGCCTGGGCCTCGACCCGGTCCCGCCAGGTGGCGTCGGGGGGCAGGGCGGCGAGGGCCGCGGTGCCGGTGTCGTAGGCCTGTCGGCAGACGCGGTCGGCCATCAGGGTGAGCAACTCCTCCTTGCCGCGCACGTGGTAGTAGAGGCTGCCGGCGTGGGCGTCGAGGCGGTCGGCGACCTGGCGCATGGACAGGTTGTGGTAGCCGACCTCCGCGAAGACGGCCATGCCCGCATCGACGATGCGCTCCTTGGTGAGCTTCATGGCTCCACCGTACAACGTTTTCCAACGCCGTTTGAAAACTGTGTTAGCTTTGCCCTGCCGGTTTTCGAACGGTGTTGGAATGCGATGGGGGAGGGGCAGTCATGGGGGCGATCCTGTTCAACGTGACCACGGCCGCGCTGATGGTCATGATGGTCAACTGCGGGCTCGGCGTGGTCGGCCGGGACACGCTGCGGGGGCGGCCGATCCCGTGGGCGGCGGTCGCCCTGACCGCGCTCGCCGTCGGCGGCGTGCTGCTCCAGCTGCTCTGGTCCGGCGCCATGGACGCGCTCGACGCCGACCCCGCCAAGTCCGGCTGGTGGCGCGAGTTCACCTCGGTCCTCATGCAGAACGGCGGCCTCGGCGGCGGACTGTGGAACCTCGCCACCCTCGCCGCCGTCGCCGCGCTCGCCCAGTGGTACTGGGGCGGCCCGCTCACCCTCGCCTTCTTCCTCGCGGGCATCCTGCTGCCCGGCCGGATCGACGACCTGCTCGGCTTCGGCGACGGCCCCAGCACCGACCCCCGCAACTTCGCCGGCAGTTCCGGCGCCACCTACTTCCTCGGCGCCACCCTGGCCCTCGCCTTCCTCACCCGCACCCGCCTGCCCAAGGAGCGCGCCCTGGCCGCCGGCGTCCCGGTGCTGGGCCTCGCCATGTGGCTCGCCCAGGACAACGGGCACGGCCTGGTGGCGGTCTACGGCTTCGCCCTCGGCGCGGCGGCCTGGGCGGTTCGCGGCCGGCCGGCGCGTCGGTAGCCGGGCCCGCCCCGATCCGGCCCGCCGGGCTGGATCACCCGGCCCGGCGGGCCGGACCGCTTGGCCCGGAGCTCCTCGGCCCGGCCGCGTGGTGTGGAATCCGCTCAGCGGGCGAAGCCCGCCAGCAGCTCCCGCGGGTCGAAGGCCACCCGGATCCGGGTGATCCGCCCGTTCTCCACGTGGCTCCAGTTCGCCGTCGGCGCCGGCGGCGCGATGCTCGTGTGCAGGTCGAACCAGGTGACCACGTCGTCCCCCTCGGCCACCCGGGCGTGCACCTCGATCTTCTCCAGCACCTGCCCGAGCCCCTTCAGCCCGGCCAGGGCGTCCTCCGCCCCCGACACCGTGGCCAGAGGGCCCACGAAGTCGACGTCCTCCGCCAGCAGCCCCCGCAGCGTCTCGAAGTCGCCCGCCTGCCAGGCCGCGAAGTAGGTCTCGGAAATCTCACGCGCAGTCTTCGTCGTCGTCATGCCTCCATCCTTCCGAGCCCTCCGCCATCCGTCCAACAGATGGATCGGATCCCAGCTATCATCACTGGTTATGGAGATGCACCAGCTGCGCTACTTCGCGGCCGTCGTCGACGAGGGCTCCTTCACCGCCGCCGCGACCCGCCTGCACGTGAGCCAGTCCGGCATCAGCACCCAGGTCGGCAAGCTGGAACGCGAGCTGGGCCAGCTGCTCCTCGACCGTTCCGGCCGCCGGGTCCGCCTCACCCCCGCCGGCGAGGCCGTCCTGCCGCTGGCCAAGGACGCCCTCGCCACCCTCGAAGCCATCCAGCACACCGCCGCCGAGTTCGCTGACGCCGTCCGCGGCCGCGTCCGGCTCGGGATGATCATGGGGTGCGCGATCCCGCCGTTCCTCGACGTCGTCGCCGACCTCGGTCGCACCCACCCCGGCATCGAACTGAGCCTGCACGAGGGCCACTCCGAGCTGCTCCAGGCGCAGGTCCTCTCCGGGGCCCTCGACCTCGCGCTGATCGGTTTCGCCAAGGAGGCCGGCCCCGGTCTGGACGTCACCGTCGTCGTCGACGAGCCGATCGCCGCCGTCGTCCCCGTCGGCCACCGGCTGGACCGCCCCTCCGTCCGGCTCGCCGACCTCGCGTCCGAGAAGATCCTCTGCCTCTCCCCGGGCACCGGCATCCGCGCCGCCTACGAGCACTCCTGCCTGCAACTCGGCCTCGACCCGCGGGTGGACATCGACGCCAGCTCCCCGGCCACGCTGTTCCGGCTCGCCCAACGTGGCGCCGGCGTCGCCGTCCTCAGCCCCTCCTCCGCCGCCGGCGAGGGCCTCCGGAGCGTCCCCGTCGCCGATGCGCCGGTCCGGGCCTGCCTCGGCCTGGCCGCCCGGCCCGGTCGGCACTCGCCGGCCGTGCGCCTGCTGCACGCCCGGCTCCGCGCGTCCCTGCGGGCGACGGGCTGAGGGCCTGACCGACCGGCCGGCCCGCTCAGCCGCTCACGCGTTCCAGCGCGGATCGCGCCCGGAGGCGGCCAGCGCGCGGTCCAGCGCCGGGGCGCCGTCCGGCACCCCCACCGGGGCGGCGAAGCCGCCGTACTGGCGGTACAGCTCGGCGTTCTCCTCGACGACCTCCAGCACCAGCCGCGCGAGCTCCTCGTCGATCTCGACCGGACCGCCGGTCGCCCGGGCGACGTCCCAGCCGTGCAGGACGAGCTCCGCGATCAGCATCCGGGCGACTCCCTCCGCCGGTGCCGGGGAGCCGCCGAGGTTGACGTCCCCTGCCCAGGCGGCCGGGTCGGCCCACGCCGCGACGGCGCGGTCCAGCTGGGCCGCGTAGGCGGCGGGCCAGCCGGGGTCGGCGGTGAAGTCGTGGTCGACCAGTGCCGCGGGCAGTTCGGTGCGTCGGGCCCGGTGCTCCAGGCCGTGCGAGGTGTAGAGCACCCAGTGGTTGACGAGGGCGCGGGCGTCGAAGTCCGTGCAGGGCGTCGGGCCGTCCAGCGGGTGGTCCGCCGGGACGCCGTCGGCGACGCGGGCGGCGGCCGCGGCGGCGCGGGCCAGCAGGGGGTGCAGCGGGTGGGTGTCCGGGGTCGGGTGATCGTTCATACCCCGATCCTGCGCCGGTCGGGGCCGCCGGGTCTTGAAGAAACGCGACGGTGGGCGCCCTGACCAGGGGCGTCGGGCCGGGGCTCGCGGCGGCCCGCCCCGACTGCGGCGAACGCTTCAAAATGGGCAGGCTGCCTGCTAATATTCAGCAGGTAGCCTGCCTATCTCCGCCGGGATCTCCCCAGCAGGCCCGCCCCGTCGCAGAGGTCCCGGAGGAAGCGGAAGGAACCCGGCATGCCGCTCCCCGGCGACACCCGCACCCCACCGTCAGCGGCCACGACCCCGGCGCCCGCCGGCAACCCCTTCGGCCCGCGCTTCGTGGCCCCGCTGTACCTGGGGGCCTCGCTCAACCCGGTCAACAGCTCGATCATCGCGACCGCACTGGTGGCCATCGCGGCCGCCTTGCACCTCCCCGTCGGGGACACCGCCGTCCTGATCTCCTGCCTGTACCTCACCAGCGCACTGGCCCAGCCCGCCGCCGGGCGGCTCGCCGAGGAGTTCGGACCCCGACGGATCTTCGTCGCCGGCATCGTGCTCGTCTTCGCGGCCGGGATCGTCGGCACGCTGGCCCACTCGATGGCCGCCCTGATCGCGGCCCGGGTGCTGATCGGCGCGGGCACCTCGGCCGGCTACCCGGCCGCGATGCTGCTGATCCGCCGCCGCGCCGAACAGGCCGGGTACCGGACCCCGCCGCGCGGGGTGCTCGGCGGCCTGGCGATCACCGGCGCCGCCACCGTCGCCGTCGGCCCCGCCCTCGGCGGGCTGCTGGTGGGCTGGTTCGGCTGGCAGACCGCCTTCTGGATCAACATTCCGGTCGCCGCCGTCGCCCTGGTCCTGGCCTTGGTGGGGATCGCGCCGGACCCCGACCCGGTGCGCCTCGGTTCACCCCGCGCCCTCGCCTCCCGCCTCGACCTGACTGGCATGCTGGGCTTCGGCGGCTCGCTGGCCGCCCTGATGGTCTTCCTCTCCGCCCTGCCGCGCCCGGACTGGCCCGCGCTCGCCGCCGCCCTCGTCCTCGCCGCGGTGCTGGTCGGCTGGGAACTGCGCGCCGCCCACCCGTTCCTCGACGTCCGGCTGCTCGCCTCCAACGGGGCCCTGACCCGCACCTACGTGCGCAACGGCCTGACGCTGATGGGGACGTACGTGATCCTCTACGGGCTCACCCAGTGGCTGGAGGCGGCCCGCGGGCTGTCCGCCTACCAGGCCGGCCTGGCGCTGATGCCGATGGGCGTCCTGAGCGCCGTGACCGCCCGGGTGGTGGCACGACGGACGGGCGTGCGGCTGCCGTTGATCGCCTGCGCGGTGCTGCTGCTGCTCGGCGCGGTGGCCGTGCTGTTCGTCGGCGGCGGCACCCCGATGGCGGCGGTCGTCGCCGTCAGCGCGGTGTTCGGCCTGACCTCCGGCGCCGGGGCGATCGCCAACCAGACCGTCCTCTACCAGGAGGCCCCCGCCGCGACGGTCGGCACCGCCTCCGGGCTGCTGCGCACCTTCGGCTACCTCGGCTCCATCGCCTCGGCGGCGATCACCGGCACCGCCTTCCACGACCGGGTGGGCGACGCCGGCCTGCACTCCATCGCCTGGGTACTGGTCGCGATCTCCGCCCTCCTCCTCGTCCTGACCGTCTGCGACCGCCGACTCGCCCGGCGTGATCTGAAAGAGAGCCCCTAGCTGTCCGCCAGGCGGTTCATGATCTCGGCGGCCCGGTCGAGCGTCTTGCGCTCGCCGGCCCGGAGGGTGGAGCCGATCACCTCGGCCAGCCACGCCTCCCGTGCCGCCGGGATCCGCTCGCACAGGTCGGCTCCGGCCGGGGTCGCGCTGAAGAGGGACTTGCGCCCGTCGTTCGGGTCCTTGGCGGCGCTGACCAGGCCGCCGGCCCGCAGCGCGGCCACGGTCTCCGCCATGGACTGGCGGCGCACGTGCTCGGCCTGGGCGAGTTCGGTCACGGTCGCCGGGCCCTGCTGCACGACGCGGTGCAGGGTGGTCAGGTGCGACCAGTTCCACGGCAGGTCGTCGATCGGGGCCTCGGTGCGCAACCGTGCCCGCAGCCGCGTCATCGCGCGCATCAGCTCGACGGCGGTGTCCTCGGGCGGGGCCGGTTCGCTACTCACCGCGCCAGCTTATGGCAGGGCACGGCTGCCCCCACCGGCGCCGGAACCCGGGCGTCGCGGGCCCGGAGAGTCCATACCGGACAAGGCCTAGCCTGGCGGGTATGGACTCTCCCGACCTCGGACGCGGCGTGCTCCACCCCGCCCGCGCGGCGGAGGCGATCAGGGTGGAGCGGCTCGCGCCCGCCCCCGCCGTGGCGCGCTTCGTCGAGTTCTACTGGCTGGTCCGCTGGGACCTGCGCGGCCGGCCCCCGTACGAGCAGAAGGTGCTCGCCCACCCGAACGTGCACCTGGTCTTCGAGGCCCCGCGGGCCCGCGTCTACGGGGTCGACCGGTCGCTCTTCGTCCGCCGCCTGGAGGGCGCCGGGCACGCGCTGGGCGTGAAGTTCCGGCCGGGCGCGTTCCGTTCGTTCGCCGGGCACCCGGTGGCCGGGCTCGCGGACCGGTCGGTGCCCGCGGCCGCCTACTTCGGCCCGGAGGCGGACCGGCTCAACGAGGACGTCCTCGGCGAAGGGCCGCAGGACTGGGCCGCCCTCGTGGACGCCTTCCTGCTGCCCCGGCTGCCCGCGCCCGACCCGGTCGCGCAGGAGGTCGCCGCCATGGTGGAGCGGATCACCGGCACCCCCGACCTGTGCCGGGTCGACGACCTGGCGCGGGAGTCGGGCCTCACCGTCCGCCGGCTCCAGCGGCTGTTCGCCGAGTACGTCGGCGCCTCCCCGAAGTGGGTGCTGCGCCGCGCCCGCCTCCACGAGGCCGCCGAACGCGCCGACGCGGGCGGCGCGTTGGACCTGGCGGCGCTCGCGGCCGAACTCGGCTACGCCGACCAGGCCCATCTCACCCGCGACTTCACGGCCGCCGTCGGCACCTCCCCGGCCCGCTACGCCGACGCCGCGCGGCGGGTCACGCCCCCAGGAAGCGCTGCAGCTCGGCCAGCATGAAGTTGGCGCCGGTGTACCCGATCCCCTGGAACCACAGCTGGTCGTCCACCGGGAACGCCCGGTGCGCCTTGACCACCCCCAGCGCCTGCCAACCCGGGCTCTCCAGCACGGCGTTGGTGTCGGCCAGGCCCTGGTCGCCGAAGGTGGCGTACAGCAGCAGGTCGCCGTCCGCCTTCGCGATCTGGTCCAGCGGGATCTCGACGTCGGACTGGTCGACGTTCTGCGCGTCCGGCCGCCCCACCTGGGCGTCCGACAGCACGATCCCGGGGAAGCTCTGCTTCCCGAACATCCGGATCCCGCCGCCCTCCACGAACCGCACCAGGCTCACCTTCTGGCCGGAGGCCTTCGCATCCGCCAGGGCCTGCACCACCTGGTTGGCGTGCCGCTGGTACGAGGAGACGAAGGCCGCCGCCGCGGCCTCCCGGCTCAACGCCTGGGCGTGCACCTGGAAGTCGGCCTTCCACGGCGCGCCGGTGGTCTGGGTGAGCACGGTCGGCGCGATCTCCCGCAGCTGGTCGTAGCGGTCGCCGTCGCGCGCCTGGTTGGAGAGGATCAGATCCGGCCGCAGCGCCCGGATCGCGACCAGGTCCGGGGCGCCGGCCAGGCCGACCCGGTGGATCCCGGCGACCCGGGAGGCCGGCCAGTAGTCGGGGAACCGGATGTCGGCGGCCGGCAGCGCGGCGCCCACCGGGGTGATGCCGAGGGTCAGCGCCGAGTCCAGCACGTCCGTGTCGAGGACGACCACCCGCAGCGGCTGGCCCGGCACCAGCACCGGCCCGGTGGCCGCGTTCACCGTGACCGGCGGCACCGGGGTGGGCGAGGCGGACGCGCCCAGGCCGTCGGCGGTCGGCGGCGCCGACCGCCCGGTCGTGCAGGCCACGAGCGCGGCCCCGCCGAGACCGGCGAGGAACGAACGGCGGGCGATCCGGTGCATCGGCGGTCCTCGGGCGGTGAGGCTTCGGGGGCGCGCCGATTATGTCCGGTTTGGTGTGGAATTTCCGTCAGGCGTCCACGGCCGCCGCCCACGGGGCCCCCGGAACGACCAACGGCGTGCCCGTCACCGGGTCCGGCACCACCACCGACTCCAGCCCGAACACCTCCCGCACCAGCTCGGCCGTCACCACCTCGGTCGGCGGGCCCTGTGCCACCACCCGGCCGTCCCGCATCGCCACCAGGTGGTCCGCGTACCGGGCCGCCTGGTTGAGGTCGTGCAGCACCGCCACCACCGTCCGGCCGCGCTCGACGTTCAGCCGGCGGACCAGGTCCAGCACCTCCACCTGGTGCGCGATGTCCAGGTAGGTGGTCGGCTCGTCCAGCAGCAGGATGTCCGTGCCCTGCGCCAGCGCCATCGCGATCCACGCCCGCTGCCGCTGGCCGCCGGACAGCTCGTCCATGCTGCGCTCGGCCAGCTCCGCCGTGGACGTCCGCTCCAGCGCCTCCGTCACCGCCGCCTCGTCCTCCGGCGACCACTGCTGCCACCAGCTCTGGTGCGGCTGGCGGCCCCGCGAGACCAGGTCCGCCACCGAGATGCCCTCCGGCGCCGTCGGCGACTGCGGCAGCAGGCCCAGCCGCTGGGCGATCCGCTTCGTCGGGATCCGCGCCAGTTCCTCGCCGTCCAGCAGCACCGCGCCCCGGACCGGCTTCAGCAGGCGCCCCAGGGCCCGCAGCAGCGTCGACTTGCCGCAGGCGTTCGGGCCGACGATCACCGTCACCCGCCCGTCCGGGATGCCGACGTCCAGGCCCTCGACGACCGTGCGCGCCTCGTAGGCCAGGGTGAGGCCCCGGGCCTCCAGACGGTGAGCGGACATCAGGAACCTCCACGACGGGAACGGATCAGCAGCCACATCAAGTACGGCGCGCCGACCATGCCGGTCACCACGCCCACCGGCAGTTCGGTCGGCGCCATCAGCCGCCGGGCGATCAGATCGGCCAGCACGACCACCAGCGCGCCCGTCAGCGCCGAGCAGAACAGCGGGACCTGCGCGGACCGGACCAGCCGCAGCGCGATCTGCGGGGCCATCAGCGCCACGAAGTCCACCGGCCCGGCGGCGCCCGCCGCGCACGAGGCCAGCACGATGCCCAGCAGTGCCATGCCGAGGCGGATCCGGTCCAGCCGCAGGCCCAGGCCGACGGCCGTCGCGTCGTCGAAGGAGATCGAGCGCTGCGCCCGCGCCGCCCACAGGACGACGGGCACGGCGGCGAGCAGCACCCAGGCCAGCCAGTCGGCCTGGTCGTAGCCGGCGCCGTTCAGGCTGCCCGTCATCCAGACCTTCGCGGCCTGCGCCTGGAAGCCGTCGCCCTTGGTCAGGAACACGGAGGTCAGCGAGGACAGGGCCACGCTGATCCCGATCCCGATCAGCACGAAGCGCTGCGCGTGCAGGCCGCGCCGCCAGGCCAGCGCGTACACCAGCAGCCCGGCCACCAGCCCGCCCGCGACCGCCGCGTACGGGGCCTGGCCGGTCGAGCCGACCACGCCGTACGCCATCAGCCCGACGACGGTGACGGTCGCGCCCCAGGTCACGCCCACCACGTCGGGGCTGGCCAGCGGATTGCGGGCGACGGTCTGGATCAGCGCCCCGGCCAGTCCCAGCGCGGTGCCGACCAGCAGGCCCACGACCACCCGGGGCAGCCGGAACTCGCCGACCACCAGCTCGTGCGGGCTCGGCTGCCCGAGCACCACCTTCACCACCTCGACCGGGGACACGGCCGACTCGCCCAGGCAGAGCGAGGCGACGACCGTCCCGGCCAGCGCGATCAGCAGGCCCAGCGCCACCACCGCCGCCCGGCGGTGCAGCAGCACGGACGCCCGCCCGGCCCGCAGCACGGCGTACCCGCGCGGGGAGACGGCGCCGCGCCCGACGGTTCGCCCGCCCTGCGCGCTCATGACGCGACCACCTTCCGGCGGCGCACCAGCGCGACCAGGACCGGGACGCCGACGAGCGCCGTCATCACGCCCGCCGGGACCTCCGACGGCGGGAAGAGGACCCGCCCCAGGGTGTCGGCGAGCAGCAGCAGGGCCGGGCCGAGGACGGCCGAGAAGGCGAGCACCCAGCGGTGGTCCGCGCCGGCGACGGCCCGCGCCGCGTGCGGGACGGCGAGGCCGACGAAGGCGATCGGCCCGGCGGCCGCGACGGCCGAGCCGGTCAGCACCGTCGCGCCGAGCGCGCCGACCGCCCGGACCAGGCCGGTCTTGGCGCCGAGGCCCTTGGCGGTGTCCTCGCCGAGCGCGAGCGCGTCCAGGCCGCGGGCCACCGCGACCACCAGCACCGTGCCGACGGCGAGGAACGGCAGCAACTGCCAGGCCACGTCCGAGGTCCGCCCGGAGAGCGAGCCGACGTGCCAGAAGCGGAACTGGTCCATGGTGGCCGCGTCGGTCGTCAGCACCATGGTGTTGAGCGAGGCGATGAACGCGGACATCGCCGAGCCGGCCAGCGCCAGCTTGATCGGGGTGGCCCCGCCCCGGCCGCGCCCGGCCAGGCCGTACACGAGCACGGTGGCGATCACGGCGCCCGCGAAGCCGAACCAGACGTAGCCGGTGAGGGTGGAGACGCCGAAGCCGGAGATGGCGAGGACCACGCCGGCCGCCGCGCCCTGGGAGACGCCGAGGATGCCGGGGTCGGCGATCGGGTTGCGGGTGAGGCCCTGCATGACGGCCCCGGCGAGGCCGAGCGCCGCGCCGACGGCCAGCCCGACGACGGTGCGCGGCACCCGCAGCTCGCGGACGACGACGGCGTTGGCCGTGTCGCCGCCGTGCAGCAGGGCGTCGAGGGTGTCGCCGAAGGGGATGGTGCGGCTGCCGACCGCCAGGCTCAGCAGCACCGCGGCGGCCAGGACGGCCAGCGCGGCGGCGAGCCACAGTATTCGGTGGCGCGCTGTCCGTCGCGCGCCGGGCGGCGCGGTGGTGTCGGTCATGGGCCCTCTCCGCAGACAACTCAGGTAAACCTAAGTTCCCGTCGGAAGCCGGGGCAAATTGCCTCGTCCCCCCGAACCGCCCGTTGGATAGCCTGGCAGCATGCCCGAGACCCGCACCGCCCCGCTCACCGTCGGCTTCGACCTCGACATGACGCTGCTGGACACCCGGCCGGGTATCCACGCCACCTACCTGGCGCTCGCGGCCGAGACCGGCGCCCGCATCGACGCCGACCTGGTGGTCACCCGGCTCGGCCCGCCGCTGCTGGACGAGATCCGCAACTGGTTCCCGGAGGACGAGGTGGAGCGCGCCGCCGCCCGCTACCGCGAGCTCTACCGCGACCTCGCCTTCGCCCCGACCGTCGCCCTCCCCGGCGCGCACGCCGCCGTCGAGGCGGTCCGCGACCACGGCGGCCGGGTCGCGGTGATCACCGGCAAGTACGAGCCGAACGCCCGCCTGCACCTGGAGCACGCCGGGCTGCACGCGGACGCGCTGGTCGGCGACCTCTGGGCGGAGACCAAGGGCGAGGCGCTGCGCGAGCACGGCGCGAGCGTCTACGTCGGCGACCACCTCGGCGACATCCGGGGCGCCCGGAGCGCGGACGCCGTCGCGGTGTGCGTGGCCACCGGCCCGTACAGCGCGGACGAACTGCGCGCGGCCGGGGCGGACGTGGTGCTGGCGGACCTCACCGGCTTCCCGGCCTGGCTCGACGCCCACCTGGCCGGCTGAGTCCCGGCCCCGGGGCCAGGGTTCAGGAGGCGCCCGCGGACTCCACCCGGCGGCGCTGGGCCCGCGCGTTCAGGAACAGCCCGGTCAGCGCGGCCAGGAAGCCCGCCGGCATCAGCATGCTCAGCCAGTACGCGGCCGTCGGCAGCGGCGTCAGGTGCAGGAACAGCGGGACGAAGGTGACCAGGGTGGCGAGCGCGCCCAGACCGAAGACGATCGTTCCGGCCTTGACGTACACGTCGCCGGGGTCGGCGCTCTGGCTGCTCACGTCTGCTCGCTCCTCGGGGCTGGTCGGGCCGGTCCGTCCAGTCTGGCAGAGCGGCCGCCGGCCCCCGCCACCGGAGCGGTCCGGTCACGTTGCGCAGTTTCTCGGAAGCTGAACGTTTTGATCCCTGCTGGGCGGGGGTATGCAGGGGGTGCCGAGGGGTGCGACAGGTGCGCCCCGTTTCCTCAGACCCGGGGGGTGTGAGCCGATGGACCGTGCTGAGCCGCGCCCCGGCCGTGCCAGTACCGGGTCGCCCGTGATCGCGAGAACGCCGCGCCCGTACCGCCCCCAACGGGCCTTGGAACGCGGATCTTTCGCGGAACGCGGATGAGGCAGTGACGGACCGTTAGTCTGCTCCTGACAGCGTGCTGACCGTGAGCGCCCGCGGGCGCCGAGCCGAGGTCGGCTGCCTTCCCCACCACCCAGTGATCCCCGGCCAGGGCCGGGATCCCTCACACCCATTCGAGGACTGTCGAGATGCCCACCGGCCAGGTCAAGTGGTTCAACGAGACGAAGGGCTTCGGCTTCCTGTCGCGCGACGACGGCGGCGACGTCTTCGTCCACACCAAGGCGCTGCCCGCCGGTGTCACCGTGCTGAAGCCGGGCCAGCGGGTCGAGTTCGGCGTGGTCGCCGGCCACCGCGGCGACCAGGCGATGGCCGTGCAGCTGCTGGACGCACTGCCGTCGGTGGCCGCCGCGCAGCGCAAGAGCGCCGACGACATGGCGCCGATCGTCCAGGACCTGATCACCACGCTGGACGCGGTGCTGCCGGGCCTCCAGCACGGGCGCTACCCGGCCAAGGCGACCGGCCAGAAGCTGGCCGGCCTGCTGCGCGCGGTGGCCGACCAGTTCGACGTCTGACCGAGGGGGATCAGAACGCCAGCGCACCCGGGTCGAGCGGGGGCACCAGCCCCTCCGCGGCGGCCCGGGTGAGCAGGGCGCGGACGGCCGCGTAGCCGTCCTCGCCGAGCTCCGAGGTGAACTCGTTCACGTACAGGGCGATGTGCTGGTCGGCGACGGCCGGGTCCATCTCCTGGGCGTGCGCCAGCACGTACTCCCGGCTGGCGCTCGGGTCCGCCCAGGCCTGCCGGACGGAGGCGCGGACGGCGTCGGCGAGCGCGCGCAGCCGTTCGGCGCCGAGCGAGCGCCGGGCGACGATCGCGCCGAGCGGGATCGGCAGGCCGGTCTCCTGCTCCCAGGCCTCGCCCATGTCGGCCAGGCTGTGCAGGCCGTACTGCCGGTACGTGAACCGGGCCTCGTGGATCACCAGGCCGGCGTCCACCCGGCCGTCCCGGACGGCGGGCATGATCTCGTGGAACGGCAGGACGACGATCTCGCCGAAGCCGCCCGGCACCGCCTTCGCGGCCCAGAGCCGGAACAGCAGGTAGGCGGTGGAGCGCTCGGACGGCACCGCCACCGTCTTCCCGGTGAGGTCCGCGGGGGCGTCCGTGCCCGGCCGGGTGAGCACCAGCGGGCCGCAGCCGCGCCCGAGCGCGCCGCCGCAGGGCAGCAGGGCGTACTCGTCCAGGACCCAGGGCAGCGCGCCGTAGCTGATCTTCAGGACGTCCAGCTCGCCGCGCTCGGCCAGGCCGTTGGTGATGTCGATGTCCGCGAAGGTCACCTCGGGGGCGTCCGCCCCGGGCACCAGGCCGTGCGCCCAGGCGTGGAAGACGAAGGTGTCGTTCGGGCAGGGCGAGTACGCGATGCTCAGCCGTTCAGCCACGGCCGGCCTCCTCGATCAGTTCGTGGACGGGCAGTGCGGCGAAGGCCCGCTCCAGGGCGGCCAGCGCCTCGCCGATCCGCCAGGCGGCCCGGTCGCGCGGGCCGACCGGGTTGGAGACGGTCCGCAGTTCGAACACCGGCACGCCGTACCGGGCGGCGGCCTCGGCCACGCCGAAGCCCTCCATCGCCTCGGCCAGGGCGCCCGGGTGGCGGGCGGCCAGCGCGGCGGCCCGCTCGGCGCTGCCGGTGACGGTGGAGACGGTCAGCACCGGGCCGGTGGCGGCGCCCAGGGCCCGGGCGGCCAGCGCGACGGCGGCCGGGGGAGGGGTGTGCCGGACGGTGCCGAAGCCCAGTTCGGTGACGTCGGCGAAGCCCTCGGGGGTCTCGGCGCCGAGGTCGGCGGTGACGATCGCGTCGGCCAGCACGGTGGTGCCGACCGGGGCGTGCGGGGCGAATCCGCCGGCGATCCCGGCCGAGACGACCAGGCCGTAGCGGCCCCCCGGGGCAGCCTGCGCGCCCAGCGCGGCGGAGGCGGCGGCCGCGGCGGCGGCCGGGCCGACCCCGCCCGCCAGGACGTCCACCGGGGCGCCCGCGGCCCGGTGCAGCGCACCGCCGGGCAGCGGCAGCACGGTGGCCGGGCCGGGCAGGCCGCGCAGGACGGCCTCGGCCTCGGCGGGCACCGCGACGACGACGAGCAGCCGGGCCCGGTCGGGGCCCGGCTGCTCGTCGCGCTCGTCCGCGACGGCGTGTGCGGTCATCGCGGGAGCGTCAGCTGTCCTGGGTGTTCAGCTGGAAGTACCAGACGGCGATCGGGTTGTCCGAGTTCTTGTCGCCCTCGACCACGGTGACCAGGGTCTTGCCGGAGGCGTTCAGCACCTGGCTCGCCGGCTGGGAGCCGGAGAAGGTCGGGCCCTTGGCGTAGGAGAACAGGCTGAAGCGCCCGCCCTGGCCCTGCGAGCCGCCGTTGGTGAAGGCCCACCAGCCCGTGTCGGCCACGTTCGGGGAGACGCCGACGCCGACCCGGTCGCTCACCGCGACGTCGGAGGTCGGCAGGGTGCCATCCGCGAGGGCCTGGGTGGCCTTCTGCTGGCACTCCTGCTGCAGGTCCTCCGTGATCGGGCTGCCGCCGTTGAAGCACAGCGGGTCCGCGACGATCGAGGAGTTGCCGACCTGGAGGGTCGCGCGGTGGGAGCTGTGCTCGGTCTGGCCGCTCGCGATGGCGACGGACGTGCCGACCGTGGCAGCACCGACCACGACGACGGCGCCGAGGGCGGCGATGGCACGGGTATTGAGGCTCATGCGTCAGAATCTACCGGGCTTCGTCGATCACGCTACGCGGGGGTCGGCCACCGCGTGTTGCCCGTGGCCGGTTCAGGCCACCCTGGGCGCCGTCGGGCGCCGTCGCAGGCCCACCCGGAACAGCGTGCGGACCGTCCACAGCAGCATCAGGCCCACCACCCCGGCGGCCACCGACAGACCCAGCACGCCGTTCAGCGGCAGCAGGATGCCGACCGCGCCGCCGGCCACCCAGGACAACTGGAGCAGCGTCTCCGACCGCGCGAACGCCGAGGTCCGCACCGCCTCCGGGACGTCCCGCTGGATCAGCGCGTCCAGCGACAGCTTGCCCAGCGAGGCCGCCACCCCGGCCACGCCGGCGACCAGGACCACCGTCACCACGCCGTACCAGAGCGCGGCCGCCGCCGTCGCGCCGGTCGCCAGCAGCAGCATCGTGGTGACCGTCGCCTCCGGGCCCCGGGTGCGCAGCCAGGAGCCCAGCACCGAACCCAGCGCGTTGCCCGTCCCCGCCGCCAGCGCCACCAGGCCCAGCGCCAGTGTCGGCCGCAGGCCCCCGATCGGCTCGTCGCGCAGCAGGAACGCCAGGAACATCACCAGGAAGCCGACCAGCCAGCGCAGCGCCGACATCGCCCGCAGCGCCAGGATCACCGACGGGCCGACGGTGCGCAGCGAGGCCTTCGGGGCCCTGGCGTCCTCCGGCGCCCGCCCGCCGTGCACCTCGCCGTGGACCTCGGCGTGCAGGAGGGCGCGCTGCTCGCCCTTGGCGGAGTCCACCGCGTGCGGCAGGTGGAAGGCCATCAGGGTGCCGATCACGAAGACCAGGAACGCGCCGCGCAGCGGCCAGCCCGGCCCGATCAGGTGCAGCAGACCGCCCACCCCGGCCGCCACCCCGGTGGCCAGCAGCCCGGCCAGGGTGACCCGGGAGTTCGCCTTCACCAGCGACAGCCGGCTCGGCAGCAGCCGCGGCACCACCACGCTGCGCACCACCCCGTACGCCTTGGACGCCACCAGCACGCCCAGCGCCTCCGGGTACAGCGCCAGGCCGCCGCCGGTGACCACCCCGGCCATCGTCCAGGCCAGCACCGCCCGGGCCAGCATCGACATCGCCATCGCCGCCCGGCGGCCGTGCGGCAGCCGGTCCAGCAGCGGGCCGATCACCGGGGCCAGCAGCGCGAACGGGGCCATCGTGATCAGCAGGTACAGCGACACCCGGCCGCGGGCCTCGCCGGTGGGCACGGAGAAGAAGATGGTCGAGGCCAGCGCGACGGTGATCAGCATGTCGCCGAAGGAGTTCAGCGCGTGCAGTTCGATCAGCTTCGCCAGGCCGGATTCGCCCGCGCCCTCCGCGGAGGTGGCCTTGCGGATCCGGCGGCCGGTGCCGTGCACCACCCGGCCGGTGCGGGCGCCGGCCGCGGAGGCGGTCCGGACCAGGAGGTTGCGGCTCGGCTCGGGGTCCTCTTCTCCAGGGTCCCCGTCCAGGGCGGCGAGCTGCCGGGCGTGGACGGCCGGGGCGGCGCCGGTGCCGGGCAGGGTGGCGATCGCGGCGCCGGTCTTGACGAGGCTCACGGGGGCGGTGGGCGACTCGAAATCGCCCCCCGGCTGCGGTTCGCCCGCAGCGGGGGCCGGAGACTGCTGTCGCGGCACGGCGTCCGCCTGGTCGGGGCTGTCGGCCTGCGAGGCGTGCAGTGCGTGCTGCGACGGGTCCTCGTCCGCCACATGCCCATCCTGCCCCAGAATCGCCGCAGTGACGCGGGAATCCACCCCCCTCGGCGCGGTCCCGGAACGGCCGCCACCGCCCCGGACTGTGCCGGGGCGCCGACCGGCGGGTAGCCTGCCCAAGGGCCGCGCGCCGAGCGCCGGGGCGCCGGCAGGCCCGGACGAGCGGCGCGGCCGGTATCCGCGGCGGCCCCTGGTCGCGCAGAATGGACAAGGGACTATCGAGCCGCGACGGAACAGGCAACACGCCGTGGGCGACAGAAGAACTGGGAGAGAATCGACGCCGTGAGTGCTGCGATGCGAAGCCGTACCCCCGATCGGCTCTGTGCCGAGGCCGTCGAACTCGCCCGGAAGGCGGCCGAGGAGGCCGTCGGCCCGGAGACCGTCGGACCACATCTCGGCGCCCAGGCGGACGCCGACCGCGTCGTCACCCACACCTTCGAGTGCCTGGACGCCGCCTACCGTGGCTGGCACTGGGCGGTCACCGTCGCCCGCGCGCCGCGCGCCAAGAACGTCACCCTCGACGAGGTCGTCCTGCTGCCCGGCGCCGACGCCGTCCTCGCCCCCCAGTGGGTGCCGTGGAGCGAGCGGCTGCGCCCGGGCGACATGGGGCCGGGCGACCTGTTGCCCACCGGCGCCGACGACGCGCGCCTGGAGCCCGGCTGGAGCGGCGAGGACGAGCCCGCCCCGAACTCCGCGGTCGCCCTCGCGGCCGAGGAGGACGTGGTCGTCACCGACCCGGGCATCCAGCCCGCCCCGGCCCGGGCCCGGATCAACGCCGTCGCCGAGGAGCTCGGCATGGGCCGCAGCCGGGTGCTCTCCCGGCTCGGTCTGCACCTGGCCGCCGACCGCTGGGAGAAGGCGCACGGCGCGCAGACGCCGATGGCGCAGGCCGCGCCCGCCGCGTGCGGCAGCTGCGGCTTCCTGATCCCGATCGGCGGCTCGCTCGGACAGGCCTTCGGCGTGTGCGGCAACGAGTTCGGGCCGGCGGACGGGCAGATCGTCTCCTTCGCGTACGGCTGCGGCGGGCACTCCGAGGCGGCCGTCATCCCGGCCCCGCCGGCGCCGTCCGAGCTGATCCTGGACGAGCTGGTGGTCGAGCCGATGCAGCTGCACCCGGACCGCACCTCCGGCTCGGTCGAGCCGGACGCCCCGGCGGAGGAGCTCGGGCACTCCTGACCGGCTGTCGTCGCTCGCGGCCCGCTCCACCGAACCGGTGGGGCGGGCCGCGGCGTTCGTGCGGGTGGGGGCCCTGCGGGCGCCCGGCGGCGGGGGCGCGGTCCGGAGCAGCGGCCGGGGCGGGGGAGAATGCCCCCCGTACGAAGTACAGGGCGGCGGAAGGCGGCAGGTCCAGTGGAACCTCGGATCATCGGCAGCGGCACGGACGAGCACCTCGCGGACCCCTTCGGGAGCGCCGCGCTGCGCCGGCGGGTGCTGGACGCCTGGGCCGCCTCGCCGGCCCGGTTCCGGGAGGACGCCAACGCCGAGGAGGAACTCGCGCTCGGCGGCTACCGCGACCGCCTGGTCGTCGAGTTGGCGCAGAACGCGGCCGACGCCGCGGTCCGGGCCGGGCACGGGCCCGGCCGGCTGCGGCTCACCCTCGCCGACGGCGTGCTCGCCGCCGCCAACACCGGAGCCCCGCTGGACGCGGCCGCCGTCGAGTCGCTGTCCACCCTGCGCGCCTCCTCCAAGCGCGGTGAGACGCCCGCCGTCGGCCGGTTCGGCGTCGGCTTCGCCGCCGTGCTCGCCGTCACCGACGAGCCCGCCGTGCTCGGTGCCGCCGGCGGGGTGCGCTGGTCGCTCGGCGAGGCCCGCTCGCTGGCCCAGGCGCAGCCCGCGCTGGCCGAGGAACTGCGCCGCCGGGACGGCCACGTGCCGCTGCTGCGGCTGCCGTTCGCCGCCGAGGGCCCGGCCCCCGACGGCTACGACACGGTGGTCGTGCTGCCGCTGCGGGACGCCGCCGCCGAGGACCTGACCCGCCGTCTGCTCGCCGGCATCGACGACGCGCTGCTGCTCACCCTGCCCGGCCTCGCCGAGGTCGTGGTGGAGACCCCGGAGGGCACCCGGACGCTCACCCGGGCCGCCGACGAGCCCCGCCCGGACGGCGTCACCGAGGTCACCGTGACCGACGACGCGGACGGCCGGCCGCGGCGGACCCGCTGGCAGACCGCCGGGGCCACCGGCACCCTTTCCGCCGAACTGCTCGCCGACCGCCCCACCGAGGAGCGCGCCCGCCCGTACTGGACGGTCACCTGGGCCGTCCCGGTCGCCGCCGACGGCACCCCGCAGGCGCCCGGCATCGCGCCGGTGCTGCACGCGCCCACGCCCAGCGACGAGCCGATCGGCCTGCCCGCGCTGCTCATCGCCTCCTACCCGCTGGACTCCACCCGCCGGCACGTCGCCCCCGGCGCGCTCGCCGACTTCCTCACCGAGCGCGCCGCCGACAGCTACGCCGACCTGCTGCGCGCCCGCGGTGCCGACCTCGGCTCGCTCGGCCTCGTCCCCGGGCCGCTCGGCCAGGGCGCGCTCGACAACGCGCTCCGCGCGGCCGTCCTGTCCCGGCTGCCCGGCACGCCGTTCCTGCCGCACCCGGCGCCGGTCGAGGCGGGCACGCCCGCGCTGCGCCCCCGGGACGCCACCCTGCTGGAGGGCGCGGACGGCTCGGTGGTCGAGGCGCTGGCGCCGATCTTCCCCGGGCTGCTGCCGGCCGGGCTGGAGCGCCGCACCGAGCTGCGGGTGCTGAACGTGCGCCGGGTGCCGCTGGCCGACGTGGTCGACCAGCTCGGCGGCCTGGACCGCGAGCCCGCCTGGTGGCGCAACCTGTACGCGGCGCTGGGCGCCGCCGACCCGGAGGCGCTCGGCGCGCTGCCCGTCCCGCTCGCCGACGGCCGGACCATCACCGGGCCCCGGCGCGTCCTGCTGCCCTCCGAGGACGCCGACTGGGCGGCCTTCCCCGGCTACCCCGAGTCGCTGGCCGACGCGCTCGCCGCCCTGGACCTGCGGCTCGCCCACCCCGAGGCCGCCCACCCGCTGCTCGCCAAGCTCGGCGCCGGCACCGCCACCCCGGCCGGGGTGCTCGACACCCCCGAGGTGCGGGCCGCCGTGGCCCGCTCCTACCAGGTGGCCGAGGACGACGTCGAGGCCGCGCTCGAACTGGCCGACGCCGTCCTGGCGCTGGTCAAGGTCGCCGGCCCGGCCGCCGGCGAGCACCCCTGGCTGGCCCGGCTGGCCCTGCTCGACGACGAGGGCGAGCCCGCCCGCGCCGGTGAACTCGTCCTGCCCGGGAGCCCGTTCGCGGCCCTCGCCCGCGAGGAGGACGCCGGCTGGGTGGACGACGAGCTGCTGGAGCGCTGGGGCCCGGAGGTGCTCACCGCCGTCGGCGTGCTCGCCGACTTCGTCCTCGTCCGCGCCGAGGACGTGGTGCTCGACCCGGACGACCTGGAACGGCTCGACCCCACCGCGCCCGCCGACCGCGCGGCCGGCGGCCACCCCACCGGGCTGCTCGACGAGGCGCCCGACGGCCTCGCCGACTGGGCCGAGGACGCCCTCGAAGCCCTCCAGGCCGACGACGTCGCGGGCGTCCCGCCGGTGGCCGCCGAACTGCTGGCCGTCCGCGACCTCGACCTGGTCGACGACGACGCCTGGCCCGAGGCGCTCGCCGCGCTCTCCCGCCCGCCGTACCGGGACGCCGTCGTCAACCCCGTCCGCACCCTGCTGCCGGACGGCTCCTACACCGACCTGCCGCCGTACACCGCCTGGTGGCTGCGCGACCACCCGGTGCTGGACGGCCGGGAGCCCGCCGGGCTGCGCGCGGCCGGTGCCGACCCGCTGCTGCGCGGCCTCTACGACGAGGCCCGGACGACCCTGGACGAGCAGTTCCTGCACGCGCTCGGGGTGCGCACCACGCTGGCCGCGCTGCTCGCCGAACCGCACGGCCCGGACGAGGTGCTGGACCGGCTCACCGATCAGGCCTCCGATGTCGGCCACCGCCAACTGCACGGCCTGCACAGCGCGTTGGCGCGGGTCGAGATCGAACGGATCGAACCGGTCGACGTGGTGCGGGCGCTGCCGCCGCTCGACCCGGACACCGGCCGCCGACCGGCCCACACGGTGATCGTCGACTCCTCCAGGGCGGTCGTCGCCGACGCGCCCGACCTCGTCCAGCTCCTGCACCCGTACCCGCTGGTGCCGGTCGCCCCGGCGCTCGCCGCCGACCTCGCCGAGCGGCTGCACGTCTCGCTCGCCAGCGAGGTGGCGGGCGGGCGGGTGCTCTCCGAGGGCGTGCTGCACCGGGTCCCCGCCGTGGTGCGGGAGCTGCTGCCCGGCTGCCCCGTCGCCTACGAGGAGCACGAGGAGCTGCTGGTGGTCGGCCCGGACGGCAACGACGCCGCCGTGGACTGGCGTTGGGACGTCGAGGCGGACGCCCCGGAGGTGCCCTACGACCCGGACGCGGCCGAGGCCGCCGACGAGGACGACGAGTTCGAGCTCCCGCCGGTGCCCGGGCTGCTGCACGCGGCCACCCCGGAGGGCCTGGCGGCCGGGCTCGCCTGGTCGGTCGGGCAGTGGCACCGGCGGTTCGAGGTGCTGGCCGCGCTCACCGACCCGGACCGGGCGTACGAGCTGTCCGCGGCGCGGGACTTCGAGGGCTGAGCGCTCAGCGGGCCCGCCCGCGGCGCTTGAACCGCAGGTAGACGACGGTGGTGGTGGTCAGCCAGACGGCCGCCACCAGGGCCTTCACGGCCGTCGGCACCCACGGCAGCGCCGGGGCGGTCACCTCGCCGGCGTTCGTCAGCCAGCGGCCGCCCACCAGGGCCAGGACCGTCAGTCCGGCGGCCAGCAGGCCGGCCAGGAAGGCGGCGAACGCCTCCACCTGCCCGGTCTCGCGCTCGGTCTCCCCACCCGTGTGGGCCATGTCGGCACCCCCGTTCCTGGTGGCCATCATGCAGGCCGGGAGGGCGGACCGCCAGAGGCGCCCCGGGCGGGCGCCGCCCCGGTCAGGCACGGCCCCGGTCAGGAGTCGACGCGGCGCTTCATGAAGCGCCAGGCGATCTCCAGGGCCAGGCCGCAGACCACCGCGATGCCGACGCCGACCAGGGGGTCGCGGGTGCCGACCAGCGAGAGCTGGAAGAACTCCGCCAGCCAGGGCACCAGCAGGACCAGGGCGAAGGCGCCGCCCATGGTGCCGATCAGCAGCAGGCGCCACCAGTTGTAGGGGCGGGCGACGATGGCGAGCACCCAGATGGCGATCAGGAAGAGCGTCAGGGTGGCCACGCTGGTGTCGGCCTTGAGGTCGGTCGCGTGGTCGGCGCGGGCCAGCGCGTAGGCGACGAAGGTGCCGGTGCCGGCGATGACGCCGCCCGGCACGGCGAGCCGCAGGACGCGCTTCACGAAGCCGGTGCGGGCCCGCTCGTTGTTGGGGGCGAGGGCGAGGAAGAAGGCCGGCACGCCGATGGTGAGGGTGGAGAGCACGGTGGAGTGCCGGGGCAGGAACGGGTACGGCGAGTGGGTGAAGATCACCAGCAGGGCCAGCAGGACCGAGTAGACCGTCTTCACCAGGAACAGGCCCGCGACCCGCTCGATGTTGCCGATCACCCGGCGGCCCTCGGCGACCACCGAGGGCAGGGTGGCGAACGAGTCGTTGAGCAGCACGATCTGGGCGACCGCCTTGGTGGCGTCGCTGCCGGTGCCCATCGCCACGCCGATGTCGGCGTCCTTGAGCGCGAGCACGTCGTTGACGCCGTCGCCGGTCATCGCCACGGTGTGCCCGCGGGACTGCAGGGCGGCGACCAGCTGGCGCTTCTGCTGCGGGGTGACCCGGCCGAAGACCGTGGTCCGTTCGGCCGTGTCGGCGAGGGCGTCCGGTTCGGTGGGCAGCGTCCGGGCGTCCAGCGGGTGGTCGGCGCCGGGCAGGCCGAGGTGGCCGGCGACCGCGCCGACCGAGACCGCGGCGTCGCCGGAGATGACCTTGGCCTGCACCTGCTGGCCCTCGAAGTAGCGCAGGGTCTCGGCGGCGTCGTGGCGCAGCCGCTGCTGGAGCACCACCAGGGCGAGCGGGGCGAGCCCGGCGGCCGGGTCGGGGGAGTCCAGCGGGGTGGGGGTGCGGCCGAGCAGCAGCACCCGCAGGCCCTTGGCGCCCAGCTCGTCGACCTCGGTGAGCGCCGGGTGCCCGGGGGGCAGCAGCACGTCGGGGGCGCCGAGCAGCCAGCTGGCCTCGCCGCCCTGCGGCTCCAGCAGCTGCACGCCGCTCCACTTGCGGGCGGAGGAGAACGGCATCGCCTCGATCACCCGCCAGCCGTTGGCGGCCGGGGCGCCGCTGGCCTCCGATGCGCCGCCGTCGCCGCGCCCGTAGGCGTCGATGACCGCCTGCATGGAGGGGTTGGGGCGGGCGTCGGCGCCGGCCATCACGCCGAGCGCGTGCTTGATGGTGTCCGGGTCGAGGGCGCCGGGCTCGCCGTCGGAGAGGACCCGCAGGTCGACGACGTCCATGCCGCCCTCGGTGAGGGTGCCGGTCTTGTCCAGGCAGACGGTGTCGACCCGGGCCAGGCCCTCGATCGCCGGAAGCTCCTGGACCAGGCACTGCTTGCGGCCCAGCCGGATCACGCCGATCGCGAAGGCGACCGAGGTCAGCAGGACCAGCCCCTCGGGGACCATCGGTACGATCCCGGCCACCATCCGGCGCACGGCCTCGCGCCAGTCGCGGCCCTCGACGGCCAGCTGGCTGATGATCAGGCCGATGGCGGTGGGGATCAGCAGGTAGGTGATGAAGCGCAGGATGCTGTTGATGCCGCTGCGCAGCTCCGACTTCACCAGGGTGAACCGGCTGGCCTCCTCGGCGAGCTGCGCCGCGTACGCCTCGCGGCCGACCCTGGTGGCGGTGAACGCGCCCGCGCCGGCCACCACGAAGCTGCCGGACATGACCTGGTCGCCGGGCTGCTTGAGGACGGGGTCGGGCTCGCCGGTGAGCAGCGACTCGTCGATCTCCAGGCCGTCCGCCTCGGTGACCTCGCCGTCGACGATCACCTTGTCGCCGATGCCGAGCAGCACCGTGTCGTCGAGCACGATCTCGGCGACGGCGATCTGTTCGACGGTGCCGTCCCGGCGGACCTCGGGGCGGGCCTCGCCGATCAGGGCCAGGCTGTCCAGGGTCTTCTTGGCGCGCAGCTCCTGGATGATGCCGATCGCCGTGTTGGCGACGATGACCAGGCCGAACAGGCCGTCCTGGATCGGACCGACGATCAGGATGATCCCGAACATCACGCCGATGATCGCGTTGAAGCGGGTGAAGACGTTGGCCCGGACGATCTCCTTGGCGGAGCGGCTGGACCGTACGGGGACGTCGTTGACCTGTCCGCGCGCGATCCGTTCGGCGACCTCGGCGGAGGTCAGTCCGCCGCGTCGGCCGGGCAGCAGCCCGAGGGGGTGCGCACCGTCGGGGCGGTCGGCGTCGCCGGGCTGCTCTTCCGCGGGGTGGGCAGGCTGCGTCATGGCACCGACTCTACGGGTGCCTTATGTCCGGTGCGTGCTACTAAAGGACTATTCAGTCCGACCGGGTGGCCGGGTCCTGGCCGTCGTTTCCGGCCGCCCGGTTCGCGGCCTCGGCGGCGCGGTCGCGGGCGATGGCGTCCCGTCGGGCCCGGCAGTACCAGAGGCCGATCAGGCCGAGCAGGCCGCCGGAGAGGCAGATCCACGGCCAGGTGCCGTGGCCGTGGTCGGAGAGGGTGCCCTGGAAGGGGAGCAGCGCCAGGAAGGCGACGAACCACAGCACCGTGCCGCCGCCGACGATGGCGACGTCGTTGGCCTCCAGCGGAGGGGGCGAGGGGTGCAGCGGCTTCTTGGGCATGGGGCCTAGCGTACGGTGCGGCGGCCGGCCCTCAGGGGCCCTTGGGCTTCTACGCGCGAAGATAGCGCGTGTGCGATCGGGAAACCATACTGAAAGTTCCCCGCCCGGCCACCGTCGCCCCGGGCGTCACCCCTCCTCAGCTCCCCCACAGAGGACGCACGCATGCCTGTGGTCCAGCCGACCACCGAGTCGCCCGAACCCGCCTCCAGCGCCCCCAAGCCCCCCGCCGGCGCCCTGGACCGTTACTTCCGGATCAGCGAGCGCGGCTCCACCCTGCCGCGCGAGATCCGCGGCGGCGTCGCCACCTTCTTCACCATGGCGTACATCCTGGTGCTGAACCCGATCATCCTGGCCAGCGCCACGGACATGACCGGGGCCCACCTGGACAGCGCCCAGCTGGTCACCGCCACCGCCCTCACCGCAGGTCTCACCACCCTGCTGATGGGCGTGATCGGCAACGTCCCGATCGGCCTGGCCGCCGGCCTCGGCGTCAACACCATCGTGGCGCTCCAGCTCGCCCCCAAGATGACCTGGCCGGACGCCATGGGCATGGTCGTGCTGGCCGGCTTCGCGATCATGCTGCTGGTCGCCACCGGCCTGCGCGAGCGGGTCATGAACGCCGTGCCGCTCGGGCTGCGCAAGGCCATCGCGATCGGTATCGGCCTGTTCATCAGCCTCGTCGGCCTGGTCGACTCCGGCTTCGTCAGCCGCATGCCGGACGCCGCGCACACCACCGTCCCGCTGCAGCTCGGCGGCAGCGGGCACCTGCTCGGCTGGCCGGTGCTGATCTTCGTGTTCGGCCTGCTGCTCACCCTCGTGCTGCTGATCCGCAAGGTGCCCGGCGCCATCCTGATCAGCATCGTGGTCAGCACCGCGCTCGCCGTGGTGATCGACAAGCTCGTCGACATCCCGGCGCTCAAGTGGGGCCTGACCGTCCCGGCCTGGCCGGGCAACCCGGTCGCCGCCCCCGACTTCGGCCTGGTCGGCAAGGTCAGCCTGTTCGGCGGCTTCGAGAAGGTCGGCTTGCTGACCGGCGTGCTGTTCGTCTTCACCGTGCTGATGTCCTGCTTCTTCGACGCGATGGGCACCATCCTCGGCGTCGCCGACGAGGCCCACCTGCTCGACGAGAACGGCGACCTGCCCGGCATCAACAAGATCCTGATGGTCGACGGCATCGCCACCGCGGCCGGCGGCGCCACCTCCGCCTCCGCGAACACCTGCTTCGTGGAGTCCACCGCCGGTGTCGGCGAGGGCGCCCGGACCGGCTTCGCCTCGATCGTCACCGGCCTGCTCTTCGTGGTCGCGCTCTTCCTCACGCCGCTCGCCACCATGGTCCCGGCCCAGGCCGCGACCCCGGCCCTGGTCGCCGTCGGCTTCCTGATCCTGGCGGGCTCGATCAAGGAGATCGACTGGTCGGACCACACCATCGCGATCCCGGCCTTCCTGACGATCGTGATGATGCCGTTCACCTACAGCATCACCAACGGCATCGGCTTCGGCTTCATCGCCTTCTGCGTCCTGCGCGTGGCCGCCGGGCGCGGGCGCAGCGTGCCCGTCCCGCTGTACGCGGTGGCGGCGGTGTTCGCCTTCTACTACCTGATGCCGGCCCTCGGCCTGCTCTGACGCCGTACCGCTCCACCGGCGGCCCCGTCCTCTCCCCCTGGGGGGAAGGGCGGGGCCGCCGTCGTTCCCGGGGGCGCCGCCCCGGGGCCGGCGGTCAGTGGACGCAGAACTCGTTGCCCTCGGGGTCTGCCATGAGCGTCCACGAGCCGCCCTGCTCCTCGACGTCGTGCAGCACGGTGGCGCCGAGCGCCTGGAGGCGGGCGACGGTCGACTCGCGCTCGCCCGGGCCCGGGTGCACGTCGAGGTGGAGGCGGTTCTTGCCGTGCTTCGGCTCGGGGACGGCCTGGAAGAGCAGGCGGCGGCCCAGGCCGGTGCCGGTGGCGGGGTCGTACGGGTCCTCGGGGTGGCGGACGGCGGCGAGGGTGCGCCAGGCGGGGTGGCCGTCGACCTCGGTGATGGCGTCCGGGGTGACGGCACCGGCGTCGAGCAGGCGGGTGATCAGGGCGCTGTGCTCCTCAAGGGTGTGGTCGAGGGCGGCGGCCCAGAAGGCGGCCAGGCGGTTCGGGTCGGCGCAGTCGATGACGAGCTTCCAGTGCAGCGGCATGCAACCGGTTGTACCGGTTCCGGGGGCGGTGTGGCGATCATTGCCGGGAAAAATGTCAAGAATGGCCCTGTGTAGCGAAGTTGACGGAGGGAATACTGCCTGGACGGACACCGGGAGGGGGCTCGACCGATGGTGCAACAGGATCCGCCCGGGGGAGACGAGGCGAAGCTGCTGCCGGAGCTGTTCTGGACGGCGGACAAGGCCTCGCTGGACGGCCAGCGCGAGACGCTGCGCTGGTACCGCGGACTGATCGCCATGCTGGTGATCGCCGCCGTGATCGGCTCGTTCCCCGGGCCGAAGGACCGCGGCTCCTTCGACAGCGTGCCGCTGTACTCGGTGGGCGCCTTCCTGATCGCCGGCTACTTCTGGTCCCGGCTGCGCCGCAGCAACCCGCAGGGGCGCTGGTACGAGGCCCGGGCGGCGGCCGAGTCGGTCAAGACGCTGGCCTGGAAGTACACCGTCCGGGCCCGGCCGTTCGACGGCGAGGCGGAGTCCGCGGACGTGGACCGCGGCTACCTGCTCCAGGTCGAGGACGTGCTGCGGGCCTTCGAGGACCCGGAGATCGTGCCGCCCGGCACCGTCCCCGAGATCACCCCGGAGATGCGGCGGATGCGGGCCGGCAGCCTGACCGCGCGCCGCATGCTCTACCTGCGCACCCGGGTCGAGGGCCAGCGCACCTGGTACCGCGCCCGGGCCGAGGCGTGCGAGACGCAGGCGGTGTCCTGGGGGCTCGGCATCGCGGCGCTGATCATCATCGGCGCGGCGGCGGCCGTCGCCCAGGCCACCGGCGCCCTCCAGGTGCACGTCTTCGGCGCCAGTTCGGCCGCGGCGGCCGCCGTCATCGCCTGGACCCAGCTCAAGCAGCTGCGCCCGCTGGCCGCCGCCTACCAGCTGGCCGCGCGCGAACTGGAGAACGTCGGCAACCAGCTCTCCGACCTGGACCTCAAGACGCCGGACGCCGAGGCGCGCTGGGCCCGGATGGCCGCCGAGGCGGAGGACGCGGTGTCCCGCGAGCACACCACCTGGCGGGCCCGCCGGGCGTTTCCGAGGTAGCGGCCGGGGCCGTCGACTCCGGGGAGCGACCGCTGCCGTCAACGTCGGCGAGCGGTCGCCGCCGTCGATGCCGGCGAACGGCCGGGTCCGTCAACTCCGGGGAGGGGCTGGGGAGATCCGGCGAAGCGGGCGCCACGCCGGGGGCACAGGTGTGCGGAGTGCGTGAGGGTCGGGCGGGAAGGCGTAGAACGTAATCATTACGTGTCCATGCCCTGGTTTCATCGCCTGCGCGCGACCCCAGTCCCTGTCCGGAGGCCCTCTTGCGCATTCTCCTGATCGCCAGCGCGTTCAACAGCCTGACCCAGCGCGTCCACACCGAGCTGCGCGGGCGCGGCCACCAGGTCGCCGTCCAACTCGCCCTCGGCGACGAGGCGATGAGGACGGCGGTGGACCGTACCGACCCCGAGCTGATCATCTGTCCGATGCTCACCAAGGCCGTCCCGCAGGACATCTGGTCCACCCGGACCGTCCTGATCGTGCACCCCGGGCCCCAGGGCGACCGCGGCCCCTCCTCGCTCGACTGGGCGATCACCGAGGGGGCGGACCGCTGGGGCGTGACCGTCCTCCAGGCCGTCGAGGAGATGGACGCCGGTGACATCTGGGCGTCCGTCGAGTTCCCCGTCACCGACTGCGGCAAGAGCGAGCTGTACCGGGGCGAGGTCGCCGACGCCGCCGTCGAGGCCGTCCTGCTCGCCGTCCAGCGCTTCGAGGGCGGGCTGTTCACCCCCGAACCGCTCGACTACGACCGGCCGGACGTCCACGGCAGGCTGCGGCCCCTGCTGCGGCAGGACGCGCGCCGGATCGACTGGGCCGCCGACGACACCGCCACCGTGCTGCGCAAGCTCCGCGCCGCCGACTCCCAACCCGGCGTGCTCGACGAGCTGTTCGGACGCGAGTACTTCCTGCACGGCGGCCACCCCGAGGACGAGCTGCGCGGCCCGGTGCCCGGCGCCGTGCTCGCCACCCGCGACGGCGCGATCTGCCGCGCCACCGTGGACGGCGCGGTCTGGATCCCCCAGCTGCGCCCGCGCCGCACCCCGGGCGGGCCCGCCACCTTCAAGCAGCCGGCCGCGACGGTGCTCGCCGGCCGGCTGCACCGGGTCCGCGAAGTCCCGGTGACGCCGGCCTCGGCGGCCCGCCGGGACACCTGGTCGGAGCTGCGCTACCGCGAGGAGGGCGACGTCGGCTACCTCGAATTCGCCTACGCGGGCGGGGCGATGAGCACCGGGCAGTGCCGCCGGCTGCTCGCCGCCTACCGTGAGGCCGCCGACCGGCCCACCTCGGTGCTGGTGCTCGGGGCACCCCGGGACTTCTACTCCAACGGGATCCACCTCAACGTCATCGAGGGTGCGGCCTTCCCGGCGCTGGAGTCCTGGGAGAACATCAACGCGATGGACGACCTGGTCCACGCGGTCCTCACCACGACCGACAAGCTCACCGTCGCCGCCCTGGCCGGGAACGCGGCGGCCGGCGGCCTGATGGCGGCCCTCGCCGCCGACGAGGTGTGGTGCCGGGAGTCGGCGGTGCTCAACCCGCACTACCGGCTGATGGGCCTCTACGGCTCCGAGTACTGGACGTACACCCTGCCGCGCCGGGTCGGCGACGAGCAGGCCGCGCGGCTGACCACCGAGGCGCTGCCGGTCGGCGCCGAACACGCGCGCCGGATCGGCCTGGTGGACCGCACCTGCGGCGGGGACGCGGCCGCCTTCCGGCGCTGGGTGGCCCGGGAGGCCGCCGCGCTCGGCGCCTCGCCCGAACTCACCGGGCGGCTGGTCGACAAGAAACGCCGGCGGTCCGTCGACGAGGAGGCGAAGCCGCTGGCCGAGTACCGGGCGGAGGAACTGCGGCGGATGCACGCCAACTTCTACCGGGCGGGCGAGCCGTACCACGCGCTGCGGCGGGACTTCGTGCACAAGGTCTGCCCGGTGGCCACGCCCGCGCACCTGACCGGGCTGCTGGGGCGGCCGGAGTGAGCGGGCGGCTTCGGCCGGAGTGAGACGGCGACGCCCGCCGGAGTGATGCGGGGGCGGCCGCCGGAAGTGAGCCGAGGGCGCCCGGCCGGGGTGGGGGACCCGGTCGGACGCCCTCGGGGCTTGGGGGGTGGGGCCCGCCCGGCTCAGCGCCTGGCGCCGGTCTCGCCCCGCTGCCGCCGCTGGCGCGGGACCAGGGGGGCCAGCGGGGCCGCGGGGCCGAGCAGGAGCGGCTGCGTGGTGCCGCGGCTCGGCGAGACGGCGAAGGCCAGCGAGCCGAAGAAGACGTAGCAGCCGAGCCCGACCCCGAGCGGGAAGATGAACTGCAGCGCCATCACGCCGCCCTGGGTCGAGTGCGAGAAGTCGAGCCGCACCGAGAGCGCCGCCATGCCGGTGTAGTGCATCGCGCACACCGCCACGCCCATGACCGGCGCGGCCGCCAGGACGGCGAGCGTGCCGCGGATGTTCAGGGTGGCCCACAGCGCGGCGGTGGCTGCGAACACCGCGATGGCGACGGACAGTCCGACCGTGAGCCGGTCGTAGTCGAGGTGGCCGGGCAGGACCATCGCGGCCATTCCGAGGTAGTGCATCGCCGCGACCCCGAGGCCGGTGGTCAGCCCGCCGGCCAGCAGGGACAGGACGGGCCGGCGGCTGTACCCGACGGTGAACAGGCCGATGCCGACGACGGCGATGGCGACCAGCAGGCTGAGCACGGTCAGCCCGGGCCGGTAGCTGATGTCGACCCCGGTGACGGAGAAGCCGAGCATCGCGATGAAGTGCATGGACCAGATCCCGGCGCCGAGCGAGGTCGAGGCGAAGAGCAGCCAGACCACCCTGGTTCGGCCCTGCGAGACGAGTGCCCAGCGGGCGCTGCGCAGGGCGACGAAGGCGCCGAGGCAGGCGACGAAGTACGAGACCGCCGGTGTCACCCAGCCGTGGTCGGCATGATGGATCTCACCCAAGAGAGCTCCCAGGACGGATGCGGGGGAGGAAGGGCGCCAGGCCTCGGGCGGACACGGATGGTCGGAAGGGGACGCGGCAACGGGCGCGGGAACGGCGCCGCCGAAGGGAGACCTGGCGTGTGGTGCCCCTGACAACGGGGGACAGTAACCACTACCGGACGGTCGCACAAGGTTCGCGCTTTTCGTGAAGTCCCTGGTCAGGATGGACCTTTACGCGGCCTGCATGATCTTGGCACCAACTCCTGACACCGCCTGCGCACGGCCGCCGGGCGGTTCGTCCGTTACTCCGGGTTCGTCACTCCGGGCTCGTCACCCCGGGTTCGTCGCTCCGGGTCCGTCACTGCGCGTTCGTCACTCCAGCGGGGCTAGCCCGAACGGGTGGCCGGCCGGGTCGATCAGCACCTTGAGCGTCCGGCCGTGCTGGTACGTCGGCTCGGTCGCGCCGAGCGCGAGCGCCTTCGCGATGGCCTCGTCCAGGTCGTCCACGTAGAAGTCCAGGTGGAAGTGCTTGCCGCCGTCCGGCTCCGTCCACGGCTCCGGCCGGTAGCCCGTCACCCGGCCGAATCCCAGCGGGCTGCCGCCCTCCGGGTTGTCCAGGATCGCGAACTGCTCGTCCAGGTGGCGGCTCTCCCAGCCCAGCAGCTCGCCGTAGAACCCGGCCAGCGCGATCGGGTCGGCGCAGTCGATGGTGACCATGGCGAGGCGGGCGAAGCCGGTGTCGCCCGGCCCGGCGGCGAGGCCGGAGGTGGGGCCGGCGGCGGGGTCGGCGGCGAGGTCGGACATGTCTGGTCGGCCCTTCCAGTCGAGATCATTCGAGACCCAGCACCAGCATCGCACCGGGCCGATCTTCCGGCGCGCGGTGAACGGACGGGGCCGACGGGGTGGAATGGGAACGCATTTTCCTTAGCGAGAGTAATGACGTAAGCTAAAGAACATGCCCGAGATGTCCGAGCAGGACCTCGCAGCGATCAATCAGCTGCGATCGTCCACGATGCGCCTCTCCCGTCGACTCAAACACCAGAGGGTCGAGGAGTCGCTGAGCCCCACCGAGATGGGGGTGCTCGGCACCCTCGCCAGATGCGGAAAGGCGACACCGGGTGAGCTCGCCCGGAAGGAGCACGTGCAGCCGCCCTCCATGACCAGGATCGTCGCGATGCTGGAGGAGAAGGGGCTGGTGCGGCGCGAGCCGCACCCCGAGGACCGCCGCCAGGTGGTCGTCAGCAGCACCGAGCAGGCCGAGGCGATCCTCGCCGAGAGCCGCCGGCGCCGCAACGTCTGGCTCGCCGAGCTCGCCGAGGGGCTCGACGAGGAGGAGTGGGCCGTCCTCCGGGAGGCCGCGCCCGTGCTCTACAAGCTCGCACACCTCTAGGCACACCGACCCCGGCCCGCCGGCCGGGAGAAGAAGGAGCACCGCATCACCGCAGGACCGATCACCGAAACCAGGAGCACGACGGCCGCAGTTCGGGCCGCCGCGCCGCGAGGGGAGACCACCGTGACACCGCCGGCCGCAGCCAGCGCCGCCGCCATCCGCACCGACGACCAGACCACCGACCCCGCCGCGGCAGGCGCCGCGGCCGCCGACCTCCAGGCGCCCGCCCCCACGGGGCTGCCCGGCAGCGGCGACGACGACCCCGACGAACGCACCGCGGCGGACGACCCCGCCGCTCCCGGACGCACCCACGCGTCCACGTCTCCCACAGGTGCCCGCTTCACGAGGCCCGGGGGGATGTTCTCCTCCCTTCGCGTTCGCAACTACCGCTACTACTTCGCCGGCCAGGTGGTCTCCAACACCGGCACCTGGATGCAGCGGATCGCCCAGGACTGGCTGGTCCTCAGCCTCACCGGCAGCCCCCTCGCGGTCGGCATCACCACCGCCATGCAGTTCCTGCCGATGCTGCTGCTCGGCCTGTTCGGCGGCGTGCTCGCCGACCGGATGCCCAAGCGCCGGCTGCTGATCTACACCCAGGGCGCGATGGGCCTGCTGGCCGCCGGCCTGGCCGTCCTGACCATCGGCGGCGTCGTGACGCCGTACTACGTGTACGCCTTCGCGCTGCTGCTCGGCCTGGTCACCGTGGTCGACAACCCGACCCGGCAGGCCTTCGTGTCCGAGATGGTCGGGCCCAAGGACCTCGCCAACGCGGTCAGCCTGAACGCCGCCAACTTCCAGACCGCCCGGCTGGTCGGCCCCGCCGTCGCGGGCCTGCTGATCGCCGTGGTCGGCAGTGGCTGGGCGTTCGCCGTCAACGCGCTGTCCTTCGCCGCCGTGATCGGCGGGCTGCTCGCGATGCGGGAGAGCGAACTGCGCCCGACCGAGCCGATCGCCCGCGAGAAGGGCCAGCTGCGGGAGGGCCTGCGCTACGTCAAGGAGCGGCCCGAACTGCTCTGGCCGATGGTCCTGGCCGGGTTCATCGGCACCTTCGGCTTCAACTTCCCGACGCTGCTCTCCGGCTTCGCCTACGACACCTTCAAGGTCGGCGCCGGGCAGTACGGCCTGCTGAACACCGCGATGGCGGTCGGCTCGCTGGCCGGCGCGCTGCTCGCGGCCCGCCGGGGCGTGCCCAGGCTGCGCCGGCTGGTGGCGGCGGCGCTGGCCTTCGGCTCGCTGGAGGTGGTGGCCGCGTTCGCGCCCGACTACTGGACCTTCGCGGTGCTGCTGACGCTGATCGGGGTGTTCGGACTCAGCTTCAACACCTCCGTCAACTCCACGCTGCAGCTGGCCACCGACCCCGCGATGCGCGGTCGTGTGATGGGCCTGCTGGTGCTGGTCTTCACCGGCGGCACGCCGATCGGCGCCCCGATCGTCGGCTGGGTGACCGCCTCGTACGGGCCTCGGCTCGGCCTGCTGGCCTGCGGACTGGTGTCCGCGCTGGCGGCCGGCGTGGTGGGCCTGGTGCTGGCCCGCAGCGCGGACCTGCGGGTGCGGTTCGACCTGCACCCCGGCCGTGGCGGCCGGGTGGTGGCCTTCGTGCCGCGGACCGTCACCGCCGCCAAGTCGGAGCTGGCGCCCGCCTGCTGACGAAGTGTCATGCCCCGGGGTGGTGGTCCGCCCCGGGGCTTCGGTGCAGGGTCGAGGAGCTTCGGCGCGGGGTCGAGGAGCTTCGGTGCAGGGTCGAGGAGCTTCGGCGCGGGGCCGAGGGGCTTCGGCGCGGGGCCGAGGTCAGAGCCGGATCGCGAGGACCTGGCCGGGCCAGACGCCGTCCGGCTGCTCGACCTCGAAGGACTCGGTCTCGGTGAACCCGAGCGCCCGGTACAGGCCGACCAGCCTGCCGTCGGCGCCCGCGTAGCAGTCCACCCGCAGCAGGCCGAGGCCGCGCCGGCGGGTCTCCTCGACCGCGTCGGCGATCAGCGCGGCGCCGATCCCCGAGCCCTTGCGGCTGCGGTCGGTGACCAGGATGCGGACGAACAGCTCGGGCTCGTCCACCGGGGGGATGTACTTCCCCCGCTGCTCGGACAGCACGCAGCAGCCGATGGTGCGGCCCTCGTCGTCCTCGGCGAGGCGGATCAGGAACGGTTCGGTGGCGTACCCGGAGACCTGCTCGACCCGGGCCGGGATGGTGCTGAAGGGCTGGTCCCCCCACTGGCCGGTGCGGCCCTGGCCGGCCAGCCAGCCCACGGCGCCGTCGAGCAGGGCGAGGATGTCGGGAATGTCGTCCGGTCCCCCGGTGCGGATCTTCATACGCAAGGTTCTAGCCCAAACGGCCTCGCGCGGGAAGATGTCTCCATGAGGCTCTTCGTGGCGGTCCTGCCGCCGGTCGACGCGTTGCAGGGGCTGTCGGACGCGGTGGCGCCGGTGCGCGGGCTGCCCGGGGCGGACCGGCTGCGCTGGACCACCGTCGAGGGCTGGCACCTGACCCTGGCCTTCCTCGGCGAAGTACCGGCCGAGGAACTGCCGGAGCTGGAGGCGGGCCTGGCCGCCGTCGCCGAGGTGCACCCGGTGCACCGGCTGCGGCTGGCCGGCGCCGGGCGGTTCGGCGACCGGGTGCTCTGGGCCGGGGTGGAGGGGCAGACCTGGGCGCTGCGCAGGCTCGCCGAGGCCGTGTCCGAGGCCACGGCCGCGGTGACCGGGGAGGTCGACGCCTTCACCTTCCACCCGCACCTCACGCTCGCCCGGGCCGGCTCCTCGCGCGGCCACCGGCGGGCCGTCCAACGGCTCGCGGCGGCCGAGCTGGACACCCTGGCGGCCGCGCTGGCCGACTACCGGGGGCCGGAGTGGGAGGCCGCCGAGCTGCACCTGATGCAGAGCGACCTGGACGGCGGCTTCGCCCACTACTCCTCGCTGCGCGCGTGGCCGCTCGCCGACTGGAGCTGAGCCGGGGCGCGCCCGGGGCGGGGGCTGGGCCCGGGGTGTCCGTCGAGCCCGGGGCGGCCGTTGGGCCCGGGGCTCCGGTCGGTCGGCGGGTGGTCCGGAGGTACGCTCGTTGACCGTGGATCCCAAGACTCGTATGCGTATCGTGACCGGCACCCTGGTGCTGCTGCTGGTCGTCGTGCTGATCAGCTCGATGGTCGGCGGGTAGCCGGGCCGGCGGGCACGCCCATCGGGCCCGGCAGGTCGACCCCGCCGCAACGGCTGAGGGCCACCGCCCGGAGGCGGTGGCCCTCAGCCGTGCACGGGATCGCTCAGAGCTGCTCGACCACGTGGTCGATGCAGTGGGTGAGCGCCTCGACGTCCGCCGGGTCGATCGCCGGGAACATCGCGACGCGCAGCTGGTTGCGGCCCAGCTTGCGGTACGGCTCGGTGTCCACGATGCCGTTGGCACGCAGTGCCTTGGCGACGGCGGCGGCGTCCACCGACTCGTCGAAGTCGATGGTGCCGACCACCTGGGAGCGCTCGGCCGGGTTCGCCACGAACGGGCTGGCGTAGGAGGACTTCTCGGCCCACGCGTACAGCCGGGACGAGGAATCAGCCGTACGGGCGACGGCCCAGTCGAGCCCGCCGTTGCCGTTCAGCCATTCCAGCTGGTCGGCCAGCAGGAACAGGGTGGAGATCGCCGGGGTGTTGTACGTCTGGTCCTTCGACGAGTTGTCGATGGCCGTCGGCAGGTCGAAGAACGGCGGGATGTACCGGCCGGAGCCGGCGATCTCGGCGGCGCGCTCCAGGGCGGCCGGGGAGAACGCGGCCAGCCACAGGCCGCCCTCGGAGGCGAAGGACTTCTGCGGGGCGAAGTAGTAGACGTCCGTCTCGGTGATGTCCACCGGCAGGCCGCCGGCGCCCGAGGTGGCGTCCACCAGGACCAGCGAGCCCTCGTCCGCACCCACCGGGCGCTTGATCGGCATCGCGACGCCGGTCGAGGTCTCGTTGTGGGTGAGCCCGTAGACGTCGACGCCGGCCTCGGCGACCGGCAGCGGGTGGGTGCCCGGGGCGGTCTTGATGACGCTCGGCTCGGCGAGCCACGGCGCGGCCTTGACCGAGGAGGCGAACTTGGAGGAGAACTCGCCGAAGTCCAGGTGCTGGGACTTCTCCCGCACCAGGCCGAACGCGGCGATGTCCCAGAAGGCGGTGGAGCCGCCGTTGCCGAGGACGACCTGGTAGCCCTCGGGGAGCGAGAAGAGGCTGCTCACGCCCTCGCGTACGCGCTTGACCAGGTTCTTGACCGGGGCCTGGCGGTGTGAGGTGCCGAGCAGGGAGGTCTGGGTGGCGGCGAGGGCACTCAGGGCCTCGGGGCGCACCTTGGACGGTCCGCAGCCGAAACGGCCGTCTGCGGGCTTGATGTCAGCGGGGATCTGGATCTGAGCCACGCGCGCAGCCTACCGGCCGGGGAGCCGCCCGGGGTACGGTCGTCCGCCCGCTGAGACTGTGATCTTCACGGCTCCCAGCTGCGGAAACAGCGGGCCCGACGGAGGTCGGACCCGCTGCTCAGGGGTGGTGCGGACGCGGAGCGCTCGGGGCGCTCGGGGGCGTTCGGCGGGCGCTCGGGGGCGCTCGGGGGCGCTCGGTGGGCTCAGTGGCCGATGGCGTCCCAGCCCTCGATCTCCTCGGGGCGGCGCGGGCCGGGCCCGATGTAGCGCGCGGCGGGGCGCACGAGCCGGCCGGTGCGCTTCTGCTCCAGGATGTGCGCCGACCAGCCCGCGGTGCGCGCACAGGTGAACATCGAGGTGAACATGTGCGCCGGCACCTCGGCGAAGTCCAGCATGATCGCGGCCCAGAACTCGACGTTGGTGGCCAGCACGCGGTCGGGGCGGCGGTTGTGCAGCTCCTCCAGCGCGGCCTTCTCCAGCGCCTCGGCGACCTCGAAGCGCGGGGCGCCGAGCTCCTTGGCGGTGCGGCGCAGCACGCGCGCGCGCGGGTCCTCGGCGCGGTAGACGCGGTGGCCGAAGCCCATCAGGCGCTCGCCGCGGTCCAGCGCGTTCTTGACCCAGGTGGTGGCGTCGCCGGTGCGCTCGATCTCCTCGATCATGCCGAGCACGCGGGACGGCGCACCGCCGTGCAGCGGGCCGGACATCGCGCCGACCGCGCCGGAGAGCGCGGCCGCCACGTCGGCGCCGGTGGAGGCGATGACGCGGGCGGTGAAGGTGGAGGCGTTCATGCCGTGCTCGGCGGCGGAGGTCCAGTAGGCGTCGATGGCCTTGACGTGCTTCGGGTCCGGCTCGCCGCGCCAGCGGATCATGAACCGCTCGACGACCGTCTCGGCCTTGTCGATCTCGCTCTGCGGGACCATCGGCAGGCCCTGGCCGCGGGCCGACTGGGCCACGTAGGACAGCGCCATCACGGCGGCGCGGGCGAGGTCGTCGCGGGCCTGCTCGGCGGAGATGTCGAGCAGCGGCTTGAGGCCCCAGACCGGGGCGAGCATGGCGAGCGCGGACTGCACGTCGACCCGGATGTCACCGGAGTGCACCGGGATCGGGAACGGCTCGGCGGCCGGCAGGCCGGGGTTGAACTTGCCGTCCACCAGCAGGCCCCAGACGTGGCCGAAGGAGACGTGGCCCACCAGGTCGTCGATGTCGACACCGCGGTACCGCAGCGCGCCGCCTTCACGGTCGGGTTCGGCGATCTCGCTCTCGAACGCGACGACTCCCTCAAGCCCGGGTACGAAGTCGGACATACGACGGCTCCTTCAGTTCTGCGATCGGCGCTGCGCCGTGGTGGGGCGGCGCGCCAGTGACCGAATGGTGGTTGGCACTCGGTGCCAGAGTGACAGGCACCGGGTGCATTGCGCCATACACCACCATGGTGATGTTGCGCTTGGGCCCGCTTGACTTTTCCGCCGAGGGTCGGTCGTGCCCGGGAATCTCCGGAACCAAACGCCTGGTTCGGGACAATTCACCGTACGGGGGGCGGTCGAGCGGTGGCGGGACACCTTATCTCCCACCGGGGTTTGTCCGGAGGTAGCGGTGCCGGTTGCTTGTCGTACGGGATGATGTTGACGTGCAGACCCCGGAACGCGCCCAGTCGACGCCCCTGAGCCCCGCCACCCGGATCCTGGCCGACGATGCCCGGCCCGGACCGGACCTCACCCTGATGCGCAAGCACTACACCCACGAGGGCCTGGTCGAGGAACAGCTCGCGCCCGAGCCGATCGCCCAGTTCACCCGCTGGTTCCACGAGGCGGACGACGCCGGGGTGGTCGAGCCCAACGCGATGGTGCTCTCCACCGCCGACGCCCAGGGGCGGCCCAGCTCGCGCACCGTCCTGCTCAAGGGCTACGACGCGCGCGGCTTCGTCTTCTTCACCAACTACGGCTCCCGCAAGGGCACCGAGCTCGCCGCCAACCCGTACGCCGCGCTGCTGTTCCCGTGGATCGCGCTGGCCCGCCAGGTGATCGTCCAGGGGCGGGTGGAGAAGGTCGGCCGGGACGAGACCGCCGCCTACTTCCGCACCCGGCCGCACGGCTCGCAGCTCGGCGCCTGGGCCAGCGAGCAGTCCAGCCCGGTCGGCGGGCGCGACGTCCTCGAACAGCGCTACGCCGAACTGGAGCGCCGCTACCCGGAGGGCGAGGGCGTGCCCGTGCCGCCGTTCTGGGGCGGGTACCGGGTGATCCCGGAGAGCGTGGAGTTCTGGCAGGGGCGGGAGAACCGGCTGCACGACCGGCTGCGCTACCTCGCCGATCCGGCCGGAGCGGGCGGGTGGCGGGTGGAGCGGCTCTGCCCGTAGCGGGCGGGTCCGCGAGGCGTTCGAATACCGGCGCGTCCGTCGGCTGGCCCGCCGCCGGGCTCGTCGGGCTCGGCTGGTCCGCCGACGGGCTCGTCGGGCCGGCCGTCGGGCGGTGCGGGGGAGTGCGGGGCGCTGTCGAATCGCGCCAACCGGCCTTCGCCGACCGGTGGTTCGGATGGGGCGCGAGCGCCGGGGGAGCGGGCTCCGGCCGCGCCGGTGGAGCGGGTCGGGCCGGGTCGGCGGCCGTGCGTCGGCAAAGGGGCGCCGCCGGGGTGGGTTCGGCGGCGCGACGCCGGGCCCCTGTGCGCCGGTCAGGTGCCTTCACGCGACCGCCGAGTGGGTGAACTTTTGGCGAGACTTCGCTGCGTGAAGGGGGTAGTGGGCTGTTAGGGGCGCGCAAGAGCACGGCGCAGCCCACGTGCTGGCAGTACCCTGGTCGACTAGGCCGACCTATATACCCGGCCCTGCTTCTCTCTAACCCCCATCGTGGAAGAGAATCGAACATGACACCCGCACTGGACACCATGCCCCGCACTGAACTGACGGAGCCTCAGGGCGAAAACCGACCTTCACTGGCCGACCTCGCCCAGCTCGGCGCCGAGGAACTCTCCGCCAGGATCCGACGAGCCCTGCCCGACACCGGTGCGGGTGCGGTGCCGGTCGCGGCCTTCAACTCCTCCATCTGATCAGCCGACTGACCATCGGCTCCGGCTGAATCCGATCGACCATGACGCCAACTCCGCTGCCTTTCACCCAGTTCGTCGTGAAAGTGCACAGCCGGTGTGATCTCGCCTGCGATCACTGCTACGTGTACGAGCACGCCGACACCAGTTGGCGTCGACGCCCCAAGGTCATCGGTGACGAAGTCCTGAACAGGATCGCCGAGCGGATCGGCGACCACGCGGCCGCACACCGGCTGCCCGCCGTCCGGGTCGTCCTGCACGGGGGAGAACCCCTGCTCGCCGGCCCGGACCGGTTACGCCACGCGGCCAAGGCGCTCCGGGCGGCCCTGCCGCCCGGCTGCGCACTCGACCTGCGCATCCACACCAACGGCGTCCAACTGGACGACGCCTACTGCGAACTCTTCGCCGAAGTCGGCATGAGGGTCGGCGTCTCGCTCGACGGCGACCGCGCCGCCAACGACCGCCACCGCCGCTTCGCCGACGGCCGCAGCAGCCACCCGCACGTCCTGCGGGCGGTCGAGCGGCTGCGCCGGCCCGCGTACCGGCACCTCTACGCCGGGCTGCTCTGCACCGTCGACATCGAGAACGACCCGGACGCCGTCTACCGGGCCCTGGCCGAACTCGACCCCCCCGCCGTCGACTTCCTGCTGCCGCACGCCACCTGGGAGGACCGGCCGAAACCGGCCGCCGACGGTGCGCGAACGCCTTACGCGGACTGGCTGTTGGCCGTGTACCGGAGATGGGACGCCGACGGCCGCCCGTTCGCCGTCCGCACCTTCGAATCCGTCCACCGGACGCTGCACGGGCTCTCCAGCCTCACCGAATCGCTCGGCCTGGAACCCTCCGACCTCGTCGTCCTGGAGACGGACGGCAGCTTCGAACAGGCCGACAGTCTCAAGACCGCCTACGACGGCGCGCCGGAGACGGGGTACGACGTCTTCGCGCACAGCCTCGACCAGGTCGCGCTGCACCCCGGCATGGCCGCCCGCCAGTCGGGGCTGGCCGGGCTGAGCGCCGCCTGCCGGGCCTGCCCGGTCGTCCGCAGCTGCGGCGGCGGCCTGTACGCCCACCGGTACCGGGCCGACACGGGCTTCGACAATCCCTCCGTCTACTGCGGTGACCTCATGAAGCTCATCAACGAACTCGCCGGCGACGCCGCCGGGTCCGCCGCCGGGTCCGTCACCGCGGCGGGTCCCTCCGTCCCCGCCCAGGCCGGGGAGCCGGTGGTGCCGGCCACCCTCACCGAGCGGCAGCTCGACCAGCTCGCCCGCGGGTACGGGGACCAGGACACCGTACGGGCCCTGTCCCGCGCCCAACTCGCCCTCACCCGGGCCATGCTGGCCGCCGCCTGGGACGCCTCCGGGCAGCCCGGATCGGCGGCCTGGGCGCTGCTGTCCGAACTCGACGCGAGCGCACCCGCCGCCGTCGACACCGTCCTCGCCCACCCGTACGCCCGCGCCTGGGCCGCCCGCCGGCTCGCCGGGGACCTCACCGTCGGGCTCGGCCCGCTGGCCGCCCTGGCCGCCGCCGCCGCCGTCCGCGCCGGGCGGGGGGACGCGGTCGCGGTGCCGGTGCGCGGCGGGTGGCTGCACCTGCCGACCCTCGGGCGGACCGCCGCCCCGGACGGGGACGCGGTCGTCACCGGCCTGGCCGACGGGTTCAGCGTGCGGGCGTCCGACGGATCGGTGTCCGCCGCCCTGGACGAGCCGCTGCGGCGGGTCCGGCTGGCCGGAGGGTGGACGGTCACCCTGGAGGACGTCGACCCGCTGCGCGACAGCCACGACCACGCCGTGGCCGGCCGGCTCTCCGACGGCGAACTGCTCGACTGGACGGGCGCGTTGCGCGAAGCCTGGGAACTGCTCGGGCACGACCTGCCCGCGTACGCGGAAGGCCTCAGGGCCGGCCTCACCACCATCACCCCGCTCCGGCCGGGCCCCGCCGGGCGGGACGTCAGCTCGGCCGCCCGGCAGGCCCACGGCGCGGTCGGCATCGCCCGGCCCGCGACCGCGCCGACGCTCGCCCTGCTGCTCGCGCACGAGTTCCAGCACGTCAAACTCGGCGCCGTACTCGACCTGTTCGACCTCCACGACCCGGCCGACGACCAGCTGTACCTCGCGCCCTGGCGGCCCGACCCGCGCCCGCTCGAAGGCCTGCTCCAGGGCACCTACGCGCACCTCGCCGTCACCGAGTACTGGGGCACCCGCGCGCTCGCCTACGACGGGCTGCCGGGCGAGGCCGCCGACCGGGCGCGCACCCAGTTCGCGCTCTGGCGCCGGTACACCGCCGAAGCCGTCGACCGGCTGGCCGGATCCGGCGCCCTCACGGCGCTCGGCTTGCGCTTCGCCGACGGCATGCGTGAGAGCGTCGCTCCGTGGCTCGCCGTACCGTTGCCCGCCGCCGCCGAACGGGCCGCCGAACGGGCCCGCCGCGAGCGCGGTCACGAGCGCGGCCACGCCCGCCACGCCGAGGTCTGACCCAGAGGAGCGGCCATGCGCACCGTCACTGCCCTCACCGTCACTGCTCCCACCGGCACTGCTCCCACCGATACTGCTCCCACCGGCACTGCTCCCACCGATACCGCCCTCACCGCTGGGGGCCTGGTCGCCGGGTTCATCCGACTCGGCGTCCGCCCGGGCATGGTGGTGCACGTCGAGGCCTCCCTGCGCGCCCTCGGCCCGGTGGACGGCGGCGCCGCCACCGTCGCCGACGCGCTGCTCCACGTCCTCGGCCCCGGCGGCACCCTGGTCGCCTACACCGCCACCCCCGAGAACTCCGCCACCTCGCGCATCCACCAGACCGCCACCGCCGGCCTCACCCCGGCCGAGACCGCCGCCTACCGGGCCCGGATGCCGCGGTTCGACCCGGCGACCACCCCCTGCTCGCCGACCATGGGCGCCCTCTCCGAGGAGATCCGCACCCGCCCCGGCGCCCTGCGCAGCCGCCACCCCCAGACCTCCTGGACGGCCCTCGGCCGGCACGCCCGCGCGATCACCGCCCACCACCCCCTCACCTCCCACCTCGGCCCCGAGTCCCCGCTCGGACGCCTCTACGACCTCGACGCCCGGGTGCTGATGCTCGGCGTCCCGATGGCCCGGTTCACCGCCTTCCACCTCGCCGACCAGCGGATGCCCGACGTCCCCGTGCGCGAGTACCGCTGCGTCGGCCCCGACGGCTGGCTCACCTTCCGGGCCCCCGAGCTCGACGACCTCCACTTCGCCGACCTCGGCACCCGCGTCCTCGCCGCCGCCACCGGTATCACCACCACCCACCTCGGCACCACCGACTGCCGCCTCGTCCCCGTCCGCGAAGCCGTCGACCTCGCCGAACACCTCCTCCGCCCCTGAGCCCCGCGCAGGCCCGGCCGCGATCACGACGACGGCCCGCGCCTGGGCCGGTTCCGGGTGACCGTCGGTGTAGACGGTGCACAGTCCGTCTGGCTGGATGATCCTGGTAACAGCGTCGCGGCCCGTTGACGACCGCTCCGTGCCGCCTTAGAACGGAGCACAGACCCCGGACACGGTGGGCCCGTGCCGCGCACGGACTGCCGGGGCACCCCCGAGAGATCCTGAGGAGCAATGCCATGGCTCCAGACGACAACGGCTGCCCGGTGCTGGACATGACCGCCCGGGCCCTGCACCAGCAGAACGCGGAACTCCGCGCCGCCGGGCCCGCCGTGCGGGTCGAACTCCCCGGCGGCATCATCGCCTGGTCCGTGACCCGCAGCTCGGTGATCCGCGCCCTGACCGGCGATCCGCGGGTCTCCCGCGACCCGCGCAAGCACTGGCCCGACCTGGCCTCGGTGCCCGAGGGGTGGCCGATGGGCCCGATCGCGTTCCAGCAGAACTTCTTCAACCGCTACGGCGACGAACACCGCTCGGCACGACGACGGATGGCGCCCTCGTTCTCGCCCCGCCGGGTGTCCGCGCTGCGGCCCGGGATCGAGGCGACGACCGCCGCCCTGGTCGGCGCGTTCCGTGACCTCGCCCCCGGCGAGGCCGTGGACATCCGCCGGGCCCTCTCGCTCCCGCTCACCATGACGGTGATCTGCGACCTCTTCGGCGTACCCGCCGACATGCGGCCGCAGATCGGCCGGTCGATGGACACGCTGCTGACGACGACGGCGACGACCGAGCAGATGACGCTCTCGCGGGCGGAGATCAACGTGGTGCTGGTCGAACTGCTGGAGCTCAAACGGCGCGACCCCGGGCCCGACCTCGCCAGCGACGTGGCCGCCGTCAGCACCGGCGGCGACACGGGCCGCGAAGAGGAGGAGTCCCGCGACGAGCTCTTCCTGATGCTCGGCGCCGGGTACGAGACCGCCGTCAACCTCATCACCAGTGCCGTCCAGGCGCTCCTCAGCCACCCCCACTACCTGGCCCAGGTCCGCGAGGGCACCCTCGCCTGGGAGGACGTCATCGAGGAGACCCTGCGCCACGAGAGCCCGGTGATGCACATTCCGCTCCGCTACCCGCTGGAGGACATCGACCTCGGCGAGGGCGTGGTCATCCGGCAGGGCGAGCCGATCCTGCTCGGATTCGGCGCGGCCGGCCGGGACCCGGAGGTCCACCCGGACCGGCCGGACGACTTCGACCCGACCCGCCCCGACAAGGAGCACCTGTCCTTCGGCTACGGCCCGCACTTCTGCCTCGGCGCACCCCTGGCCCGGCTGGAGGCCGAAGTGGCCCTGGCCGGCCTCTTCGGCGCCTACCCCGGCAGCGTCCTGGACCCGGCCAGCCCGCCGCCGGCCCGCCTGGAGTCCGTCATCATCAGCGGCCCGTCCGAACTCTGGATCGTCCCGAAGCCCACCGAAGTGTGACGGCGGTACCCGGAGGAAGGGCGGCTCCCGCGAGTTCGCGGGAGCCGCCCTTCCGTCGAAGGTGGCGACGTTTCTGTGGAGCGTCCCCGTGCATAGGAAGTCGGTGGGCCCGACTTCCTATGCAGCGGCCTCGCAGACTGTCATCGCGGCGGCCAGCGCATGTTTCTGAGTGATCCATTCCGTGTTGCCGGCTTCGACTGAGCGCCGTAGGGCTTCGATCATCTCTTCGTCGGCTGCAGCCGGTCTGGCCAGGTGCGCCCGTATGTAGTGCCTGAAGATTGCCGGCAGCTGGTCGGGTCGGGTTGCGGCCTTGGCCTGCAGGGAGAAGAGGGGGAGGAACCAGGCCTCGAAGCTCTCCTTGATCGCCGGGGTGGCTCGGTATGTGTCGTGGAGCGGTTGAAGACCTGCCGTGTGGTTGTAGGGCAGGTGTCCGTGGAGGGCATAGCGGAGGCGGATGCCGTCGTGTTCGCGGAAGTGCAGGCCGTGGGCGGCGATGTGGTTGGCGGCGTTCTGGGTGATGGTCATGACGGCCACCTCCGCCCGGTGCCTTCGGGCTGCGGCGAGGACGGTGGCATGGATGCCGGCGCGCGGGTCGAGCACGAGGCGGTCGAGACCGAACGGCGACAGGTCGATGCCGTGGTCGCGGGTGCGGGAGAGGATCAGGCGCCCGGGAACCTTTCCGACGGTGCCCTGAAGGTGTCTGGGCTGCTGCCGGTGACTGGCGTGGATGTCCGAGCGGTCGAGGACGGGGCGGTCCTCGGCGGGTTCGGCGACAAGGTGAAGGCCTGCGCGGTCCCGGGTGTCGGTGCTGCCGCAGGCCTTGCAGGGGTGGCCACCGGTACCGGTCATGTGGCCGCAGGCCCGGCAGGTGGGAACGGTCTCACGGCTGATGACCAGGGTGCCGGCGCAGAGGTTGTTCTCGATCATCTCCAGGGCGAGGCCTGCGACCTCAGTGTCGGTGTCGGTCATGATGCCGCCTGTCGGAGACTGCCCCGGCGCGTACTTGCCCGCGATGAGGTCGGTCTCAAAGCGCTGACGGGGGATCTTCGGCTCCTCGGCCTCGCGGTGGCGGAGGTCTCCGGCGAGGGTGACGGTGTTCCACAGGTGGGGTGCGGGCGGTGAGCCGAGGATGGCGTTGAGGACAGCGGCGAGGCGGATGCCGACGGCCTTGCCGGGGCGGGTGTCGAAGATGAAGGTCCCGTTCTGGACAGGGCCGTTGAGGAACAGGTGTCGCACGGGCTCCTCCTAGACCGGCGGGGTTGTGGTTCCCGTCCGGGTGAACCGGCCGTCTCGCAGCTCGTAGTGGAGGATCGCGGCGTTGGGCATCTTGCCCTTCCGCTCCTCGGCGAGGATCTCGGGCAGGGTGCAGGCTTCGAGTAGGGAGCGGAGTGCCACGGCGGCGGTCTGGTGGGTGAAGGCGACGACGGTGCTCGATTCCTGGAGTTCGGCGTGGGCGAGGGCGGCGAACTCGGTGGCCCGGTTGAGTACGCCTTCGGCGAGCGACTCGCCGCCACCCGGTGCGGTCCAGAGGTGCTTGCGCAGGCGGCGGTCCTCGGCGAGTTCGGGGTAGCTGTCGTTCAGCTCACGCTTGGTCATGTAGGTGGCGTCGCCGTAGTGCTGCTCGTCGAGGAGCGTGGTCTGCCGGGGCCAGCCGTCGGGGATGTCGGGCAGGGCGATCGCGGCGGTGTCGATCGTCCTGCGGTAGGTCGAGGTGTAGACGTGCGGCGTGGGGCCTGCGAGCTTCGGCAGGACACCGGCGAGCCACTGGGCCTGCCGGAAACCGTGCGGGGTCAGGCCGACGATCGTGCGGGAGATGGTGTGGGCGACGGCTCCGGTGCAGGGGCGCGGGTCCTGGTAGAAGCCGTGGTACTTGTCGGCGTTCTCGACGGACTCGGCGTGCCGGATGACGAGCAGGGCCACCACGCGGCGCCTACGCGGCGAGGTTGGCGACGTAGGAGCCGCTGACGGTCCAGGGGGTGAGCTCGATGCCGAAGCTGCTGCGGTCGCCGTCCTGGGAGTGGACGAGCTTGCCGGACAGGTGCACGGTGTCTCCGGATCGGAACGCGCCGGTGTAGGCGCCGAGGTAGGAGCGCATGTGGGTGATCCGGCGGGCGAAGGAGTCGGGCTCGTCGATGGTCGAGCTCAGGATGGTCCTGACCTTGATCCCGTAGAGCGCCGGGGTGGTGAGGCCTTCGGCGTGGTCGGTGATTCTCGCGAGGAGGGAGATCTCTCCGATCTCCTTGGAGGAGATGCGGGAGAAGGGTCTGTCGCGGTCGGAGCGGATGGGTTCGCAGTTGATGTGCGCGCCGGAGCTGGAGGTGAGCCCCTGGAGCTTGCGGCGTTCCTGCTTGATGAGGGCCTCGAAGGAGCTGCCCTCCATGTACTTGGCCCGGCGGATGTACAGCCGGGTCAGGTCGTCTCCGTCGTAGGGCTTGATCAGAGCGGTCTGCTGGAACAGGTCCTGGGCGGCCTCGTAGCCCTCCGGCCCGTAGCAGACGAGGTCGATGTCCGAGCGTTCGTTGAAACAGCCGACGAGAAAGGACCCGGTGACACCCAGGAGATCCCGGGCGCCGTTCGCGGTGATCCACTCGGTGATCGCCAGCAGGTCCTTGCCTGCCGGATTGTCGGCGACCGCTCCGGGTTCCTCATGGATGGCGGAGAGGGCCTGGCGGCACGAGTAGTGGACGGCGACGTCCTCACGCGGAATGCCCGTGATGACGCAGCCGAGGGCGTCGGAGTAGACGTAGCACTCCGGTCGGTCGGCAAGGATGCCGAAGGACTTCGACACGACACTGTTCTGCCGGTAGGTCCGGCCGAAGACCCGCCGGTCCCCCTTCTCGTCGGGGTGGTACTTGACGTAGCCCAGGTAGTGGCTGCCGGGGTGACTGTCCCCGATGACCTTGAAGACGACGCCGTGGTGATCCATCAGGTAGTCACGGTCGCGGACGGCGGGGACCGGCCTACCGGTGTTCAGCGGCGAACTGCTCCAGAGCGGGGAAGGCCCCGGTGTCGATCGTGGTGGACGACTCATACTGCTCAAGTCCCATCGAGAAGAGGGCACGGCGGTACTGCCACTTGATGTGCTTGTCATGCCGTGCGGGGTGAGTGGGCCGCATGAGGGCGAGGAAGAAGAAGCACTTGACGAGCAGGAAGTCGCCCAGGTGATCGCTCACCCGCCGGCCGATCAGGGACGTGCTGGTCCGGTCGAGTGCGACGGTGTACGTGGCGCGCTGCTCCGAGGTGATGGTGTAGCCCTTGCCTCCACCTTTGAAGGCCACGATGTCGAGCGCCGGGTACACGTCGTAGCCGAACGGGATCGGTCCGTGGTGCTGCCAGTCGATGATCCCGGCCGTGAGGATGTTGGGCAGGCCGTAGTCCAAGTGCCCGTGCACCATGGGGAGTCGGGACAGCCGGGCGAGGGCGTGCTCGACCGCCTGGTGGACCCGCGGTGTGTCGAAGTCCGGGTTCTCCTCGAAGACGTCCGCCGCGAAGGCCGCCTTCTCGAACCACGGTGTCGAGGGCAGAGGGTGCCTCGCCTGGGCCTGTAGGAGCTTCGAGGCGACGGCGGCCGCGGCGCTGATCACGTGGTCGCCGACCTGTCCGGTCCGCTGAGCATCGGCCAGGGCGTCCTCGTGCAACGAGCTGCTGCCGATGGTGCGTTCGATGGCGAAGTAACTTCCGTCTTCGAATCCGCTGTCGACAATCGCCGGTACGGGGTACCCCAGTCCGGCGGCCAGCTGCTGGAACTCGACTTCCGCCCGCAAGTCCTCTCCGCCGGTCCGTTTGTAGAGCGAGCCGTCGGCCGATCTCCAGACCGCCCCTCGGGTGGCGGTCCGGTCCTTCACGAACTCCCAGGTGTTCATCGGCCCGTCCTTCTGCCGTACCGAGTCGCCGTAGCGCAGGCGTCCAGAGTAGGAGAGTTCGAGCAGGCCGGACAACGGTATTCCCGTCAACGAATAAAGATCACTCGCGGTACATCATCGCCCATTCACCGAGCAGCCCCCTGGCCTCGTCGCCGAAGAGGGCGGATTCTTCGAATATCGAGAAAATTTCACGATAGCGCTGGATGTCCCGGTGATCGCGAAATGCGAGACGGCCGGTGAACGATTCCACAGTGGCGAGGCGGTCGTCGTACACCGTGAACGTGTTCATTGGTCCGCGAGTGATAAGTGTCCCATATGGAATCACGCCGATTCGAACCGACGGCAGATGGGTGAGCGATGCAAGGCGGTCGATCTGGACGGCCATGGCCTGAGGAGGAAGCAGTGCCCACTTCACCGCCTGCTCCGTGAGCAGGAACGTGAACGACTTCGATTCGTCGTAGAGAGCCGCCTGGCGCTCCAGCTTGCGGCCCACGACGATCGTCCTGTCACCAGGGGAGTGGCTCAGGCTGGCCCGAATGTACTCGGGCGTGGCCAGGAGGCCTGTGATCATTGCCGGCAGGAAATATCGCAGCTCTGTCGCGTCCGACTCCAGCGACGCCAGCTCCGCCTGTCGCTTTTCGATGCCCCGGCGCCATGAGGCTCGCTTGTCCTGCCACTCGGTATTGGCCGTACGAGCCAGCGAGGATACTTCCCTGACGAGGGCGGCCGGAGCCCCAAGAGCCCTGAGGATGCGCTCCACATCGACGAGGGTCGGGGTCAGTTTCCCGGTCTCGATCTTACTGATCTTGCTCTGGGAGATGCCACAACGCACCGAAAGCCGGTCTCCTGTGAGACCGGCTTCCAGGCGGAGCCTTCTGAGCGTTTCGGCCAGATCGGACTTCGACCGGCCGAGCTGATCCGGATCGAGCGTCACCCGAGCTCTTTCAGGTATTCGGAAAACGGCACGGAGTGAGCCAGGGCGATTCTTTTCCACTCGTGATGTCGGCGCATGTCGCCGCTGACCAGCTCCCGGTTGATCTGGGTGCCGTCGGGCCGGAAGTTCAGGTGGACTGCCGAGGAACCATCGAACAGCCACCAATCCTGGTCGGGAATGCCGAAGTTCCGTTCAGTGGCGTCCAGGATTCGGATGTCTTCTCCGGCGGCGATGTTGCCGGGGATGCCCCAGGCGAACTGGTACCGCTGGTAGTCCGTGAGGGGGCGGCGCACCACCCGGACGCGGCCGATCGTCCGCCCCGAGGAGACGAAGCCGTGCACCCTCCGGTGCCACGCCGCGTTGTGATCGACCGGCTTCGGCTCGCCGCGCAGAAAGCGGGCCAGGCTCTCTGCTTCCCTGGGCACGGTGTAGGCGGGCTGCGCCTCGAACCGGAACGCTTCGTGCTGGTAGCTGTCGAAGTGAGCGCGCCACTGGTCACCATCCAAGAGCACGGACGGCCTCCTCCAGGACATGCCGGGGAATCTCGACGGCGGACTCCCCGGTGGGCACCTCCAGGGCCGTGAAGTGGTCGCCCTGGACCACGAACGTCCCCCGATCGGTGGCGTACACGTTCGGGCAGTCGTCGTCGTCACAGTTCGGGCCGTTGAACTTGCCGGTAAGACGCAGTAGTTGCGGGCGCTCAGCCATGCTGACCCCTTCCGGGTCGAGTGCCTCCCAACCCGTCGACGACGCTAAGGCCGGCTTCGGCGCCTGTCCAAGCCGTATCGGGCATATTCCTGATCCGGAATAAGAATCTTGCTGGGGGTCTCCCGCTCTGACGCTCCGGGGAACTGTTGGCCGGCGGCTCCTTGCGAGGGGTGCCGCCGGCCCGGATGGAGTCCGTCATCGCCAGAGGCCCGGCCGAGCTCTGGGAAGGGCGGCTCCCGCGGGTTCGCGGGAGCCGCCCTTCTGTGCCGCGTGGGTCAGGCGGTGAAGTGGTCGAACTCGCCGGCCTTGGCGCCGAGGAGCCAGGCGTTGAGCTTGGCTCGCGTGGTGGTGACGATGCGGGCGGGGTCGTCGGACTCGCGGATGTAGACCAGCTCACCGTCGGAGGCGATCTCCACGCAGTTGGTCTGCTCCCCGCTAAAGCTCGACTTCTGCCAGTTGAGCTGTTCCATGCTTACCTTCCCTGTACTGCGTACCGAATGTGCTGGAGCAAGCCCCATGAATCGCGATATGAGGGCGATGGCTCGGATGCGCTGGCCGTCAGGGGCGGGAGTGCCAGGCCTTTGAGTCGTTCGAACTGTCGCCGGAACGAGGCTACTGCTTCGGGCTCGCCAAGGAATGGTGAGCCCTGGGGTTGTTCCATCAAGACGGTGTCCAGCTTGGAGTGTCGGCCGTGAAGCAGCATGAATGGGGTGTCGGCCGAGGCGAACACGGTGCAGTCGAACGGCAGGATCTGGATGGTGACGTGGGGCAGCTTGCCGACCTCGATCAAGTGGTTCAGCTGGTCACGCATGACGGTAGGTCCGCCGTACATCGTTCGTAGGGCAGCCTCGTGGATCACGGCATGAAATGGCGTCCCGCCCTCGACGCTGAGGATCCGCTGTCGCGACTGCCGGAACTCGACGGTCTTCTGCGCGTATTCGAGGATGACCTCGCTGTAGCCCTTGGTCTGGAGCAGCCCAGGGATCAGTAGCGTTTCGTAGGTGTCCAGGCGGGTGGCGCTGTGTTCGAACTCGGCGAGATCGAGGGCTGACGTCGGAACGTAGGGCCGGTAGTCCGTCCACCAGCCCTTGCCGTTGCTCTGGCCCATGGCGAGAAGGCCCGCTCGATACTCGGGATCGTTGGCATGGCAGGCGTCGAGCCAGAGGGTCAAGCGCTCAGGATTGATACCAAGCCTGCCCGACTCGGTGTGGCTGACAGCTGGCCCCTTCATGCCAACCAGCTCGCCGAGGTCCGGAAGGGACATGCCTGCGCTGGTGCGGAGACGTCGCAGCTCATCGCCAAGTCGACGCTGCCGTTCACTGATTGCGGTCCTGAATCCCATGCACGTGCCCTTCTCGTGCAGTAGTTCGGCCAACGAGTAGGCCGCCTACTGAAAGTGTAGATCTAGATGCGGAGAGTGTTGCAGGATTGTGGTGATTGGGCCTACAGTCCACTCACCAATCACTTTGCACCGCTGGGAGATTCCCCATGTGTGACCCCAACCTCAACTCCCCCTCCCTCACCGTCTCTCGCGAGGCGTTGCGCGACACCATGGCGCGCGCCGGGTACCCCAACTCCTCCATCGGGGACGCCGAACTCGCGCTCGTGGAACTGGTGGTGAACGCCTGGCGGCACGGGTTGACCGCCGCGCCCGTCGTCCTGGTCGCCGTCGTGCATGGGACGCTCCGCGTCACCGTCGCGGACCGCAGTCCCGTGTTGCCCGAGCAGCGGAAGCCCGACCCGTTCGCCCAGTCCGGGCGGGGGTTGATGCTGGTGGAGGGGCTCATGCACCGCTGGGGTGCGGAGCCGCAGAAGCTCGGCAAGCGGGTCTGGTTCGAGCTGGACGGCGCCGCGTGATCGCCCACCACCCGATCCACCCTGCCGACCCGGCCCTGCGGCAGCTCACCGGCCGGCAGATCACCGAACTGATCGTCGACCTCCGCACGGAGGGCCGCGAGTTCGGCCTCCTCTGGCCGTCCGCTCAGTCCGGTGAGACCGATCTGAACGGCCGCGCCCTGGTCTCCATCGGCAACATCCCGGCCAGCACCTTGATCAACCTGCTGACCCTGCTGCGCGAGTTCAAGCGTCGGCGGGGCCGGGCGTGACGGGCATGCTGGTCCTGATCCTGCTGGCCGCCGCCGTCGGCGGTGTCTGCCAGGCCCGGTCCGAGCGGCTTCGGGACCGACGGGATCGGACATAGGTGCCATGCATGGCACGCGGGCCCGCCTCTCCCTGGCGGGCCCGCGCCATGTCGGGCGTCGCGGTGGCCCCGTGGCATAGCACCGGCGTACCGCCCCTGTCCTGCGTTCCCGCGACTTTGATCTTCCTGTGGCCGGCTTGCCTACGCTGATGCCGCATCACTTTGTGATATCAGCCGGGGACTCGGAGTCATGGACCCCGTCTCCGTGTCCTCCGAACGAAGGAGCCGTCAGTGACCGACGCATACACCTTTATCAAGGGCAACCAGGCCGAGATCGCCCTCCCCGCCGGCGCGCAGGTCGCCGTCAAGGTGAAGACCAACTCGAAGCTCCTCCAGAGCGTGAAGCTCACCAGCAAGGACGGCCAGGTGGATCAGCTCTTCACCGGCACGGGGGAGCGCAACAACATCATCGGGCAGACCACCCTCACCGGCGTGAGCCAGCTCGTCGCCACCTTCGAGTACGGCGAGAGCGAGGGCGCTCTCAAGCCGAGCCGTCTCAACAGCGGCGGCCCGTACGACATCGGCGCCTACAACCTGATGGTGATCGTCGCCGAGAACGGAGACGACGCCGACTACAACGACACCATCCTGGAATTCAGCTGGTACACGCCGAAGCAGTAGGCGCAGAAACCGGACATCCTGCAACAGCCGGCGGCTCCCGCGAGGTTCGCGGGGGGCCGCGCTGTGCGGTTCAGGCGATGAAGTGGTCGAACTCGCCGGCCTTGGCGCCGAGGAGCCAGGCGTTGAGCTTGGTGCGGGTGGTGGTGACGATGTGGGTGGGGTTGTCGGACTCGCGGAGGTAGACGAGGTCGCCCTCGGAGGCGATCTCGATGCAGTTCGCCTGATCGCTGCTGAAGCTCGGCTGCTGCCAGTTGAGGTGCTCCATGGCTACCTTCCTCGTACTCCGTGACGGGCGTGCTGGAGACACGATAAGCGGGCGCACAGCCGCGTCGTTTCGGTCATGTCAATTCGTACGACTCGTTGTGCTATTCCCTTGGGTCCTCAGTCGTTCCTACACTGAGACCCCGCCGCACGGGGGCTGCGGGAACCAGGTTGCCGACGGGCCCGGGGGAGGCGCGTGTGAACGACCGTGGCTGGGACGAGGACGATGCCCGGCCGTACTTCTTCCTCTCCTACGCGCACACCCCGAAGGCCGGCACGCGCGGCGCCGGTGATCCGAACCACTGGGTCCGCCAGCTGTACCGGGACCTGTGCGAGGCGGTGCTGCAGCTGACCACGGTCCCGGCCGGGGTGCCGGTCGGCTTCATGGACGAGTCCATGCACCAGGGGGAGTTGTGGGCGGAGCGGCTGTCGGAGGAGCTGGCGACCTGCCGGGTGTTCGTACCCCTGTACTCGCCCCGGTACTTCAACAGCGTGCCGTGCGGTCAGGAGTGGCACGCCTTCACCCGCAGACCGGTGTACCCGGCGACGATCGACGCGGAGCGCACCAGCGGCATCGTGCCGGTGCTGTGGGCGCCGATGAGCCGCTACCGGTTGCCCAAGGTCGCCAGTGAACTCCAGTTCAACCACGCCAGTTTCGGGCCGGACTACGCCACCGAGGGCCTGTACGCGCTGATGAAGCTCACCTACTTCCGCTCCGCCTACGAGCTGGCCGTGCACCGGCTGGCGGCGCGGATCGTGCAGGTGGCGGAGGAGACGGTGATCCCGGTCGGGCGGCGGCTGGACTTCAACGGCCTGCCCAGCGCCTTCAACGTGAGCGCGCCGACCAAGCAGCTGCGGATCTCCGTACTCTCCTACCACCAGGGCGAGTTGCCGCCCGACCGCAATCCCGACTTCTACGGCACCCGGCGCACCGACTGGCACCCCTATCGCCCGGCCGGCTCGCCGATCGCCCAGCACGCGGTGCGGCTGGCCCGGCAGCTGGGGTTCCAGCCGACCGTGCACGAGTTCGACGACGAGGTCGAGTCCATCATCGAGGGGGAGGCGGCCGCCCCCGGCCTGCTCCTGCTCGACCGGTGGGCGCTGCGCGATCCGGACCGCCGGGAACTCGTCCGCCGCTTCGACCGCTCGGACGCCACCTGGGTGAGCGTCCTGGAGCCGTGGAACACCGAGGACCCCGAGTGCGAGGAACGCGGCGGCGAACTCGGCGAGTTGAGCGACCAGGCGCTGCGCATCACCCGGCGGGCGAGCCGCCCCAGCTTCCTCGGCGTGACCGGCCCGACCGGGCTGAACACGCTGGAGGACTTCGACGACGCGCTGCCCCGGGCCGCCATGAAGGCCAAGTACGCCTTCGAGGGCCGCACCAGGGCCGAGCCGGAGGACCCGCCGCCGCCCCGCCCGAACCTGCGGGACGCGTTCCGGCGCGGCCCGGGCGCGGCCCCGTTCGGCCGTGACGCCCCCTTCGGGCAGGACGGCTCCGGACCCGACGACCACCCAGACCGTGACGACGGCGATGACCCCGATGACGGGATGGCGCCCTTGGGAGGACGACCCAGATGAGCGAGAACCCCACCAGGAACTTCCGCGTCGGGGGCCTCACCGCGGCCGAACTGGCCGCCCAGCGGGAGGCCGAGCGACGGTCCGCGGAGCAGGACCGCAACGGCCGGATCATCACCTTCTACTCCTACAAGGGCGGCACCGGGCGCACCATGGCGCTCGCCAACACCGCCTGGATCCTGGCCGCCAACGGCTACCGGGTGCTCACCGTGGACTGGGACCTGGAGGCGCCGGGCCTGGCCAAGTTCTTCCACCCCTTCCTCGACCCGGCCTCGCTGGCCGGCACGACCGGGATGATGGACCTGATCGCCGAGTACCGCGAGGAGGCCCTGCGCCCGGTCGAGCACGCCGAGGGCTGGCACCTGGACTTCGCCAGGGTGCACCCGCACGCGCTGTCGCTGTCCTGGCCGCTGTTCCCGACCGGGGGCAGCCTGGACTTCCTGTCCGCCGGCCAGTTCAACCGGGACTACTCCGAGGCCGTCACCCACCTGGACTGGGACATCTTCTACGACCGCTTCGACGGCGGGCAGTTCTTCGACGCCCTCAAGGCCGACATGAGCAAGCGGTACGACTACGTGCTCATCGACTCGCGTACCGGCCTGTCCGACATCGCCGAGATCTGCACCGTCCAGATGCCCGACGACCTGGTGGTCTGCTTCACCCTGAGCGACCAGTCCATCGACGGCGCCTCCCGGATCGCCCAGCACATCCACGACCGCTACCGCGAGCGCGGCATCCGCATCCTGCCCGTCCCGATGCGCATCGACGAGGGCGAGAAGGAGAAGGCCGACGCCGGCCGCGCCCTCGCCCGGGTCCGCTTCGACGGGCTGCCGGCCGGCCTCAACGGCGAGGAACTCGCCTCCTACTGGGGCTCGGTGGAGATCCCGTACCGGCCGTTCTACGCCTACGAGGAGATCCTCGCCACCTTCGGCGACCAGACCGGCACCCCCACCTCGATGCTCGCCGCCTGCGAGCGGCTCACCGCGATGATCACCCAGCGCAAGGTCACCTCGCTGCCGGCCATGGACGAGGAACTGCGGCTGCGCTACGTGGACGCGTTCACCCGCCGCCGCCCGTCCGTCCCCGCCGACCTCTACCTCTCCTACGTCCCCGAGGACCGGATGTGGGCGGACTGGATCGAGTCCGTGCTCACCCGGGCCGGCTTCCGGGTGCTGCCCCGCGACCTCAGCGCCGGCACCGACACGCGCGAGGAGACCGAACGCGGCATCGACGCCGCCTACCGGACCGTCGCCGTGCTCTCGCCCGCCTACCAGCGCTCCCCGCAGGCCCGGGCGCTGTGGGAGTCCGTGGTCAACTCCGACCCCGCCGGCACCCGGCGCCAGCTCGTCCCCGTCCGTGTCGGCGACGTCAGGCTCACCGCGCCCTTCAGCAACCGCAACCCCGTCGACCTCGTCGGCCGCGACGAGGCGCAGTCCGTCCAGACCCTGCTGCGCGCCCTCGGCCGCGGCGACGTCGCGCTGACCGAGCCCAACGGCGGCGGGCCGCGCTTCCCCGGCAGCAAGCCGACCGTGTGGGACGTCCCGCCGCGCAACCCCTCCTTCACCGGCCGCGCCGCCGTCCTGGAGCAGCTGCGCAACCAGCTGCGCGGCGGCATGGCGGCCGTCCTGCCCACCCCCCAGACGCTGTACGGGCTCGGCGGCGTCGGCAAGACCCAGGTCGCGCTGGAGTACGCGCACCGGTTCATGTCCGACTACGACCTGGTCTGGTGGATCGACGCCGAACAGACCGAACTCGTCGCCCCCGCCCTCGCCGACCTCGCCCGCCGGCTCGGCCTGCGCGTCGGCGACTCCGTCACCGAGGCCGCCGAGGCCGCCCGGGAGGCGCTGCGCCGCGGCGTGCCCACCGCGCGCTGGCTGCTGATCTTCGACAACGCCGACGAACCGGCCGAGATCCGCCGCTTCTTCCCCGGCGGCTCCGGCCACATCCTGGTCACCTCCCGCAACCAGGCCTGGACCGGGCACGCCGAGGCGCTGGAGGTGGACGTCTTCACCCGCGGCGAGAGCGTCGAGCACCTGTGCCGGCGCGCCCGCGGGCTGTCCCGCCCGGACGCCGACCGGGTCGCCGAGGCGGTCGGCGACCTGCCGCTCGCCGTCGAGGTCGCGGCCGCCTGGCTGGACACCACCGGCACCCCGGTGGAGACCTACGTCGCCCAACTGCACGCCGAGGCGGCCCGCGCGCTGGCCGTCGCCCGCCCCGCCGACTACCCGACCCCGGTCGGCGCGACCTGGAACGTCTCCATCGGCCGGCTGCGCCAGCAGTCCCCGGCCGCCGTCCGGCTGTTGCAGCTCTGCGCGTTCTTCGCACCCGAGCCGATCTCGATGAACCTCTTCTACAGCGACCAGATGATCCGGGCGCTGGTGAAGTACGACGCCGACCTCAGCGACAAGTTCATGCTGGGCAAGGTGATCCAGGCGATCGGCCGGTACGCGCTGGCCAAGGTCGACGCCGGCAGCAACAGCTTCCAGGTGCACCGGCTCGTCCAGGCGGTGATCCGGGCCGAGATGACCGACGACGAACAGGAGATCGCCGTCCACGAGGTGCATCGCATCCTGACCGGCGCCCGGCCGGTCCTCGGCGACACCGACGACCCCGCCAACTGGCCCGCCTTCGACGAGATCTGGCCGCACCTGTCGCCCTCCAAGGCGCACAACTGCGATGAGGCGGACACCCGCCAGCTGCTCATCGACCGCGTCCGCTACCTCTGGAAGCGCGGCGAACTCGACCGCGCCCGCGACCTCGGCCACGCCCTGGACACCGAGTGGACCAACAAGCTCGGCGAGAACGACCGGCAGACCCTGCTGCTGCGCTTCCAACTCGCCAACGTGCTGCGCTCCCAGGGCAACTACGCGGAAGCCCTGGCCCTGGACGAGGACACCCTGGAACGCCAGCGGGCCCTGCTCGGCGAGCACCACCCGTACACCCTGATGACGGCCGGCTCCCTCGGCGCCGACCGCCGGGCGCTCGGCCGGTTCCAGGCCGCACTCGACCTCGACCGCGAAATCCTCGACCAGTTCCGCGAGTTGTTCGGCGACGACAACCCGCGCACGCTCTCCATGGCCAACAACCTGGCCATCGACTACCGGCTCGTCGGCAACAGCGAGGCCGCCCGCGAACTCGACCAGGAGACCCTCGACCGGCGCACCGCCGTCCTCGGCCCCCGGCACCCGTACACCCTCTCCACCAAATCCAACCTCGCCCGCGACCTGCGCGAACTCGGCGACTACCGCGGCTCGGTGGACCTGCTCCAGGAAGTCACCTCCGACCTCGGCGACGTCCTCGACCCCGACCTGCCGGAGAACCTGCGCAACGCCAAGTCCCTGGCCGTCTCACTGCGCCGCATCGGCGCGCTCGCCGAAGCCCGCCGGATCACCAAGGAGACCTACGAGCGCTACCTGGAGCGCTACGGCGCCGACGCCCCCGACGCGCTCGCCTGCGCCCTCAACCTGGCCGCCGACCACAGCGCCTCCGGCGACAAGGAGGCCGCCCGCGACCTCTGCTCCACCGTCTTCGAAGGCCACCGCCGGCTGTTCGGCGACGAACACCCCTTCACCCTGGCCTGCGCCAACAACCTCGGCATCTACCTGCGCGGCAGCGGTGACATCCAGGGCGCCATCGAACGCGGCCGGCTCACCGTCGAGGGGCTGACCGACTCCGTCGGAGCGGACCACCCGTACACCCTCAACGCGGTGATCAACCTGGCCAACGCCTACGGCGACGACGGCCAGATCGGCCTCGCCGAGGAACTCGGCCGGGCCGCCTACCAGGGCCTGTGCGAGCGCTACACGCCCCGGCACCCGGACGCCGTCGCCTGCGAGGCCAACCTGTCGATCACCCTGCGCTCGGCCGGCCGGCACACCCAGGCCGCCGAACTGCGGGCCCGGGCGATCGGTGAGCTGATCCGGCAGTTCGGCGAGGAGCACCCCAACACGGTCGCGGCGCGCGGCTGGAAGCGGATCAACCGGGACCTGGAGCCGCAGCCGGTGTAAGCGGCGGTGCGGGTACCGGTGTGAACACGGCCTCCGACCGGGGGCGGCGGGTACGCTGCGGGACCATGAGCGAGCAGCCCCCGCCCCCGGTCCTGGTCACCCGGCGCCTCGCGCCCGGAGTGATCGAACGGCTCACCGCGCGCCACGCCGTCACCTGCCACGACTCCGACCGGGCGATGGCCCGGGCCGACCTGCTGGCCGCCGTCCGCGGCCGCCGCGCCGTGCTCACCACCCTGGACGACCGGGTCGACGGCGAGTTCCTGGACGCGGCCGGGCCGTCCCTGGAGATCGTCGCCAACCACGCCGTGGGGCACCACAACATCGACCTGGCCGCCTGCGCCGAACGCGGCGTGCTGGTCTCCAACACCCCCGGCGTGCTCACCACCGCCACCGCCGACATGGCCTGGGCGCTGCTGCTGGCCGCCACCCGCCGCCTCGGCGAGGGCGAGCGCCTGCTGCGCTCCGGCAGCCCCTGGACCTGGGCGCCGAACTTCCTGCTCGGCATGGAGCTGGCCGGCACCCCGCTGGGCGTGCTCGGCATGGGCCGGATCGGGCAGGCGGTGGCCCGCCGGGCCCGCGCCTTCGACATGCCGGTCAGCTACCACAACCGCCGCGAGCTGCCGCCCGAGCAGGCCGACGGCGCCACCTGGCGGCCGCTGGAGGACCTGCTCGCCCACTCCACGGTGCTGGTCGTCACCGCCCCGCTCAGCGCCGCCACCCGGCACCTGCTGGACGCCCGCCGCCTCGCCCTGCTGCCGCGCGGGGCGGTGGTGGTCAGCATGACCGCCGGAGTGGTGGACGAGGAGGCGCTGGCCGCCGCGCTGGAGTCCGGCGCGCTGTTCGCCGCCGCCGTGGACAACTTCGAGCACGAGCCGGCCGTCCCCTCCGCGCTGCTCGCCCAGGAACGCGCCGTCCTGGCACCGCACCTGGGCAGTGCCACCGTCGCCACCCGGCAGGCGATGGGCGGCCTGGCCGTGGACAACGTGCTGGCCGTGCTGGGCGGGGGAGCGCCGGTCACCCCGGTGACGGCCTGAGGCCTCAGCCCGCCGCCCAGGCCAGGGCGGTGGTCAGCACCCGGAACGCGCCGAAGTGCGCGGCGCCGGGCTCCAGGAAGAGCTCGGCGCCGGGGATGTGGTCGCCCAGCCAGCGGGAGTGGTCGACCGGGGAGAACTGGTCGTCGGTGCCGTGCCACAGCCAGCTCGGCACCGCGATGTCCTCGACCTTGAACCCCCAGTCGGCGGTGAACGCCAGCACGTCGTCGATCCAGCCGTCCGCGCCGTGCCGGAACGCCTCCCGGTAGTTGCTCTGCAGCATCCGCCGCAGGCCGCTGTCGGCCACCACCTCCCGGTCGGCGGGCGACAGTTCGGGCCGCAGCCCGTTCAGCAGCCGGACCGGGTCGTCCTTGATCTGCCGGGAGCGGAACTCCATCGCGTCGGCGATCCGGCCGTGTCCGCGCTCCGCCTCCTGGTAGGCGTGCACGTTCGACGGGGTCATCCCGGCGTACCAGTCCAGGCCGGCCGCGTTGCGCGGCGCCAGGCCGACCAGCACCGCCACCCGGCTGACCCGCTCCGGCAGCAGCGCCGCGCAGGCCAGCGCGTGCGGGCCGCCGCCGGAGCGGCCGAGCACCGCGAAGCCGTCCAGCTTGAGGTCGTCCGCGATGGCCCGCACGTCGGCGGCCGCCGCGCTCACCCGGCGGCCGAACTGCCGGGTCGAGTCGCCGTAACCCGGCCGGTCGTAGGAGATCAGCCGCACCCCCAGCCGGTACAGCACGGTGCTGCGCGGGTGCGGGCCCACCCGGCTGCCGGGCATGCCGTGCAGCAGGAACACCGGGCGGCCGCGCGGGTCGCCCAGGGATTCGACGGCGAGGGCGCGACCGTCCGGGGCCTTGACCATCCGTAACGACACCTGCGGCCTCCTCAGTGGTCCCGGTCGGTGGTGGTGCGGATCTCCCGGCGGGCCTGCCAGGTGGTGTGCTCGCGGGAGACCGCGTCCTCGGCGTCCCGGGCCAGCCGGGCCCAGAGCTCCTCGGCGTCCGCCGACTCCACGTCCAGCCGGGCCAGTTGGCGCCGGATGAGCTCCAGCTCGTCGGCGGCCAGCCCGTACGCGGCGGCCAGCGGGCGGTACTGGCGCAGCTGCGCCCACGCGGTGATCGAGGCGGCCACCGCCGAGACGGTGCCCAGCGCGTCGTAGGTGAACGCGCCGAGCGCCCGCAGCACCGCGAGCACCAGCCCGAACGCCGGGAGCACCACGCCCAGCACCCCCGCCAGGGCTCCGGCCCGGGCGCAGTACCGGGACTTGGCGCGGTACCAGTCGTGCTGCACCTGGATCCGCTCCCGCAGGTACACCTCGCGCCGCACCGCGAGCGGCTGCTCGCGCAGGTCGCGCATCGCCGCCGTGATCCCGGCGAGCTCCGCCCCGGCGCCCGGCGTGACCACCCGGCCGTCCCGGAAGGCGCCCAGCACCCCGCCGAGCTGGACGCGGTACAGGCCCTCCGCGTCCGGCAGGGTGTGCGGCGGCGGCTGGTAGGCGTCCGCCCGGACGGCGAACTTCCAGGCCAGCGTCTTGACCGACTCGGCGGCGGCCCGGCCCTCGTACCAGAGCCCCTGCGGGTTCTGCCGGCTGATCACCACCGCGAGGACGATCGCGCCGAGGTAGGCGGCGGCCGCCGGCCAGGCCCAGGGCTCGCCGTCGGCGGAGCCGGTCGCGGCGGCGGCCACCAGCAGGAGCAGCTCCCAGGCGGAGAGCAGCACCGAACGCCGCTGGCCGCGCAGCGAGGCCGCGTCGGCGGCCCAGAAGAACCCGGGCAGCAGTTCCCGCTCGCGCACCCACCCCGTCCGTCCAGCCCCAGACGCCATGTCCGGCCCCCACCCGTCGCTCCGGTCGCACCGCTCTCCTGCCCCGGGCGGCTTCCCGGTACGCCTGGCCCGCCCCCGGGCCGCCCGCAATGGCCGGGATGCCCCGGTGGATTGTCCGGCCCGGGTACGTTCGGTGGGCGGGCGGACACCCTGCGTGGCCCGGGGTGCCCGTGGGCGCGACCGGTGGGTGTCAGTAGGTGTAGAGGATCCGGTCGGCGTTGTCGGCCATCTGCTTGGCGTTCCACTCGGTGCCGCCGGGGACGTTGCCGGAGCGGAACAGCGGCGGGGCCGCGGTGGTGCCCTCGGCCGCCGCGTCGGCCAGCCGGCCGACCGCCGAGGCGACCACGGCCTGCATGAGCGCGCTGGTCACGATGGTGGAGACCGGGCCGAAGGTGGTCTCGGCGGCCGGGTGGGTCAGCTCGCCGTCCCCGACCGCGATCTTGCTGTCCAGCACCACGTCGCAGTTGTCCTTCAGGTACGTGCCGGACGGGTGCGCCGGGGGCACCTCGCCCGGGTACGCCAGCGAGGTCACGCCGATCACCTTCAGACCGCGGTCCCGGGCGTACCGGGCCAGCTCGACCGGCATCACCTGGCGGCCGGACAGCGAGATCACGAACAGCAGGTCGCCGGAGGCGGCCGGGGTCAGGTCCAGGGTGGTGGTGGCCAGGCCGGACACCCGCTCCAGCGCGCTGGCCAGCGGCGCGGGCATCACCGTCACCCCCGCCATCCCGGGGACGTTCAGCAGGTTCATCGGGACCAGCCCGCCGGCCCGGTAGACCACGTCCTGGGCCGGCAGCGCGGAGTGCCCGGCACCGAAGGTGAACACCCGGCGGCCCTCGGTGATCGCCTCGGCGAGCAGCGCCGCGGCGGCCTCGATGGCGTCGGCCTCCTCCTCCCGGACCCGCTGGAGATGGGCGATCGCGGCGTCGAAGTACCGGCCGACCAGGTCGTTCATCTGTTGCCTTCGCTCTCTGCCGGTGGGGGAGCCGGCCGGGTGGGGCGGGCCGGGAGGGTCCGGGCCGCCAGTGGAGAAAGCTACGGCGAGCACCGTGGCGCCCCGGCGGCACCGCTGTCAACAGGAACGAAAACCGGGACCCGGGGCCCTTGCGCGGGCCCGGTTGTCGGTGCAGTACGTCAGAATTGGCGGTGAGGACACCGAAGAACGGAGCCAGCGGCGATGTCTGGGCTGATCGACACCACTGAGATGTACCTTCGCACCATCCTGGAGCTGGAGGAGGAAGGCATCGTCCCGATGCGCGCCAGGATCGCCGAGCGACTGGAGCAGAGCGGCCCGACGGTCAGCCAGACGGTCGGCCGGATGGAGCGCGACGGGTTGTTGCAGGTCGCGGGGGACCGCCACCTCGAACTGACCGACGACGGGCGCCGGCTCGCGGTGCGCGTCATGCGCAAGCACCGCATCGCCGAGTGCCTGCTCGTCGACGTGATCGGACTGGAGTGGGAGCAGGTCCACGAGGAGGCCTGCCGCTGGGAGCACGTGATGAGCGAGACGGTCGAGCGCAAGGTGCTCGCCATGCTCGGCCACCCGACCCAGTCCCCGTACGGCAACCCGATCCCGGGCCTGGACGAGCTGGGCGACGCCAAGGCCGAGGGCGAGGGCTTCGACGCCGCGCTCGTCCCGCTGGACACCGTCAAGCCGGGTGACGGCGGCGCCAGCGTGGTGGTCCGCCGGATCGGCGAGCCGATCCAGACCGACGGCGAACTGATGCGCACGCTGCGCCGGGCCGGGATCCGGCCGGGCTCGACCGTGCGGGTCAGCACCGGCGTCGGCGGCGTGCTGGTCGGCACCGGGGAGAACGCGGCGGAGCTGGGCAAGGACATCGCCCAGCACGTCTTCGTCGCCCAGGCCTGAGGAACGACGCGAAGGGCCCGCTGCTCCCCGTGCAGCGGGCCCTTTCGCCTCCCCGTTCCCTCCCTGTCCCCTCCGTCCCTCCATCCCCTCCGTTCCCTCCCGGCCCCTCCACCGCCTCGCCCGGCTTCCCCGTCCGAGCGCTCCCTCCGGCGTCCCCTCGCACCGCAATTCCTCCCCTCGGCCGATCATGGCAATCCTTGAGCGTTGTCACTCGTCCGGGGGGCTTTCGTCCATGATCAGCGGGTACACGGAGGCCTTATCCGCACATGCGTGTGACGGGCCCCGCCTCCGGTGGGAGACAAGGCCCGTCAGTCGGGCGCGGGGTGTCGCGCGCTGCGCGCCCTCACCCGATAGGCGGAGGGCGGCCGTTCACGGGGCGGTGAATCGAGGCGGTGAACCGAGACGGTGAACCGAGGTGGTGAACCGAGGTGGTGAACCGAGGTGGTGAACCGTTGCTGCGCCCGTTCAGCGCACCGCTGCCGCCGGCTGGGCGGGCTGGGGGTGGGCGGCCGCGGGCGCCTCGCGTCCGCAGGCGTAGGCGAGCGGGCTGATCAGCTCGGCGGCGTCGGGCAGCCAGCGGTTGAGCGCCGAGGGGGAGCGGGCCCACTGGGCGTAGCCGGTGCCGCCGATCCGGGACGGCGGGGCGACCGTCCAGTCCCCTTCGCCGCGGGCCACCAGGTCCAGCCGGCCGGGCGGCCAGCCGAGCTTGCGGAGCATCTCCGGCAGCTTGGCCGCGACCCCGGGCAGCACCAGGAAGTGCAGCCGCCGGCCGATCCGGCCGGGCGAGGCGGGCAGCACCGCGACCGGGCCCAGCTGGAGGTCCATCCGCTCCATCCGCGCCAGCGCCAGGCAGCCGGCCGTCTCCGGGACGTCCAGGACGTCGAAGGACCGGCCGGTGGGCAGCAGGATCGAGGCCTGCGGCCGCTCGGTCCACCAGCGCCGCACCGCCCCCGGCCCGGCGCTCGCCTTGCGGGCCCAGTCCGCGTCGAGCGGGTGGGCCCCCGGCAGCAGGCAGCGCCGGTCGCCGCAGGAGCAGCGGGCGGGCCCGTCGCCGTCGATCAGCCAGGCACCGGGAGCGACCTCCCAGTGGCGGTTCTCGGCGTAGCCGACGGCTTCGATGAGCAGCGGGGGCAGTGCGGCGTTCTTGCCCTGGTCGGGGGAGTCGGGGATGTCTTCCACGCGCTGCTCAACTACCGTGTGTGAGGCTGGTTACGGCCCGGCGCAAGCCGGTTGGGCGCATACCGGCAATGTCACCCGATCCGGTTACTCGACCGAGTTGAGGCGGGCGGGGGCAGGCGCAGTGGGGGCGCACAGGAGCATTTCCCAGGGCGCGTGGGGGGTGCGGATCGTCACCGTGGGTATCCCGCTGGCGTTGCTGATCGCTAACCTGGTGTCAGATTCCTTGGACGGTCGGACAGTCGGCAACAGATCAGCAGAATCGTCGCCCGCCGGCCGGGACCGGAGGGTGTGGGGAGGCGAAACCCAATGGCCGCAAGACCACTCGTCGCACGACAGCCCAACGAGCGTCTGCAGCAACTGATCCAGGAGGCCAGCTGCTCCAACGCCGGCCTGGCCCGGAGGGTCAACCTCTGCGGCGCCGAGCACGGTCTGGACCTGCGGTACGACAAGACCTCCGTCGCCCGCTGGCTGCGCGGGCAGCAGCCGCGCGGGCAGGCGCCGGCCGTGATCGCCGAGGCCCTCGGCCGCAAGCTCGGCCGCAGCGTGTCGGTCGAGGAGATCGGCATGGCCGACGGCAAGAACCTCAGCTCCGGCATCGGGCTCCAGTTCGCGCCGACCCTGAACGCCGCCCTGGAGCAGGTCTGCGAGCTCTGGCGCAGCGACGTCGGGCGGCGGGACTTCCTGACCGGGGCCACGGTCGCGGCCTCCGCGCTGGTGGAGCCCAGTCGGGACTGGCTGATCACCCCGCCCGACCCGGTGGTGGCGCGCACCGGCGGCCCCCGGGTCGGCCCGACCGACGTGGCCGCGATCAAGGCCACCACCACGATGCTGGTCGACCTGGACCACCGCTTCGGCAGCGGTCACGTGCGCCCGGTGGTCGTGCACTACCTCAACTCGGTGGTCTCCAGCCTGCTCGGCGGGGCGTACCGGGACGAGACCGGGCGCCAACTCTTCGCCGCGGTGGCCCGGTTGACCGAACTGGCCGGTTACATGGCGGTGGACACCGGCCAGCCCGGCCTGGCCCAGCGCTACTACATCCAGGCGCTCCGGCTCGCCCAGGCGGCCGACGACCGCGGCTACGGCGGCTACGTGCTGGCGGCGTCGATGAGCCACCTGGCGGCGACGCTCGGCAACCCGCGGGAGATCGCCCAGCTCGCCCGCGCCGCGCAGGAGGGCGCCCGGACGGTCGCCACCCCGACGGCGATGGCGATGTTCTACGCCGCCGAGGCCCGCGGCCACGCCCTGCTGGGGGACGCCCGCTCCTGCGAGGCGGTGTCGGCCAAGGCGCTGGAGATGATGGAGAAGCGCCGCCCGGAGGACGACCCGGACTGGATCGTCCACTTCGACGACGCCTACCTGTCGGACGAACTGGCCCACTGCCACCGGGACTTGGAGCAGGCCGGCCAGGCCGAGCACTACGCCCGCCGGGCGCTCGACCTGCACCCGCCGACCCGGGTCCGCCGCCGCGCGGTGGACCTCGTCCTGCTCGCCACCGCCCAGTTGCAGCAGCGGGACCTCGAACGCGCCTGTGAGACGGGCGCGCAGGCGGTCCGGCTGCTGAGCGGGCTGCGTTCCAACCGGGGCGTGGAGTACCTGGACGAGTTCCGGCGCAGGCTGGAGCCCTACCGGGAGCAGCGGGTGGTCCGCGAGTTCCACGCCCGGGCGGATGCGGAGGCCGCCTAGTGTCACGTCCGGGGTGCCAGGGCCGGTCCGAGGCCCCGGGCCCCGGCGGGGCGGCGTGAGGGGAGCGTGAGGGATGTCCCGCCCGCGTGGTCACCCGGTTCGGCGAACCGGTAGCGTGGGCGTGACGTCCAAGGAACTGTGATGCCCCCAAGAACCGACGAGATGTGGTCCGCCGTCAGCGCGCGGTCGTGCACAGGTGAGGAATCGCGTTGAGCCAGCGCCGCTCGTACCCCAACTCGGGTGACTTCAACCTGGACGACCTGTTCCGCCCCGAGCCCGGCCAGACCCAGGGCGGTGTGCCGGGCCAGCCGCAGGGTCAGCCCCAGGGCCACCCGCAGGGGCAGGCGGGCGTGCCGCCGGTGGGGCAGCCGTCCGGGCAGCCCGAGTACCTCGGCGAGGGCGGGCACGCGCGGCCGACCCAGGCCATGCCGGCCCAGCCCGCCCCGTGGGCCGGCGCCCCGCAGCCCGGTTACGGCGTCCCGCAGCACGAGCCGGCGCCGGAGACGCAGCACCTCCCGCCGTACCCGGGCGCGGACCCGTACGCGGGCGGCTACCCCACGGGCCAGTCCCAGGCCGGCTACCCGCAGCAGCCCGGCCCGGGCGGCTACCAGGGCTACTCGCAGGCCGGGCAGCCGCAGCCGGCGCCGGCCTACCCCGGTCAGGACTACGGGCAGAGCTACGGCCAGGGCTACGGGCAGGACCACGGACAGGGCTTCGACACCACCCAGGCGGGCGCGCAGGCTCCGGCCGCCCGGGGCGGCCGCCCGTCCAACAAGCTGATCATCGGTGGGGTGGTGGCCGGCTTCGCGGTGGCCGGCATCCTGGTCGCCGTCCTGGTGAACGGGGACGACGCCACCCCCGCCGCCGACGCCAAGAAGACCCTCCCGGTGGCCGCCACCGGCAGCGCCACCCCCGGCACGGCGAGCGCGAGCAGCTCGGGCGCCACCGTCGACCCGGCGGTCAAGGCCCAGGCACAGCCGCTGTCGGACCTGCTCGGCACCGCGAGCGACAGCCGCTCGGCGGTGGTCGGCGCGGTCGCCGCGGTGCAGAAGTGCGACAAGCTGCCCGAGTCGCAGCAGGCGCTCACCGGCGCGGCCGGCAAGCGGCGCGAGCTCCAGACCAAGCTCGGTCAGCTGAAGGCCGACAAGCTGCCCGGCGGCCAGCAGCTGGTCGAGCAGCTCAACGCGGCGTGGACCGCCTCCGCGCAGGCCGACGACGAGTACGCGGCCTGGGCCGGGGACTCACAGGCGCCCGGCGCCTGCGACCCCAAGAAGCTGGACAACCAGCACTACAAGAACGCCGTCCAGGCCAGCGGCACGGCGACCACCGCGAAGAAGCAGGCCTCGACCCTGTGGAACGCGATCGCCACCCAGACCGGCCTGCCCAGCCGCAGCGACGGCGACCTCTAGGACGGACGGGGGAACGGGCCCGCCGGCCCGCCCCTTCGTCGTCCGTCCTTCGTCACCGGTCCTGTGCCGTTCCGGCGTCACGCCGGCGGGCGGCCCCCGGTGAGCACCCAGCGGATGTCCACGAAGCCCGGCTGCTGCAGGGTCATCCGGCCGCCCTTGACCACCTGGTAGGTGACCCAGGTGTTCACCAGCCGCGGGGACTCGGTGCTGGGCAGCATGTTGGGGGTGCCCCAGTTCAGCGGCGGGGTGAGGCCGACGTCGATGCTCTCGCCGCTGTCCAGCAGCCCGGTGACGGTCTTCTCGGTGACCTGCCGGCCGGACGCCGCGACCTTCTCGGCGACCAGTCGGAACACCTCGTACGCGACCCAGGTGGTCTGCACGCCGGGATCGGAGACGTCGATGCTGTGGCCGCCGGAGGTGTCGGCGCGCACCACCGCGCGCAGCCCGTCCCAGACCTTCGCCGACTCCGGCGGGTACCAGCTGGTGACGTAGGTGCCGGCCAGCGGGCCGGAGTCGCCGCCGGTGGAGTCGACCACCGACTGCTGGACGCTGCCGATCACCGAGGCGAACCGGGTGTTCCTCGGGTTCAGCCGGCGGTAGGAGTCCAGCAGGTTGCCGGTCGGCTCGGCGGCGAGGGCGCTGGTGACGCAGTTCGCCGCTTCGTCCTTGCCGATCGCCTTGCGGGCCACCGCCGTGTAGTCGGTGGACTGCTCGGGAGCCTTGACGTCGAGCAGCTTGATGCCGGCCGGCTTGAGCGCGTTGGCCAGGTAGCCGAGCAGGTTGTCGCCGGACGGGGTGTCCGGGCGGACGAGTGCGACGGCCTTGCAGCCGGCCTCGACCAGCTGACGGCCGCTGCCGCCGATCAGCGCGGGCATGCCGCCGTCCACCGGGTACGAGAGCGGGCTGCTGAACTCGGGCTGGGAGAGCCCGTAGCCGCCGATCAGGGGGATGCCGGCGCGTTCCAGGACGGGCATGAAGTCGAAGCCGTACTGGCTGTAGGAGCCGATCACGGCGACCGCCTTGGCGTCCACCGCCCGCTGGGCGCAGGCCTTGGCGCCTTCGGAGGTGTTGTGCTCGTTGCAGGTGAGCACCTGCAGCCGGCGGCCGTTCAGTCCGCCCTTGAGGTTGACGTCCCGGCCGATCGCCTCGGCGAGGGCGGTCATGCCGGGCCGGTCGGCGGCGCCGGTGCCGGACGGGGACCAGGTCATCACGGTGAGGTCGCCGCCGTTGGTGGAGGCATCGGCCGGTCCGCCGCACGCGGAGGCCGAGAAGAGGGTGGGGAGCAGGGCCGCGGCGGTGGCGGCCGCGGCGATTGGGCGGCGGCGGCGCCGCGCGAACTGGTGCCGGGGCTGGAACGGGTCCCTTCGGCTGGTCATCGGTCTTCCCTCTCTGGGGCGCCATCCGGCGCACCGGAGCAAGCCAAGCCCCGGCGCCACACGCAGAGAGGGCCGAAGTGCGAACGGTCGGACAACGGGAGCTGAAATCCGGTGGGGCACGCGTGTAGATCGGGAGTGGAGTACGAACGGACAGGGAACGTACGATCGTTCTCCATGTCCGCCAGCACAGATTCTTCGCATCGGTCTGCCCGAAACACTTCTCGTCCGGGCCACCGCTCCAGCACGATGAACGGCATGCCGCTCAACGACCTGCCCTGGTGGCGCTGGCGAGCCCGACTGCGCTCGGCGCTGCACATGTTGTCCGACCCCGGTTTCCAGCAGGAGACCTGGCTGAACGGCCGGGAGGGGTACGGCGACGTGACCGACGCCGTCTACCGGCTGGTGGAGGACACCTGGCTGGACCACTGGTCGGCCGAGAAGTACGTGGGCACGATCTTCCGCGACTCCGCCGAGGCCGCCCTGGTCGACGTCGCGGTGCTGCGGGTGGTCCAGCTGCTGCACGAGGTCGGCGCGGACGCCCACGCCGCCGCCTACTTCGGCCACCCCGGCTGGCCGGAGGCGGTCCGGGCCGCGCGCGAGGCGCACGTCGCGCTGGCGGTGAACGACGGGGACGACCCGGACGCGGCGCCCAAGTCGCTGGACGTGCTGCGCATCCTCACCCGGGTCTGAGCCCGGGTCCGGGCCCGGGTCTGGGCCCCGGCCGACGGCGGGGCCGCCGGTCGGGTGCCTGGCCGGGTGCCCGGTCGGGCTTTCGGCCGGGCCGCTGAGCAGTGCCGTCCCGCAGTACGGGCAGCCGGGCGGCGACTGTCCAGGATGTGACACGCTGGACCACCCACGAACGCCACGACACCAGGACGGGATACCCCCAGTGGACCAGCAGCCGGCCAGCGCCCAGTACGTCCTCACGCTGTCCTGCCCCGACAAGCAGGGCATCGTCCACGCCGTCTCCAGCTACCTCTTCATGACCGGCTGCAACATCATCGACAGCCAGCAGTTCGGCGACGGGGACAGCGGGCTGTTCTTCATGCGGGTGCACTTCTCCGCCGCCGAGCCGGTCACCGCCGACAAGCTGCGGGCCAGCTTCGCGGCGATCGGGGCCTCGTTCGGGATGGACTGGCAGATCCACCCGACCGAGCAGCGGATGCGGATCGTCCTCATGGTCAGCAAGTTCGGGCACTGCCTGAACGACCTGCTCTACCGCACCCGGATCGGCGCCCTGCCGGTGGAGATCGCCGCGGTGGTGTCCAACCACACCGACCTGCGCGACCTGACCGAGAGCTACGGCGTCCCGTTCCACCACATCCCGGTCACCCGGGACACCAAGGCCGACGCCGAGCAGCAGCTGCTGGACCTGGTCGCCAAGGAGGACGTCGAGCTGGTCGTGCTGGCCCGCTACATGCAGGTGCTCTCGGACCAGCTGTGCACCGCGCTGTCCGGCCGGGTGATCAACATCCACCACTCCTTCCTGCCGAGCTTCAAGGGCGCCAAGCCCTACCACCAGGCGCACGCCCGGGGCGTGAAGCTGATCGGCGCCACCGCGCACTACGTCACCGCCGACCTCGACGAGGGCCCGATCATCGAGCAGGAGGTGGCCCGGGTGACCCACGACGTCACCCCGGACCAGCTGGTCGCGCTCGGCCGGGACGTCGAGTGCCAGGCGCTGGCCCGTGCGGTGAAGTGGCACAGCGAGCACCGGGTGCTGCTGAACGGCACCCGCACGGTGGTCTTCGCGTAGCGAGCCCGGGGCGCGCGGTCGGGACGGTCGGCGCGGCCGTGGCCGCTTACGGCCGCGACAGCAGCGGCAGGGCGTGCAGCACCTCGCGGATCGCGGCCCGGTCGCCGTGCTCGCCGACCGGCAGCCGGTCCGGATCGCGGTGCGCGGCGGCCAGCTGGCAGAGCTCCAGGCCGTCCAGCACCATCGAGGCCACCGGCTCGCCGCCGGGCGGCCCCGACTCCGGTCCGTCCAGCGGTATCAGCCACTCGCCGGCCGCCGGGCCGTCGATCACCAGTCGCAGCCGCCGGCCCCGGCCTCGACCCTGGTCCGCCACGGGCGGGAGGGCCGGCGCCCCGGCGGGCTCGGGGCGGGTGGCGCGGGCGGCACGCAGCTCGGCCAGTGCCCGCGGGACCATCCGGACCGCCAGGTCCACCATCTGCCGCAGGTGCTGGGGCGCCGGCGGGTCGTACGGGTAGGCGACCGCGCGGGCCACGTCCTCGCCGTGCACGTAGCACTCGAAGGCGCGGTCCACGAACGCGTCGCGCAGCGGCAGCACGGCGAAGCCGTAGTCGACGGGGGTGTTGCCCTGCGGGGCGAGCGCGGCGGTGCGCACCAGGTCGTGGGTCTGCCGCCGCCACCGCTCCCGCACCGACTGCGGCGGGAGGCCGGCCTGGTCGGCGACCAGCCGGGCGGTGCGCTCGCCGATCCCGGCGTACGGCCCGCCCTGCGGCGGGACCCGGGGCGGGAGCAGCGGCGGGAGCCGGAGCGCCGGCGGCCGCCCGGCCGGCTCCTGCCGCGGCACCCGCCGGGCGGCCGGGGCCGGTGCGGCGCCCGGGCCGGCCGGCACCGGGTCGGGCAGGCCGAGGGCGAGCGCCAGGTAGCCGTCCACGGCGGCGAGGTGGCACAGCACCTCGGCCGGGCGCAGCCGCCCGGTGCCGCCGTGCCACGGCAGGTCGGCCACCTCCTGCCACTCCTCCGGGCCGAGGTCGCGCAGCAGCGCGTCGAGCTTGGCCGTCTCCGCGGTGTACGGCATCCCCCAGGCGGGGACGGGCAGTTCGGCCGGGCGGCGGGCCAGGCACCAGTCGAGCACCTGCTGGCGCAGCGAGTTGGGCTGGTCGAGCGGCTCGTCCAGGGCGAGCCAGCCCGCCGCCTCGCGCAGCCGGGCGGCCTCCTCGGCGCACTCCGGGCAGGTGCGCAGGTGCCGCTCCAGCTCGGCGGCGTCATGGCTCGGGCAGGCGCCGAGGGCCCAGGCGCCGAGCAGCGAGCGCAGGGCGTCGTGCCGCTCCTCGGTGGTGGGCTCGCTCCGCTCGCTCATGCGCCCCTGTCCCCGTCGTCCCTGTCGCCCGCGTCGTCCGTGTCTTCCCGGTCGCCCTCGCGGCCGTGCCGTTCGTCGTGGCGGGCGCGCTCCTCGGCCAGTTCGGTGGCCAGCAGTTCCAGTCCGAGCCGCATCCGCTGCTTGGCGGCCTGCTCGCTGATGCCGAGCAGCCGGGCCGTCTCCTGGTAGGTGCGGCCGTCGTAGTACGTCACCGCGATGGTCTCACGCAGGGGTTGGGGCAGGGAGTCCACCACGTACTGCATGCGCGCGGCGGTGGCCACGGCGCGGATCTCCGCCTCGGCCGCGCCCTCGCCGCCGCCCGGTCCGTCAAGTCCGCTGCCCGGGCCGCCCGGTACCCGCTCGGCGGCCCGCCGCGCCCGTAGCCGGTCGACCGCGCGGCGGTGGGTGAGCGCGCCGAGCCAGGAGCGCAGCGAGCCCTGGGCGGGGTCGAAGTCCTCGGGGTGCTCCCAGACGTGGGCGAATATCTCCCGGGTGAGCTGGGCGGCGGCGGCCTGGTCGGCGAGTATCCGCCCGGCCAGTCCGTGCACCATCGGTGCGAGCTGGTCGTAGATCTCGCCGAGCGCGGTCTCCTCGCCGCGGGCGAGGCGGCGTTGGAGCTGCTCGTCCCAGCGCGGCGCGCGGTCGGGGGTGGCCATCGGGAACCACCCTCCTGCCCGGGTTTCGCTGGCGTACCCAACGGTATCTTGCGGCCGGTCGGCGGCGGGAGCATTCCCCGAAGAACGGAACCCGGGCCCGCGGATCGTCGCCCGGTCGTCGCCCGGTTGTCGCTCGTACCGGCGGCCCGTGTGCGGGGCGGTCCGTGGAGGCCGCTGTTCGAAGGCCGTTGGACATATGTCGCACGGGTGGTTCGCGAGTGGCGGGCCGGGCGTGCGGGGCGTCCGGAGGTAGGTTCGCCACTGCGGGGACCGGCGGGTCGGCCCGGGCCGGACGAGTGCCGGTACGAGGCTCGCGAGAGTGAACGGGACAGTATGCACTGCGCTGTCCCCCGATCGCTGGAATATGCCCGAAGCGCTTGCCGAGGCCCGTCCGCCCACTCATCCTGAGGCGTAATCGAGTCGCGGCCAGTGCGCGACGGACGAGTTGGCCCGGACGAGTTGGCCCGGACGGGACAGGTCGGGTGAGCGCCGGGCGGGAGCCCGGCCGAGGGCCCGGGTGGCACCGGGCGATGTGCGAGGGTTCGCCGGCTGGACGATCCGGCCCGATCGGGACGATGGCCGAACTGCGAGTGCGGGTGGTGGAGCGGTGCAGGTTCTTCAGGTACAGCTGGCGGTGCAGGCGGACCCCGCCGAGGTCGGCCGGGCCCGTCGGTGGGTGCGCTCGCGGCTGCTGAACCACGGGGTGGACCCGGACGCGCCGGTCGCCGAGACGGTGGTGCTGGTGGTCTCCGAGCTGGTGACCAACGCCGTGGTGCACACCGGGTGTCCGGCGGTGCTGCGGCTCTGTCTGCCGGTGGAGGAGGACCAGGCGGGCGGCGAGCCGGCCGGCCCGCTGCGGGTGGAGGTCGCCGACGCGAGCCGGACGGCCCCCGCCCCGCGGCACGCCGGGGCGGACGAGAACGCCACCAACGGGCGCGGTCTGGAGCTGGTCGAGCTGCTCTGCGAGCGCTGGGGCTGGTTCCCGGACGGCTCGGGCAAGCGGGTGTGGTGCGAGATCGGTGCGGACGCCCGGCCGACGGACCCGCTGGCGGGCGTGGACTGGGCGGCGCTGGCGCAGTAGCGGCAGCGGCAGCCCGGGGCCTGCTCGGTTCGCCGCCGTTCCCGCCGCCGTTCCCGCCGCCGTTCCCGTCGGTGATCGTCGGTGGAGATCACTGGCGGAGATCACCGGCCGAAAGTTGACGCAACCATTCCGAATTTCGGACTACCCATTGACGTGACGTATCCGACTGATCACGCTTGGGTGCGGCTCTCCGTCAGTGAGGGGACGCCGAGGGGACGCCCGAACGCCGCCGCGGTGCTGTTGTCCAGGGGGACCACGCCAGCAGGGGGGCCGTGGACCGCCGGTCGCGGGCGCTCCTTGGCGAGTGCGGAGGGCGCGGCGCGGGTTCAGGGCCCGTGCGTCGCGATTGGATGGCGGCCGGCCGCGCCGTGCTCGGGGTGCACGCGGCCGGTCGCCATCCGACCCGCCGTCATCCGGCGTCGCTTTTCGGCCACTCGGCCGAGAGCCGCCCAGGGCACCCGAAGCCGCCCGAGGTCACCCGGGGACGGTGCGGAAGGTGCGCCGGTAGGCGCTCGGGGCGACGTCCAGCCGGTCGCGCAGTTGCAGCCGGAGCGAGGCGGCGGTGCCGAAACCGGACTCCCGGGCGACCTGGTCGATCGTCAGGTCGGTGCGCTCCAGCAGCTGCCGGGCCCGCTCGGTGCGCTGCACGGTGAGCCACTTCCCGGGGCTGGCGCCGGTCTCCTCGCGGAAGCGCCGGGTGAAGGTCCGCACGCTCATGCCCGCCCGGTCGGCGAGTTGGCGCAGCGCCAGCGGCTGGTCCAGGTGTTCCAGTGCCCACGCGCGGACGGCGGCGGTGCCGTGGCCGGTGGAGTCCACCGGGCTCGGGGCCTCGACGTACTGCTTCTGGCCGCCCTCGCGCCACGGCGGCACCAGGCAGCTGCGGGCCACCGCGTTGGCCACCGCGCTGCCGTGGTCGCGGCGGACCACGTGCAGGCACAGGTCCACCCCGGCGGCCACCCCGCCGGAGGTGAGGAGGTCGCCGTCGTCGGTGTAGAGCACGTCCGGGTCCAGCCGCACCTTCGGGTACAGCTCGGCGAAGCGCTGGGTGTAGCGCCAGTGGGTGGTGGCCGGGCGGCCGTCGAGCAGTCCGGCGGCGGCCAGCAGGAAGGAGCCGGTGCAGATCGACATCAGCCGGGTGCCGGGCCGGATCCGGCGCAGCGCGGCGGCCAGTTCGGGGGTGAAGGCGGTGTCGACGGTGGCCGTGCTCGCGTCGGCGGAGGCCGGGATCACCACCGTGTCGGCCCGCTCCAGCAGCTCCGGCCCGTGGTCGACGCTGATCCGGAAGTCCGCGCTGGTGGCGACCGGCCGGCCGTCCAGCGTGCAGGTGGCGACCTCGTAGAGCGGCCGTCCGGCCGGGTCCTTGGCGCCGCCGAAGATGCGGGCGGGGATGCCGAGTTCGAAGGCGATCACGCCGTCGAGGGCGAGTACCGCGACCAGGTGGGCCATGCCGTTCCCCTTCGGTGGTGCGGCCGCCCGGGCCGGGTCGGCGGTTTGAGTCGGGTCGGTTCGGTCGGCGAGTCCGGCCGGTTCGGGCCGGTCCTGCCGGTTCGGGCCAGGGTACGCCGGGACCGTGGCCCGATTCTTGCGAAAGCTGTCATTCAGGCCACTCGTCGCGGCCGCGCCGCTTCGGGACACTCGTCCGCGTGACCGAACGCAACGCCCTCGCCCCCGCCCCCGCGCCCGCCCCCGAAGGACCCGTCCGCCCCGCCCGCCCGGCCCGCTTCCGGGTGCACTACGCCTGGGTGGTGGCCGGTGTCTCGCTGCTGGTCCTGCTCGGCTCGGCCGGCTTCCGGTCCACGCCCAGCCTGATGATGGACGCCCTGCACAACGAGTTCGGCTGGTCGCTCGGGACGATATCCAGCGCGACCTCCGTCAACCTGACCCTCTACGGCCTCACCGCCCCCTTCGCCGCCGCCCTGATGGACCGTTTCGGCGTGCGCCTGGTGGTGGTCTGCGCGCTGCTGACCATCTCGGTCGGCTCCGGGCTCACCATGCTGATGCGCGAACCCTGGCAACTGGTGCTCTGCTGGGGCGTGCTGGTGGGCCTGGGCAGCGGCTCGATGGCCGGCGCCTTCGCCACCACCATCACCGGCCGCTGGTTCCAGGCGCGCCAGGGCCTGGTCACCGGCGTGCTGACCGCCGCCGGCGCAGCGGGAAACCTGGTCTTCCTGCCGGTCGGCGCCTGGCTGGTCGAGCACCACGGCTGGCGCTCGGCGGTGATCGTGGTCTCGCTCGCGGCCAGCGCGGTCGCCGTCCCCGTCCTGCTGCTGATGCGCGAGCGGCCCGCCGACCTCGGCCTGCTCCCGTACGGAGCGACCGAGGAGCCCCCGGCGCCCGCCGCCGACGGCCGCGCCCTGACCCGCTCGCTGCGGGTGCTGCGGGACGCCGCCCGGAGCCGGGCGTTCTGGCTGCTGTCCGGTTCCTTCGCGATCTGCGGCGCCACCACCGCCGGCCTGGTCGGCACCCACTTCATCCCGGCCGCCCACGACCACGGCATGCCGGTGACCACCGCGGCCGGCCTGCTCGCCATGATCGGCGTCTTCGACGTGGTCGGCACCATCTTCAGCGGCTGGCTCACCGACCGGGTCGACTCCCGGATCCTGCTGGTCACCTACTACGGGCTGCGCGGGATCTCGCTGCTCCTGCTGCCGCAGCTGCTCGCCGGCTCGCTGCAGCCGCCGATCCTGGCCTTCGTCGTCTTCTACGGCCTGGACTGGGTGGCCACCGTGCCGCCGACCGTCGCGCTGTGCCGCCGGCACTTCGGCGGGGACGCCCCGATCGTCTTCGGCTGGGTGCTGGCCAGCCACCAGATCGGCGCGGCCGTCGTCGCCGGGCTGGCGGGCCTGGCCCGCGACGCGCTCGGGAACTACGACCTCACCTGGTACGGCGCCGGCGCCCTGTGCGTGGTCGCCGTCGGGCTCTGCCTGGCACTGCGCACCGGCCGGCCGGACCGCCCCGTCCCGGCCCTCGCCTAGGACGGGCCCCCAGGGCGGGTCGGGGGCCTGTCGGACCGGAGAGCTAGGCTCCGCAGCCATGGCGCTCATCTTCACCCTGGACCCGAAGCTCGACCCGGACCTGCGCACCGCCGTCGTCCGGCTGTGGGCCGACGTCACCAACGCCGGCGGCGCGGTCGGCTTCGTGGCGTCGGTGACGGAGGACGAGGTCTGGGACACCGCCGACCACCAGTTCGCCGGGGTCGCGCCGGACGGCCCGGACCGGCTGCTGGTCGCCCACGAAAGTGACACCGGTCGGCTGGTCGGCGTCCTCTTCTTCGAGTCGATGCGCTTCGGCCTGATGGAGCACTGGCGGATGCTCAAGCGGGTCATGGTGCACCCCGACTGCCAGGGCCGCGGCTACGGCGTCCGGCTGCTCGCCGAGGCCGAGCGGACGGCTCGGGAGTGGGGCCTGGAGAGCCTGCGGCTGACCGCGCGCGGCGGCCAGGGCCTGGAGCGCTTCTACACCCGCTGCGGCTACCGGGAGGTCGGCCGGGTGCCGGCCGCGGTCCGGGTCGCCCCCGGGGACGACCGCGACGAGATCACCATGTGGCTCGACCTGCGCTGATCCGCAGGACGGCCGGGCGGCGGCGGGCGGGGGGACGGGCGCCCCCTTCCCCACGCCCCCCGTCAGGCATGCTTCACTGGGAGACCGGCCCCGCCCAGACCAGTGAAAAGGATGTGTCCCGTGAGCAGCACCGGCCAGGAGAAGTCGCATGCCACGCTCCGCTACACCTCCCTGCGGGTCAGCATCTTCCTCGGCTGCCTGCTGGTCGCCCTGCTGCTCGGGCACTTCAAGATCATCCCGGTCAGCGGCCAGGCCGGAGTGATCTTCCTGTTCCTGCTGGCCGCGATCGCGTCCGCGCCGCTCAGCTACGTGCTGCTGAGCCGTCAGCGCGACGACATGTCCGCCCAGATCACCACCAAGGTCTCCGGCCTGCGCAGCCGTACCGCCGAGCGGATCGCCGCGCAGAACGCCGAGGAGGACGCCGCCGACGAGGCGGCCCGGGCGGCCGCCGTCCGGCAGAGCTGACCCCGGCCGGACCCGCAGCCGCAGCCGCCGTGCCCGACTCCGCCGCCTCGGACGCCTCCGCCTCCGCCTCCGACCCCGCTTCCGCTTCTGCTTCTGCGGCTTCCGGGCCCGGACCGGCCGACCCGCCGTCCGGGCCGTCCGCGTCGAGCGGGTCGGCCGCGTCGCCCGAGGCAGCCGTCGAGGGGGAGGCCGGGACCTGGCCGGCCCCGGTGCGCCGGCCCACCGGCCGGGACGTGGCCAGGCTCGCCGGGGTCTCCCAGGCCACCGTCTCGCTGGTCTTCTCCGGCGCCGAGGCCGGCCGCCGGGTCTCCGACGCGACCCGGGAGCGGGTCCGGGAGGCCGCCCGCAGCCTCGGCTACCGCCCGCAGGCGGCCGGCCGGCAGCTGCGGCTCGGCCGTAGCGGGATGATCCTCCTGGCGGTGCCGAACATCCTCGGCCCGTTCTTCGGCCGGGTGCTGGAGGGCGTCCACGAGGAGGCCGGCCGGCACGGCCTGGCGGTCGTGGTCAGCTCCGGCTGGGGGAGCGCCACCCTCGCCGAGGCCGCCACCACCAGCCGCTTCGACGGCCTGCTGATCTGCTCCCCGGACGACAGCCAGCTCGGCGAACTGCCCGCCGACACCCCCGTCGTCTTCCTCGACGCCGACCCGGGCACCGACCGGGCCCGGCCGACCGTCGAACTCGACGTGGCGGGCGGGATGCGCGCCGCCGTCGAGCACCTGGCCGGGCTCGGCCACCGCCGGATCGGGCGGCTGCGCTCCACCCACTCCGCGTACACGTTCCGGGTGCGGCAGGCTGCGTTCGAGCAGGTCGCCGCCGAACTCGACCTGGAGGTCGTGGAGTTGGGCGTGAGCCTGAACGAGGGCCAGCCGGCCGCGCGGACGGTGGCGCACCGCCTGCTGGAGCGCCCGGACCGCCCGCGCGCGGTGATCTGCGACGACGACGTGGTCGCCTCCGGGGTGTACCAGGCCGCCGCCGAGCTGGGCCTGAGGGTGCCGGCCGACCTGTCGGTGGTCGGCATGGACAACGTCGCGGTGGCCGCGCTGCTGGCCCCGCCGCTGACCACCGTCGACCTGCCCGGCGAGGAGCTGGGCCGGGTCGGCGCGGCGGCGCTGGCGGGCCTGCTGCGCGGCGAGCGGGCGGCGCCCGTCCCGCCGCTGGCCACCTCGCTGGTGCTGCGCTCCTCCACCGCGCCGGCGGTCGGCGCGCCGGGGCGGGGCGCGAAGCCGTAGGCAGGGGCAGGGGAGAACGAAAGACCGCGCCCGCCGGCCAGACCCCGGTGGGCGCGGTCGTCTGTGGGGGGCCTCAGCCCACCGGCACCGGCCGCACCGACGGCGCCGGCGGCACCGGGTGGAACCAGCGGCGGGCGCCGAACAGCAGCAGGGCGCCGAGCGCGATCCCGCCCGCCGCGCACAGCGCCACCGGCCGCAGCGAGTCCTCGGCCAGGTTGCCGGACACCGCGTAGCCGAGCGAGTTGCCCGTCGCGAACAGCGTCACCAGCCAGGCGAACGCCTCGGTCACCGTCCCGGTCGGCGCCAGCTCGGCGACCAGCACGAACGCCGCCGCCAGCAGCGGCGCCAGCCCGATCCCGGAGAGGAAGGCCAGCGCGGCCATCGGGTACGGCCCGGGCAGCAGCACCAGCGGCAGGTAGGACGCGGCCATCGCGAGCGCCATGACCCAGGTGCGGGTGGCCGTGCTGCTGCGCCACTTCACCGCGCCGTAGGCGAGCGCGCCGAGCAGGCCGCCGAGCGCCGCCAGCGCCAGCAGGGTGCCCGCGCCGCCGGGCAGGGCGTCGGCGTGGTGCTCGGCGTAGGCGATGAACAGCACGTTCTGCGCGCCGACCGCCCAGCCGGCCCCGGCCAGTCCGACCAGCAGCAGCACCAGGCCGGGGGAGCGCAGCGGGCCGAGCAGCCCGGCGGAGTGCGCGCGGGCCGGGGCGCGCCAGGCCCGGGCCGGGGCGGCGGTGGCCACGATCAGCGCGCCGGCCAGCCCCAGCCCGGCGGCCATCCAGAGCGCGGCGACCGGGCTGAACAGGCCGGCGATCCCGGCGACGGCCAGCGGGCCGGCCACGTAGAGGATCTGCTGGGAGGCGGAGTCGAAGGCGTAGGCGGTGTCGAGCTGCTCCTCCTCCACCACGTCCGGCCAGAGCGAGCGCAGGCAGGGTTCGAGCGGGGGCATGGCGAGCCCGGCGATCGCGGCGCCGAGCGGGGCGGCGATCCCGGAGCCGGGTGCGAGGGCGAGCAGCGCGTACCCGCCGCCGGCGAGCACGGCGGAGACGAGCAGGACGCGGGGCTGCCCGGTGCGGTCCACGATCCGTCCGAGCACCGGCCCGCCGACGGCGGCGGAGATCGCGTAGGCGGCGGTGGCCAGTCCGATCCGCCCGTACGGCGCGCCGGCCTCGCGCAGGGCGAGGGCGATCACCAGGGCGGTCATGCCGGCGGGCAGGCGGCCGAGCAGGGTGCCGAGGAGCAGGCGGCTGACATGGGGGGCGCGGAGCAGGGCGAGGTAGCCCATCGGGCGTCTTCTCCGGTCTGGGCAGGCGGGGGCGGGGACGCCGTCAAAGTTATACGTATAACCGTTCAGCGGTCAATCGGGCCGGTGGGGATGATCTGATGGTGTGTCAGCTTCGTTCGTGTCCGGATCTCACCCCAACCTCAAACAACTACTTTGAACATCTCAAACCTTTGCTGCTAATGTGTCGGCCATGACCACCTCAGACGCATCGCGGAAGCACGGCCAGGGCTCGCTGCCCGGCGCCGCCCGCCCGTGCGCTCTGACCGGTGCTGTGGACAGCCCGCGCCGTTGTCGCGCCATGAGCTGTATCCCGGCGGCACGCCCCTGACCGGGGGCCGGGACCTCCCCGCCCGGCCCGCGCGCCGTGCCGCCTCCTCCGCCACACCCCCACCGTCGAAGCAACGCCCTCCCCCGGAGCCGCACCGTCATGTCCACAGCGCCCGAGGCGACCCCGTCGCCGTCCGTGCTCGCGAGAATCCGCAAGACCCCGTTCTGGGTCCAGATCGTCGGCGGCCTGCTGCTCGGCGTCGGCCTGGGCTACCTGGCCCGCGCCGCCGACATCTCCTGGCTGGCCACCACCCTGGAGACCATCGGCAAGATCTTCGTCCAGCTGCTCAAGCTGGCCGTCCCGCCGCTGGTGTTCACCGCGATCGTGGTGAGCGTCGCCAACCTGCGCAACGTCACCAACGCGGCCCGCCTGGCCACCCGCACGCTGCTCTGGTTCATGATCACCTCGCTGATCGCGGTGGCCGTCGGCCTGGGCCTGGGCCTGCTGACCAACCCCGGCCAGGGCACCAACCTCAAGACCGACGGCCTCAAGGCGCTCGACTCCAAGGGCTCCTGGATCGACTTCCTGACCGGGATCTTCCCGACCAACATCGTCGACGCCTTCGCCAAGGTGAACGTGCTGCAGATCGTCTTCATGGCGGTCGTGGTCGGCGCGGCGATCATCAAGCTCGGCAGCAAGGCCGAGCCGGTCCTCAAGCTCAGCGAGTCCGTCCTGGAGCTGACCCAGACCGCCCTGTGGTGGGTCATCCGGCTCTCCCCGCTCGGCACCCTCGGCCTGATCGGCAAGTCCGTCGCCAAGTACGGCTGGGACCTGCTCAAGCCGTTCGCCACGCTGACCCTCGACATCTACGTCGGCTGCGCGCTGGTGCTCTTCGTCGTCTACTCGCTGCTGCTGAAGTTCGCCGCCGGCCTGAACCCGGTCAACTTCTTCAAGGGCGCCTGGCCCGCCATCCAGCTGGCCTTCGTCTCGCGCTCCTCGGTCGGCACCCTGCCGGTCACCCGCCGCGTCACCGAGCGCCTCGGCGTCCCCAGCGAGTACGCGTCCTTCTCCGTGCCGTTCGGCGCCACCACCAAGATGGACGGCTGCGCCTCGATCTACCCGGCGATCGCCGCGATCTTCGTCGCCCAGGTCTACAACATCGACCTCGGCATCCGGGACTACCTGCTGATCGCCTTCGTCTCGGTCGTCGGCTCGGCCGCCACCGCGGGCCTCACCGGTGCGATCATCATGCTGACGCTCACCCTCTCCACCCTGGGCCTGCCCCTGGAGGGCGTCGGCCTGCTGCTCGCCATCGACCCGATCCTCGACATGATGCGCACCGCGACCAACGTCGCGGGCCAGGTGCTGGTGCCGGTCCTGGTGGCCTCGCGGGAGAAGATCCTCGACGTCGCCGCCTACAACCGCCCCTCCGGCGACCTGTACGAGGACGCGCCGTCGGCCGCCGCCCCGGCGCAGACGGACAAGGCGGCCCCGGTGGCCGCCTGATCCCCGCCGGCTCGGCGACCAGGGCCCGCCTCCGCACCGTTCCCCGGTGCGGAGGCGGGCCCTCGTGCGTGCCGCGGGGGCGCGGGTGGTGTGCTGCTCCCCGGGGCGTGCGGCCGGGAGAAAGGCCGGGGAAAGGCTGAGGGAAGGCTGGGGGAAAAGGCCCGGGGAAAAGGCCCGGGGAAAAGGCAGGGGGCCCGCCGGTTGGGCGGGCCCCCTTGGGTGTTGCTCTTGTGCTCATGGTGACGGCTGTCGGGAGCCGCCGACGGACCCGCTGGGGTCCCGAGCGATCAGAACATCAGAGGATGTCAGATGGGGGTGACGTTCTCCGCCTGCGGGCCCTTCGGGCCCTGGGTGACGTCAAAGTTCACCGCCTGGTTCTCCTCCAGCGAGCGGAAGCCGCTCGCGTTGATGGCGGAGTAGTGGACGAAGACGTCGGGGCCGCCGCCCTCCTGGGCGATGAAGCCGAAGCCCTTCTCAGCGTTGAACCACTTGACGGTTCCCGTGGCCATGCCGTTCTCCTTGCGAGGGACGTGTCGGGGCCACACCGTGTGGCACCCGGTCCGCTGCGCTGATCGCCCTGCCTCCGGACGAGTCCGAAGTTTTTCGATATTGCTGAAAAACTACAAAAAGCCCGCGGTTACATGCTCCGCAGGCTTCAAGTACTGCAAGGGGAATCAAACTGCAACTGAGGGCAACGCTAGCATGCGGTCGCTGTGACGACCAGGGGTGAACTGCGGCCCCCACGGCGCGTGTCGTAGGGCCCCGCGGGGGCCTCCCGCAGGCCTCGCGGGCGCGTGTCGGGTGCCCGGTGCAAGCCTTTGTGAACAGCAGGCATACGCTGCGGGAAAGCGCACGAACAGTACAAGGGAGCGGCGCAGTGGCAGCACCGGACGGACAATCGCGGGAGCCCCAGGAACACCCGGTCAGGCCTCGCGTCGGCCACATCCAGTTCCTGAACTGCGTCCCCCTCTACTGGGGCCTCGCCAGGACCGGCAACCTGCTGGACCTCGACCTCACCAAGGACACTCCCGAGAAGCTGAGCGACCAGCTCGTCGACGGCTCGCTGGACATCGGTCCGATCACCTGCGTGGAGTACCTGCGCAACGCCGACGACCTCCTGGTGCTGCCCGACATCGCGGTCGGCAGCGACGGCCCGGTGATGTCGTGCCTCATCGTCAGCAAGGTGCCGCTCGCCGACCTGGACGGCCGCCGCGTCGCCCTCGGCTCCACCAGCCGCACCTCCGTCCGGCTCGCCCGGCTGCTGCTGGAGGAGCGCGAGGGCGTCCGCCCCGACTACTTCAGCTGCCCGCCCGACCTCAGCTCGATGCTCGCCGAGGCCGACGCCGCCGTCCTGATCGGCGACCCGGCGCTGCGCGCCTACCTCGGCCAGGCCGCCGACCTCGGACTGACCGTCCACGACCTCGGCGAGATGTGGAAGGAGTGGACCGGCCTGCCGTTCGTCTTCGCCGTCTGGGCCGTGCGCCGCGAGTTCGCCGAGCGCCGTCCGGAACTGACCGCGGCCGTGCACCGGGCCTTCCTGGAGTCCCGCGACCTCTCACTGGTCGAGGCCGCCAAGGTCGCCGAACAGGCCGCCCGCTGGGAGGCGTTCGGCGCGGACGTGCTGGAGCGGTACTTCAGCGAGGCCCTCGACTTCTCGCTCGGCGAGCGACAGCTGGCCGGCGTCGCCGAGTTCGCCCGCCGGGTCGCGCACGACAGCGGCTTCGCGTCGGACGTCGCGGTGCGGCTGCTGGAGCCGGCGGCGCTGCCGGTCGGCTGAGCGCGACGGGGCGCTCCGGTGCTCGGGTGCTCGGGTGCTCGGGTGCTCGGGTGCTCGGGTGCTCGGGTGCTCCGGGGCCGACGGGCAGCGGGCTGACGCGGACGCTCGAAAGGCCTGGCGTAGGCTGGTTCGGCCGTACCCGGACGCCCGCCGTCCGGGGGTCGGCAGCGCCGAGAACTGCAGTATCCGAGAGAGAGAAGGCGGCCAGGTGACCGAGCTCGCAGCGACCACCCTCGATGCGCCCAGCACCGATTTGCAGGCCGTGCTCGACCGCGCCGCCGGCGGTGGCCGGATCACCCCGGAGGAGGCGCTGGAGCTGTACCGCTCGGCGCCGCTGCACGCGCTCGGCTCCGCCGCCGACGCGGTGCGCCGCCGCCGTTACGCCGGTACCGAGCACATCGCGACGTACATCATCGAGCGCAACATCAACTACACCAACGTCTGCGTGACGGCGTGCAAGTTCTGCGCCTTCTACGTGCCGCCGAAGAGCGACAAGGGCTGGTCCCGCGAGCTCGACGAGATCCTGCGCCGCTGCGCCGAGACCGTCGAACTGGGCGGCACCCAGATCATGTTCCAGGGCGGCCACCACCCGGACTACGGCGTGGAGTACTACGAGCGCGCGTTCTCGGCCATCAAGGCCGACTTCCCGCAGCTGGTGATCCACTCCCTGGGCGCCTCCGAGGTCGACCACATGGCCCGGATCTCGGGCGTCTCGATCGAGGAGGCCATCACCCGGATCCACCGGGCCGGCCTGGACTCCTTCGCCGGCGCCGGCGCCGAGCTGCTGCCCGCGCGGCCGCGCAAGGCGATCGCCCCGCTCAAGGAGTCCGGCGAGCGCTGGCTGGAGATCATGGAGGCCGCGCACGGCCTCGGCGTGGAGTCCACCTCCACCATGCTGATGGGCACCGGCGAGACCAACGCCGAGCGGATCGAGCACCTGCGGATGATCCGCGACGTGCAGGACCGCACCGGCGGCTTCCGGGCCTTCATCCCCTACACCTACCAGCCGCAGAACAACCACCTGAAGGGCTCGACGCAGGCCACCGTCTTCGAGTACCTGCGGATGATCGCGATCGCCCGCCTGTTCCTCGACAACATCGCCCACATCCAGGGCTCCTGGCTCACCACCGGCAAGGAGGCCGGCCAGCTGTCGCTGCACTACGGCGCGGACGACCTCGGCTCGGTCATGCTGGAGGAGAACGTCGTCTCTGCGGCCGGTGCCAAGCACCGCTCCAACCTCACCGAGCTGATCCACCTCATCCGGGCCGCCGACCGCGTCCCGGCGCAGCGCGCGACCACGTACGAGCACCTGCGGGTGCTGGACGACCCGGCCAACGACCCGGTGGACCCGCGGGTCGCCTCGCACATCGCCTCCACGGCGATCGAGGGCGGCACCGCGCACCCCGAGCTGAAGATCCTGGACAACTGAGGCCCGGGGCACCGCCGTGCTGACCCTGCACCGGGCGGCCCTGGTGCTGCCCGACCCGGCCGACCCCACCGCCCCGTCCCTCCCGGACGGGGCGGTGCTGGTGCGCGGCGACCGCGTCGAGGCCGTCGGACCGTACCGGGAGCTGGCCGCCGCGCACCCGGGGGCGCGACTGCGGGACTGGGGCGCCGCGGTGCTCACGCCGGGGCTGCGCAACCCGTACGGGCACCGGCTGCTGGAGCACGCCTACCACCCGGACCCGCGCGAGGAGATCGGCGTCGAGCCGGTCGCGGACGGGCTGACGGGCTCCGTCGACGAGGGGCGCTGCGGCGCGAGCGCCCGGCGCGGGCTGCAACGGATGCTCGGGTTCGGGGTGACGGCGGTGGCCGGGCCGTTCGAGCGGGCCGCGGTGCGCACGGCCGTGGCGCGCTCCGGGCTGGTCGCGCTGCCGGGCGCCCCGGACGCGACGGACCCGGGGGACGGCCCGCTGGACCCGCTGGCGGTGCTGCCGCTCGCGGCGGCCGTGCACGGCCGGGTGGCGGCGGGCGGCCGGGCCGACTTCGCGGTGTTCCCGGCCGTTGGGGAGGGCTTCGCCCAGCCATCGCCGGGCGGTTGCCTGGCCGCCGTGCTGGGCGGACGGTTGGTGTACCGGCGGCGCTGAACGGGGCCGGGAACCGGGCGGCGTACCCGCCGGTAGTCGGACTTCCTTGCGGCGCACGGCACTTCCTTCGTGTGCCGCCGAACTCCATTGTCCACCCTGCGGGGTGATTCCCCCTTCGCCGTGACCTGAGGGCCCGCCAGCGGATACGATCCCGGACAGCTCACTCCGTACCCTCACCACCTACCGCCCGTGCCCGCGGGTGGCGGGGCCGTGTCCCAGGCCCCGAAGGCAAGCCAGGACAGGAACCATGCGATCCGCGACCGTCCCCCCGCCGCGATCCCCGCGGTTGGGCCGTGGTTGGTACCTCGCCGCCGTGCTCAGCGCCGTGCTGGCCGTCGGCATGTGCCTGCTCGGCTGGCGCCAGGCCGACCAGGCCGACCGGATCGGCGCCCACCCCGTGAGAGTCGAGGGCGTCGTCACCCAGCTCCCCACCGGCGGCGGCTCCTACAGTGCCGTCAGCTACCGGGCGTCCGGCCAGTCGCACACCGCGGCCGCGCTGCCGCTCGCCGACGGTGCCAGGATCGGGGACCCGATCTGCCTGGAGCACGCCGCCGACGACCCGGGCGCGGTGCGGATCTGCGGCGACACCTACCCGCAGCCGGTCGGCGTGGGCCTGGCCCGGTTCAGCGTGCCGGTCGCGGTCGGGATGTTCGTGATCTGCGTGCTGCGCATCCGGCGGCACCGGCGGGCGCTCGCGGTCCGCGCCGGGCAGGGCCGGCTGGCCACCACCGTCGCCCTGGCGACCGGGGCGCTGGCCGACGGGATGCCCGCGATAACCCACGGCAAGCGCTCCCGGCGCCGGCGGCGCGCGGGCGGGCGGCGCGCGCAGCACTGACGGGGCGCGCGGCACCGGTGGGGCCGGGCGGGGGCGCTGGACGGCGGGGGCGTGCGGCGGGGCCCGTACGGCGGGTGCGGACGCCCCGCGGTGTGCCCCGTTGGTCGGGGTGTCGGCGCCAGGGTGAACAATGGGGGCGTGACCCGAGCCTCTCTGGACAAGCAGCCGCACGAAGTCGCCGCCATGTTCGACGACGTCGCGGCCAAGTACGACCGCACCAACGACGTGCTGTCCCTCGGCCAGGCCCGCGCCTGGCGCCGGGCGGTGGCCGAGGCGGTGGCCGCCGGACCGGGGGACCTCGTGCTCGACCTCGGAGCCGGCACCGGCACCTCCTCGCTGCCCTTCGCCGAGGCCGGCGCGCAGGTCGTCCCGTGCGACTTCTCCGTCGGCATGCTCGTCGAGGGCAAGCGCCGCCACCCCGAGCTGCCGCTCACCGCCGGCGACGCCACCCGGCTGCCGTTCGCGGACGGCACCTTCGACTCGGTGACGATCTCCTTCGCGCTGCGCAACGTCCAGGACACCGACGCGGCGCTGCGCGAGATGCAGCGCGTCACCAAGCCCGGCGGCAAGCTGGTGATCTGCGAGTTCTCCACCCCGACCTGGACGCCGTTCCGGACGGTCTACACCGAGTACCTGATGCGCGCCCTGCCGCCGGTCGCCACCGCGGTCAGCAGCAACCCGGACGCGTACGTGTACCTCGCCGAGTCCATCCGCTCCTGGCCCGACCAGCCCGAGCTGGCGGCCCGGCTGCAGGAGAGCGGCTGGTCCAAGGTCGCCTGGCGCAACCTCACCGGCGGCATCGTCGCGCTGCACCGGGCGTACAAGCTCGGGTAGCCGTCGCACCGGCAGGGTGGGGGCGTGGTCGTTTCCGGCGGCGGGGACGGAACTAGACTGCCGGAGACAAAAGCCGCCGTCCCCACAGCCGCAGCTCCAGGAGAGTGTCCACCGTGACCGAGACCGCAGCCGATCTGACGAAGCCGGACAGCCCGGTCGAGAGCACGGCCGACGTCATCGTGGTCGGCGCGGGTCCGGCCGGGTCCACCACCGCGTACTACCTCGCCCAGGCCGGGCTGGACGTGCTGCTGCTGGAGAAGACCGCGTTCCCGCGCGAGAAGGTCTGCGGCGACGGCCTCACCCCCCGCGCCACCAAGCAGCTGGTGGACATGGGCATCGACGTCTCCACCGAGAACGGCTGGCTGCACAACAAGGGCCTGCGCATCATCGGCGGCGGCGTCCGGCTGGAGCTGGACTGGCCCGAGCTGTCCGCCTTCCCCGACTACGGCCTGGTCCGCAAGCGCGCCGACTTCGACGAGCTGCTGGCCCGTCAGGCCGAGAAGGCCGGCGCCCGGCTCTACGAGCGCTGCAACGTCAGCGGGCCCGTCCTGGACGAGCGCACCGGCCGGATCGTCGGCGTCACCGCCAAGCTCGGCGACGAGAAGCGGCCGGTCACCTTCCGCGCCCCGCTGGTGGTCGCCGCCGACGGCAACTCCACCCGGCTCTCGCTCGCCATGGGCCTGCACCGCCGCGAGGACCGCCCGATGGGCGTCGCCTACCGGACGTACTTCACCTCGCCGCGCCACGACGACGACTACCTGGAGTCCTGGCTGGAGCTGTGGGACACCCGCGGCGGCCAGCGCAAGCAGCTGCCCGGGTACGGCTGGGTCTTCGGCATGGGCGACGGCACCTCCAACGTCGGCCTCGGCATCCTCAACTCCTCGCCCGCGTTCGGCGAACTCGACTGGCGCGAGGTGCTCAAGGCCTGGTGCGCCGGCATGCCGGAGGAGTGGGGCTACACCCCCGAGAACATGACCGACCCGATCCGCGGCGCCGCGCTGCCGATGGCCTTCAACCGGCAGCCGCACTACACCCGCGGCCTGCTGCTCGTCGGCGACGCGGGCGGCATGGTCAACCCGTTCAACGGCGAGGGCATCGCCTACGCGATGGAATCCGGCCAGATCGCCGCCGGGGTCATCGTCCAGGCCCACGCCCGGGTCACCGAGACCGGGCGCGAGCGCGCCCTGCAGGGCTACCCGCGCGTCCTCAAGGACGTCTACGGCGGCTACTACACGATGGGCCGCGCCTTCGTGAAGCTCATCGGCAACCCCAAGGTGATGCAGATCGCCACCCAGCGCGGTCTCACCCACCCGATGCTGATGCGCTTCACCCTCAAGATGCTCGCCAACCTCACCGACCCGCAGGGCGGCGACGCGATGGACCGCATCATCAACGGCCTCGCGAAGGTCGCGCCCAACGCGTAGCGGGCCCGGGGCCCTCTCCCGGCCCCCCTGCCAAAGGCCTCAGGGCGTCTCCTCCGCCGTCTTCCGCTCCCCGTCCGCCGGGCGGCGGGAGGCGGCGGTGCGCTGTTCGACGTAGACGAGGCGGTCGGCGAAGACCCGGGCCGCGTCGGGGGTGAGCGTCCGGAGGGCGACGAGGGCGGTGAAGACGACGTCGCAGAGCTCGTGCTGGACGTCCTCCCAGCTGTGGGTGACGCCCTTGCGCGGGTTCTGGCCGGTGGCGCCGATCACCGCGGCGCCGACCTCGCCGACCTCCTCGGAGAGCTTGAGGAGCCGCAGCAGGCGCTCCTCCCGGGGCGACTGCGTGCTCTGCTCGTCGAGCCACGCGACGAGGTGGTCCACGCTCTCCCAGATCCGGCTGTCCATGCGCGCTGCTCCCGTGCGGTGTCGTTGGTGCTGCCACCGTACGGGAGGCGCCGCGGGCGTACGGGAACGGCGTGGGGGCGGGCGGTGCGGGGGCGGGCTCCCGGTCAGCGGGTGCTGATCTTCACGTGGCGGATGTTCACGGGGAGGGTGGGGAAGCCGTCGCCGGGGTTGTTCTGGTCGTCCTCGCCGCCCGCGGCGATCTTCTGCAGGACGTCCAGGCCCGCCGTGATCCGGCCGAACGGGGTGTAGGCGGGGGAGAGCTTGGTGTCCTTCCAGACGAAGAAGAACTGGCTGCCGTTGGTGTTCGGACCGGCGTTGGCCATCGCCACGGTGCCGGCCGGGTAGGTGGCGCCGGTCAGGTTCTCGTCCGGGAAGGAGTAGCCGGGCCCGCCGCTGCCCGTTCCGGTCGGGTCGCCGCACTGCAGGACGTAGAGCCGCTGGGTGGTGAGGCGGTGGCAGTGGCTGCGGTCGAAGTAGTCGTGCTCGGCGAGGAAGCGGAACGAGAAGGTGGTGCAGGGCGCCTTGTCGGTCAGCGCCTGGAAGGTGATCGCGCCCTGGCTGGTGCGCAGGGTGGCGCGGTAGGGCTGGGCGGCCTTCTTGGCGTCGAAGACCGGGATGCCCTTGAAGTTGTCGGCCGGCACCGCGGGCGTGTAGGCGCAGGCGGGCGCGGGCGGCGGGGTGTCCGCGACGGCGGTGCCGGTGCCCGCCGTCAGCGGGAGGACGGTGGCGACGGCGAGCAGGGCCCAGGGTGCGCGCTTCACGGGACTGGCCTTCCGGAGGGTGGTGGACGGCGGGGTTGGCATGGCGACATCATCCACGCCGGGGCGGGGATCCGGTAGGGGTCGGCAGGGATCGGTGGGGTTCGGGGCCTGCCGGGCGGATGGAGGGTCAGGAGTCCTTAGAGGGACCGGGGTTGGCCTCGGGTGCGGAGGTGAACAGCCCGGCGCGGGCGGCCAGCGCGGCGGCGTCGGCGGCCCGCTCGGCGGTGTGGGCGTCCAGCGGCTCGCCGGTGACGAACAGCCGGTAGTAGAGCGGGGCGGTGGCGGCCCGGACCACCTCGGCGCCGTCCGTTCCGGTGGGCAACTCGCCCCGGGCGACGGCTCGTTCGGCGACCTCGGCGGCCTGGCGGTGGCGGGAGGCGAAGAAGGCGCGCAGGGCGGTCGCGCCGGCGTCGGAGCGCTGGGCGGCGAAGATCAGCGCGGTGGGGGTGGCGCCCAGGCCGGGATCGGTGAAGACGGTGAACACCTCCCGGGTGATCAGCCGCAGGTCCTCGCGGAGGTCGCCGGTGTCGGGCAGCGGCCAGGGCTGGTCGGCCGAGGCGGTCAGGGCGTCCGCGACCAGGCCGTCCGCCCCGCCCCACCGCCGGTACAGCGTCGCCTTGTGGACGCCGGAGCGGCTCGCGACCGCCTCGACGGTGAGGCCGTCGTACCCCTTCTCGGTGATCTCGGCGAGCGTGGCGGCGACCACGCCCTCCCGGACCCGGGCGCTGCGGCCGCCGGGGCGCGGGGTCGGGGTGCGGGGCTCGGGGTGGTCCGTCCCGGGGTGGTCCGTCCCGGGGTGGTTCGTCCCGGGGGTGTTCTCGTGCACGGTCGACTCCAGTCGCGTCAGGGCTTGCCGTGGTGTGGCGGTCTCGCCGCGCTCATCGTAAGGCGACTTCTGTCGCGTTACGGGTGGAGTCCAGGCGACCGTCGAGCCCGGGGCCGCCGGCTCCGAGGGCCGTTTCGCACGCTTGTGAACGAAGGGTCAAGCGAGCGTTCGGGCCCCCGCCACCCCTCAGGGTGAGCCGCTATAACACGTCAACATGACGCCTCGAAATTTGCTCCCGTCGACGCATAGTTGATATAGGAGCGCGGCTCTGACCAGCCGCTTCACAGGTAAATGCGACTGATTGTGACCATTTGACTTCTTTGTGTCGACAACTCTGGGCATGTTCATATTCGGCACGATTCCCATCGTGGCGTAGATCACAAAGATGACGTTGAACTGCGTGTCGCAGATCACAAGCCGACGGGCATAGGATGCGCTCGTTCCAGGCTTTGTGAACTGCCTCACATGGGGTGGATTCCGGGAACCGGAACGCGGGTTCACCACAGCGTGACCCGCCGGTTCCGATCTGCAGTCAAGGACGACTGGACGGAGGGAGCGGGGGCTATGAATGCCTACGCGCCGATCCTCGTACTCGGTGCCATCGCGGCGGCGTTCGCGGTCGGCTCCGTCGTGATGGCCTCACTCACCGGCCCCAAGCGGTACAACCGGGCCAAGTTGGAGGCGTACGAGTGCGGCATCGAGCCGACCCCGCAGCCCGTGGGCGGCGGTCGGTTCCCGATCAAGTACTACCTGACGGCGATGCTCTTCATCGTCTTCGACATCGAGATCGTCTTTCTCTACCCCTGGGCGGTGACCTTCGACGCCCTGGGGATCTTCGGGTTGGTCGAGATGCTCCTGTTCATCGCCACGGTCTTCGTCGCCTACGCCTACGTGTGGCGCCGCGGCGGCCTGGAGTGGGACTGAGCGCGGGGTGGCCGCCGCCTTTGTGAACGAGCGGACAAGCCCGAACGGGCCGACGTACCACAGGACTTGAGGGCTTCTTGAGGGCATTGAGAGGGATCTGATGGGAATCGAGGAGAAGCTGCCGAGCGGCTTTCTGCTCACGACCGTGGAGACGGCCGCCGGTTGGGTGCGCAAGGCGTCACTCTTCCCGGCCACCTTCGGTCTGGCCTGCTGCGCGATCGAGATGATGACCACCGGCGCCGGCCGCTACGACCTGGCCCGGTTCGGCATGGAGGTGTTCCGGGGCTCGCCCCGGCAGGCCGATCTGATGATCGTGGCGGGTCGGGTGAGCCAGAAGATGGCCCCGGTGCTGCGCCAGGTGTACGACCAGATGGCCAACCCGAAGTGGGTCATCTCGATGGGCGTCTGCGCCTCCTCGGGCGGGATGTTCAACAACTACGCGATCGTGCAGGGCGTCGACCACATCGTCCCGGTGGACATCTACCTGCCCGGTTGCCCGCCCCGCCCGGAGATGCTGATGGACGCCATCCTGAAGCTGCACGACAAGATCCAGCACGAGCCGTTGGGCGCGAACCGGATCCGGGCCGAGGAGCTCGGCGAGGCGCTCGCCCTCAAGGCCACCCCGGTCAGCGAGATGCGGGGGCTGCTGCGATGAACGAGCAGGTACCCGAGACCCGCCGCGAGCACCCGGTCCGCGAGATCCCGGTCGAGGTGGTCGGCCGCCGGCAGGGCATGTTCGGCGCCCAGGACAGCGGTGACACCTCCGGCTTCGGCGGCCTGGCCGCGCCGATCGTGCTGCCCGGCCCGAGCGAACGGCCGTACGGCGGCTGGTTCGACGAGGTCGCCGACGAGCTGGAGGGCGCCTTGGAGGAACAGGGCCTGGACCCGGCCGAGGTGATCGAGAAGACCGTCGTCGACCGCGGCGAGCTCACCTTCCACATCGACCGCGCGCACCTGCTCCGGACCGCCCGCACCCTGCGCGACGACCCGGCGCTGCGCTTCGAACTGTGCCTGGGCGTGAGCGGCGTGCACTACCCCGACGACAAGGGCCGCGAGCTGCACGCGGTCTACCACCTGCGGTCGATCACCCACGGACGGCTGATCCGGGTGGAGGTCACCGCGCCGGACGCCGACCCGCGCATCCCCTCCGTGGTGAGCGTCTACCCGACCAACGACTGGCACGAGCGCGAGGCCTACGACTTCTTCGGCCTGGTCTTCGACGGCCACCCGGCGCTCACCCGGATCATGATGCCGGACGACTGGCTGGGCCACCCGCAGCGCAAGGACTACCCGCTCGGCGGCATCCCCGTCGAGTACAAGGGCGCCCAGATCCCGGCTCCCGACCAGCGGAGGTCGTACAGCTGATGAGTACTCGGCACCACGAAGATGCTCGGCACGACGAAGAGACCCGACCCCACGAGGAGACCGAGCAGGCAGAGTCCCGGGAGACCACCGAGGGCCGGGTCTTCACGGTCACCGGCGGCGACTGGGGCGAGGTGGTCGAGGCGGTCGGCCGGGCCGACGACGAGCGCATCATCGTCAACATGGGCCCCCAGCACCCGTCCACCCACGGCGTGCTGCGGCTGATCCTGGAGATCGACGGCGAGACGGTGAAGGAGGCCCGCTGCGGCATCGGCTACCTCCACACCGGCATCGAGAAGAACATGGAGTTCCGCAACTGGGTCCAGGGCACCACCTTCGTGACCCGGATGGACTACCTGACCCCGCTGTTCAACGAGACCGCGTACTGCCTGGCCGTCGAGAAGCTGCTCGGCATCACCGACGACATCCCGGACCGGGCCAGCGTGATCCGGGTGCTGATGATGGAGCTCAACCGGATCGCCTCGCACCTGGTCTGCCTGGCCACCGGCGGCATGGAGATCGGCTCCACCACCCTGATGATCTACGGCTTCCGCGACCGCGAGCTGATCCTGGACGTCTTCGAGCTGGTCACCGGCCTGCGCATGAACCACGCGTACGTGCGCCCCGGCGGCCTCGCCCAGGACCTCCCGCCCGGCGCCGTCGACCAGATCCGCGAGTGCGTGAAGACCCTGCGCTCCCGGATGCACGAGTACGACAAACTCGCCACCGGGAACCCGGTGTTCAAGGCCCGCCTGGTCGACGTCGGCTTCCTCGACCTGCCCGGCTGCCTGGCCCTCGGCGCCACCGGCCCGATCCTGCGCGCCACCGGCCTGCCGCACGACCTGCGCAAGACCGACCCGTACTGCGGCTACCAGGACTACGACTTCGAGGTCGCGACCGCGGACAGCGCCGACTCCTACGGCCGCTTCCTGATCCGCCTGGAGGAGATGCGGCAGTCGCTGGGGATCGTCGAGCAGTGCCTGGACCGGCTGCGGCCGGGCCCGGTGATGGTGGCCGACAAGAAGATCGCCTGGCCCGCCCAACTCGCCGTCGGCCCCGACGGGATGGGCAACTCGCTCGACCACATCCGCAAGATCATGGGCACCTCGATGGAGGCCCTGATCCACCACTTCAAGCTGGTCACCGAGGGTTTCCGAGTCCCGGTCGGCCAGGCGTACGCGGCGGTCGAGTCGCCCAAGGGCGAGCTGGGCGTACACGTCGTCAGCGACGGCGGGACACGCCCGTACCGGGTCCATTTCCGGGACCCGTCGTTCACCAATCTGCAGACGATGGCGGCGATGTGCGAGGGCGGCCAGGTCGCCGACGTGATCGTCGCGGTGGCCGGGATCGACCCGGTGATGGGAGGCGTGGACCGGTGACAGACGTCCAGTTGGGGATGCCGGCGCTGCCGGCCACACCGTACCCCGAGGAGGTGCACGCCCGGCTGGCCGCCGACGCCGCGGAGCTGATCGGCCGCTACCCGCAGGCCCGGTCGGCGCTGCTGCCGCTGCTGCACCTGGTGCAGGCCGAGGAGGGCTTCGTCAGCCCGACCGGCATCCGGTTCTGCGCCGAGCAGTTGGACCTCACCACCGCCGAGGTCACCGCCGTCGCCACCTTCTACACCATGTACCGGCGGCGCCCGGCCGGGAAGTACCACGTCGGGGTCTGCACCAACACCCTGTGCGCGGTGCTCGGCGGCGACCAGATCTTCGACGAGCTCCAGCAGCACCTCGGCGTGCGCAACAACGAGACCACCGGGGACGGCGAGATCTCGATCGAGCACATCGAGTGCAACGCGGCCTGCGACTACGCGCCCGTGGTGATGGTCAACTGGGAGTTCTTCGACGACCAGACCCCGGAGAGCGCCAAGCGGCTGGTCGACGACCTGCGCGCGGGCCGGGAGGTCCGGCCGACCCGCGGCGCCCGGCTGTGCACCTTCAAGGAGTCCGCCCGGATCCTGGCGGGCTTCCCCGACGAGCGCCCGGGTGCCAACGACGAGTCCGGCGCGGGCGGCGCGCCCTCGCTGGCCGGCCTGCGCCTGGCCAAGGGCGAGGCGCTGCCCGGCACCGGCGGCACCAAGGTCGTCGCACCCCGCCACGAAGGCACCGGTCACGAGGGCACCGGCCACGAAGGGACGGAAGCGTGATGACCGCCGCCGAGCCGGCCGAGAAGCTGCTCACCCCCGTCCTGTCCGCCTCCTGGGACGACGAACGGCCCTGGACGCTGGCCACCTACCGCCGCCACCACGGCTACGACGGCCTCAAGGCGGCCCTCGCCATGCCGCCGGACGACGTGATCGCCCTGGTGAAGGAGGCCGGGCTGCGCGGTCGCGGCGGCGCGGGCTTCCCCACCGGGATGAAGTGGCAGTTCATCCCGCAGAACGACGGCAAGCCGCACTACCTGGTGGTCAACGCGGACGAGTCCGAGCCGGGCACCTGCAAGGACATCCCGCTGATGTTCGCCAACCCGCACGCGCTGATCGAGGGCATGATCATCGCCTCCTACGCGATCCGCTGCGACCACGCGTTCATCTACCTGCGCGGCGAGGTCGTCCCGGTGCTGCGCCGCCTGCACGCGGCCGTCGCCGAGGCGTACCAGGCCGGGCTGCTCGGCCGCGACGTCCTCGGCTCCGGCGTCAACCTCGACATCACCGTGCACGCCGGCGCCGGCGCCTACATCTGCGGCGAGGAGACGGCACTGCTGGACTCGCTGGAGGGCCGCCGCGGCCAGCCCCGGCTGCGGCCGCCGTTCCCGGCGATCGCCGGCCTGTACGCCTGCCCGACGGTGGTCAACAACGTCGAGTCGATCGCCTCGGTGCCGCCGATCCTGGCCCGCGGCAAGGAGTGGTTCAAGGGCCTGGGCACCGAGAAGTCCCCCGGCTTCACGCTGTACTCGCTCTCCGGCCACGTCACCAACCCCGGCCAGTACGAGGCGCCGCTGGGCATCACGCTGCGCCAGCTGCTGGACATGAGCGGCGGCGTCCGCCCCGGGCACCGGCTCAAGTTCTGGACCCCGGGCGGCTCCTCCACCCCGATGTTCACCGACGAGCACCTGGACGTCCCGCTGGACTACGAGGGCGTCGGCGCGGCCGGCTCGATGCTCGGCACCAAGGCGCTGCAGGTCTTCGACGAGACCACCTGCGTGGTGCGGGCGGTCACCCGCTGGACCGAGTTCTACGCCCACGAGTCCTGCGGCAAGTGCACCCCCTGCCGCGAGGGCACCTACTGGCTGGTCCAACTGCTCAAGCGGATCGAGGCGGGCGCGGGCGTCGACGGGGACCTGGAGAAGCTCCTCGACATCGCCGACAACATCAACGGCAAGTCCTTCTGCGCACTGGGCGACGGCGCCGCGAGCCCGATCGTCTCCTCCCTCCAGCACTTCCGGGCCGAGTACGAGCAGCACCTGGCCGAGCGCCGCTGCCCGTTCGACCCGGCCGCCTCCACCGTCTGGGCCGACGGCCCCCGCCCCGGCCACCAGTCCGCCACCGAAAGGGAGGTGCACGCGTGACGATCACAGAGCCATCCACCTCCACGGGCGACAAGGCCGCGGTCGAGCTGGTCACGCTCACCATCGACGGCGTCGAAGTGCAGGTCCCCAAGGGGACGTTGGTGATCCGGGCCGCCGAACGGATCGGCACCCAGATCCCGCGCTTCTGCGACCACCCGCTGCTCGACCCGGCCGGCGCCTGCCGGCAGTGCATCGTCGAGATCGAGGGTCAGCGCAAGCCCGTCGCCTCCTGCACCATCCCGGTCGCCGAGGGCATGGTGGTGCGCACCCAGGTGAGTTCACCGGTGGCCGAGAAGGCGCAGCGCGGCGTGATGGAGCTGCTGCTGATCAACCACCCGCTGGACTGCCCGGTCTGCGACAAGGGCGGCGAGTGCCCGCTGCAGAACCAGGCGATGTCCACCGGTGACGCCGACACCCGCTTCGAGGGGATGAAGCGCACCTACGAGAAGCCGATCCCGCTCAGCACCCAGGTGCTGCTGGACCGGGAGCGCTGCGTGCTGTGCGCGCGCTGCACCCGCTTCTCGCAGCAGATCGCCGGGGACCCGTTCATCGACCTGCTGGAACGCGGCGCGCTCCAGCAGGTCGGCACCGGGGACGACGAGCCGCTCGACTCGTACTTCTCCGGGAACACCATCCAGATCTGCCCGGTCGGCGCCCTGACGTCGGCGGCCTACCGCTTCCGCTCCCGCCCGTTCGACCTGGTCTCCTCGCCGAGCGTGTGCGAGCACTGCTCCGCGGGCTGCGCCCAGCGCACCGACCACCGGCGCGGCAAGGTGCTGCGCCGGCTGGCGGGCGAGGACCCGGCGGTCAACGAGGAGTGGAACTGCGACAAGGGCCGGTTCGCGTTCCGCTACGCCCAGCAGCGGGACCGGATCGCCACCCCGCTGGTGCGGGTGGACGGCGAGCTGGTGCCCGCCTCCTGGCCGGAGGCGCTGGCCCGGGCCGCCGAGGGACTGCGCGGCGCCCGCGCCGGGGTGCTGACCGGCGGCCGGGTCACCGTCGAGGACGCCTACGCGTACGGGAAGTTCGCGCGGGTGGTGCTCGACACCAACGACGTGGACTTCCGGGCCCGCCCGCACAGCGGTGAGGAGGCGGACTTCCTGGCCGCCGCCGTCGCCGGGCGCGGCGTGGACGTGGACGGCGAGGGCCTGACCTACGAGCAGCTGGAGCAGGCGCCGGCGGTGCTGCTGGCGGGCTTCGAGCCGGAGGAGGAGTCGCCGATCGTCTTCCTGCGGCTGCGCAAGGCCAGCCGCGACCGGGGCCTGAAGGTGTACTCGGTGGCGGCGTTCGCCTCCCGGGGCCTGGCCAAGCTGCGCGGCGCGCTGCTGCCGGCCGCCCCGGGCACGGAGGCGGAGTGGTTCGCCGCGCTGGCCGCCGACGAGCCGCTGAACGACGAGGCCGGGCGGGCCGCCGAGCTGCTGCGCGGCCCGGGCGCGGTGATCCTGGTGGGCGAGCGGCTGGCCGTTGCCCCGGGCGCGCTGACGGCGGTGCTGCGCCTGGCGCACGCGACCGGTGCCCGGCTGGCGTGGGTGCCGCGCCGGGCGGGCGAGCGCGGTGCGGTCGAGGCGGGCCTGCTGCCGGGGCTGCTGCCCGGCGGCCGTCCGGTGGCGGCTCAGGCCGCACGGGCGGAGGCCGCCGGAGTGTGGGGGGTGGCGGAGCTGCCGTCCCGGCCGGGCCGGGACACCGAGCAGATCCTGACGGCCGCGGCGCACGGCGAGCTGGACGCGCTGCTGGTCGGCGGCGTCGACCCGGACGACCTGCCGGATCCGGCGCTGGCCGACGCGGCGCTGGCGGCGGTGCCGTTCGTGGTGTCGCTGGAGCTGCGGCCCTCCGCGGTGACGGCGCGCGCGGACGTGGTGCTGCCGGTGGCGGCGGTGGCGGAGAAGGCCGGCGCCTTCCTGGACTGGGAGGGCCGGCTGCGGATGTTCGAGGCGGCGCTCAAGCCCGATCAGCAGATGGGCCGCCACCTGTACCCGGACCTGCGGGTGCTGACCATGCTGGCGGAGGCGCTGGGCCACCGGCTGGGCCTGCCGGACGTCCGGGCGGCCCGGCTGGAGCTGGACCACTTCACCCCGTGGGCGGGCGACCGGTCCGCGGACCCGGCCGCGCACCCCGGCGTGCTGCCCCGCCCGGCCACCGGCCAGGCGGTGCTGGCGGGTTGGCGCCAGCTGTTGGACAACGGCACGTTGCAGCAGGGCGATCCGCACCTGGCGGGCACCCGGCACCGGGCGGTGGCCCGGGTCTCGCCGGCCACCGCGAAGGAGATCGGCGCGTCGGAGGCCGGTGCGTCGGAGGCCGGTGCCGAGGGGGGCGGGTCGCTGCGGCTGACCGGCCCGGCCGGCTCGCTGACCCTGCCGCTGGAGGTCACCGACTCGATCCCGGACCGCACGGTCTGGATCCCGCTCAACTCCACGCCGGGCGGCGCCCACCGCGCGCTCGGCACCACCGTCGGCCATCTGGTCACGATCGCCGTGGCCGCCCCCGAGCCGGCCGCGCGGGCCGAGGCCGCGGCGGGCGACGCGGGCAGCGAAGGGGAGGAGCGATGACTCCGCAGCCGTACGAGACGCTCCACTTCTTCGGGCAGGACCCGTGGTGGATGGTGCTGCTGAAGGCGGTGTTCTGCTTCGGCTTCCTCGTCCTGACGGTGCTGATCGCGATCGTCTGGGAGCGCAAGGTGGTGGCCTGGATGCAGCTGCGCATCGGGCCGAACCGGCACGGGCCGTGGGGGATGCTGCAGTCCCTGGCGGACGGCGTGAAGCTGGCGCTCAAGGAAGACCTGGTGGTCAAGGGCGCGGACAAGGTGGTCTACATCCTGGCCCCGATCGTCTGCGCCGTCCCGGCGTTCATGGCCTTCGCGGTGATCCCGTTCGGGCCGGCCGGCAACGAGGTGTCGATCTTCGGCACCCGGACGGCGATGCAGCTGACCGACTTCCCGGTGGCGCTGCTGTACATCCTGGCGACGGCCTCGATCGGCATCTACGGCATCGTGCTGGCCGGCTGGTCGTCCGGTTCGACGTACCCGCTGCTGGGTGGGCTGCGCTCGGCCGCGCAGATGGTCAGCTACGAGATCGCGATGGGCCTGTCCTTCGCGGCGGTATTCATCTACTCGGGGTCGATGTCGACCTCGGAGATCGTGGCGCACCAGCAGCCGACCTGGTTCGCGGCGCTGCTGCCGGTGTCGTTCATCGTGTACATCATCGCGATGGTGGGTGAGACCAACCGGGCGCCGTTCGACCTCCCGGAGGCCGAGGGCGAGCTGGTCGGCGGCTTCAACACCGAGTACTCCTCGCTGAAGTTCGCGATGTTCATGCTGGCCGAGTACGTCAACATGGTGACCGTCTCGGCGGTGGCCTCCACCCTGTTCCTGGGCGGCTGGCGGGCCCCGTGGCCGGTGTCGACCTTCTGGGAGGGCGCCAACCACGGCTGGTGGCCGATGCTGTGGATCACGCTGAAGATCCAGCTGCTGCTGTTCTTCTTCATCTGGCTGCGCGGCACGCTGCCCCGGTTCCGCTACGACCAGTTCATGAAGCTGGGCTGGAAGGTACTGATCCCGGTCTCGCTGGTGTGGCTGGTGCTGATCGCGAGCGTGCGGGCGCTGCGCAACGAGGGCTACGGCTTCGGCGAGGTGGTGCTGTACGTCGGCGCGCCGGTCGGGGCGATCCTGCTGCTCGCCCTGCTGCGGGACTTCCTGAAGAAGGAACCCGAGCCCGAACCAGCCCCGCCGAAGGGGGAGTTCGACCCGATGGCGGGCGGCTACCCGGTGCCCCCGCTGCCCGGACAGGAGCTCCCGCCGGTGCCGCGCCGGCGCAGCCGGGCCCCGAAGCAACTCCAGGACGCCCTCAACGGGGCCGACCATACCGAAGGGAGCTGAACCGAGATGTCGTCCGACCAGACGGAGCGGGCCGAACGGCCCGACAAGCCGTCGATCCTCGGCCCGGCCGCCGGCTTCGGCGTGACCTTCAAGGCCATGTTCAAGAAGCGGCTCACCGAGCAGTACCCGGAGCAGAAGAAGCCCACCGCTCCGCGCTTCCACGGCCGCCACCAGCTGAACCGGCACCCGGACGGCCTGGAGAAGTGCGTCGGCTGCGAGCTGTGCGCGTGGGCCTGTCCGGCCGACGCCATCTACGTGGAGGGCGCGGACAACCGGGAGGAGGAGCGCTACTCGCCGGGCGAGCGCTACGGCGCGGTCTACCAGATCAACTACGCCCGCTGCATCCTGTGCGGGCTGTGCATCGAGGCCTGCCCGACCCGCGCGCTCACCATGACCAACGAGTACGAGCTGGCCGACTCCTCGCGCCGGGACCTGATCTTCACCAAGGAGCAACTGCTGGTCGGTCTGTCCGAGGGCATGGTGGACTCCCCGCACTCGATCTTCCCGGGCGCCGACGAGGGCGCGTACTACCGGGGCGAGATCACCGCGGCGGCGCCCGGGACGGTCCAGCAGGAGCGCACCGACCGGGAGCGGGAGGTCCAGCAGTGACCTCCCTCAACCTGGCCGCGACCGGGACGACCTCCCTCGGGGAGGCCGTCCAGTTCTGGGTGCTCGCGGTGATCGCGGTCGGCGGCGCGCTCGGCATGGTGCTGATGCGCAAGGCCGTGCACAGTGCGCTGTGCCTGGCGGCCACGATGATGGCGCTGGCGGTCTGCTACATGGCGCAGGGCGCGGTGTTCCTGGGCGTGGTGCAGATCGTCGTCTACACCGGCGCGATCATGATGCTGTTCCTGTTCGTGGTGATGCTGGTCGGTGTCACCAGCGAGGACTCCCTGAAGGAGCAGTTGAAGGGCCAGCGGTTCGCCGCGGTGCTGTGCGGGCTGGGCTTCGGCGTGCTGCTGATCGCCGGGATCGCCAACGCGCGGCTGGACCACTTCACCGGCCTGTCCGAGGCGAACGCCGAGGGCAACGTGCCGGGTCTGGCCCGGCTGATCTTCACCCGGTACGTGTGGGCGTTCGAGGTCACCGGCGCGCTGCTGATCACCGCGGCGATCGGTGCGATGGTGCTGACCCACCGCGAGCACGTGAAGGCGCCGAAGACGCAGCGCGAGCTGGCCGCCCAGCGGGTCGTGGACAACCTCCAGCTGCCGCCGCTGCCGGCGCCGGGCGTGTACGCGCGGCACAACGCGGTGGACGTCCCGGCGCTGCTGCCGGACGGCACGATCGCCGAGGACTCGGTGATGGCGACGCTGCGCGAGCGCGGCCAGGTCCGGGACGTCAGCCAGGAGATGCTGCGGCGGATGGCCGAGCTGGAGAACACCACGGCGGACTGGCTGGGCCGGCCGTCGTCCGAGCGGCCGGCGGTCTCCGGACCGCGCAAGTCCCTGGAGCCGGTGCCGGCGTCGGTGAACGGCAACAGCGGTCCGAACGGGCTGAACGGCCTGAACGGCAACGGCGGTTCGAACGGCCTGAATGCCAAGGACGGTCTGAACGGCAAGGGCGGCCCGAACGGCCGCGCCGACGAGGAGGGAGCGGAGTGAACCCGGTCAACTACCTGTACCTCGCGGCCCTGTTGTTCACCATCGGCGCGGCCGGAGTGCTGATCCGGCGCAACGCGATCGTGCTGTTCATGTGCGTGGAGCTGATGCTGAACGCCTCGAACCTCGCCCTGGTGACCTTCTCCCGGCTGCACGGCACCCTGGACGGCCAGATCATCGCGTTCTTCACGATGGTGGTCGCGGCGGCCGAGGTCGTGGTCGGCCTCGCCATCATCGTCTCCATCTTCCGGACCAGGCACTCCGCTTCGGTCGACGACAGCAATCTGATGAAGCTGTAGGCGGAGGGCCTCGGTGAACTCTCTCATTCCGCTGCTGGTGGCGGCCCCGCTGGCCGGCGCCGCCCTGCTCCTGCTCGGCGGCCGCGCGCTGGACCGCTTCGGCCACTGGCTGGCCACCGCCCTCGCGGCGCTCTCGTTCGGCTTCGGCCTGGCGCTGTTCCGGGACATGCTGGGCCGCGAGGCCGAGCACCGGGCCGTCACCGAGCACCTGTTCAGCTGGATCCCGGTGAACGGGTTCCAGGCCGACATGTCGTTCCGGCTCGACCAGTTGTCGATGACCTTCGTCCTGCTGATCACCGGCGTCGGCACGCTGATCCACCTGTACTCGGTGGGCTACATGGCGCACGACGAGCGCCGGCGCCGCTTCTTCGCGTACCTGAACCTGTTCCTGGCCGCCATGCTGCTGCTGGTGGTCGCCGACAACTACCTGCTGCTGTACTTCGGTTGGGAGGGTGTGGGCCTCGCCTCGTACCTGCTGATCGGCTTCTGGCAGCACAAGCCGAGCGCGGCGACGGCGGCGAAGAAGGCGTTCATCGTCAACCGGGTCGGCGACCTGGGCCTGTCGATCGCGATCATGCTGATGTTCACCGAGTTCGGCTCCTTCGCCTTCCAGCCGATCCTCGGTTCAGAAGGAGGGGCCGGTGGGGCGGCGCAGGCGAGCGAGGGCAAGCTGACGGCGATCGGCCTGATGCTGCTGCTGGCGGCCTGCGGCAAGTCGGCGCAGGTGCCGCTGCAGTCCTGGCTGGGCGACGCGATGGAGGGCCCGACCCCGGTGTCGGCGCTGATCCACGCGGCCACCATGGTGACCGCCGGCGTCTACCTGATCACCCGCTCGTCGGCGATCTTCGACCTGGCGCCGGACGCGCAGACCGCCGTGGTGGTGGTCGGCGCGGTCACGCTGCTGTTCGGTGCGATCGTCGGTTGCGCGAAGGACGACATCAAGAAGGCGCTGGCCGGGTCGACGATGTCGCAGATCGGCTACATGGTGCTGGCGGCCGGGCTCGGCCCGATCGGCTACGCCTTCGCGATCATGCACCTGGTGACGCACGGCTTCTTCAAGGCCGGGCTGTTCCTCGGTGCCGGGTCGGTCATGCACGGCATGAACGACGAGGTGAACATGCGTCACTACGGCGGCCTGCGCAAGTTCATGCCGGTCACCTTCGTCACCTTCGGCCTCGGCTACCTGGCGATCATCGGCTTCCCCGGCCTGTCCGGCTTCTTCTCCAAGGACAAGATCATCGAGGCGGCCTTCGCCAAGGGCGGCACCGAGGGCTGGATCCTCGGCCTGTGCGCGCTGACCGGCGCCGCCGTCACCGCGTTCTACATGACCCGGGTGATGCTGCTGACCTTCTTCGGCGAGAAGCGCTGGCAGCCGGACGCGGAGGGCAACGCCCCGCACCCGCACGAGTCCCCGAAGACCATGACCATCCCGATGGTCCTGCTGGCCTTCGGCTCGGTCTTCGCCGGCGGGCTGTTCGCCTTCAACGACTCGTTCCTGAAATGGCTGGAGCCGGTCACCGGACACTCCGAGGGCAACTCGCCGCTCGCCCCGCTGGTGGTCACCGTGCTCACCACGGCCTGCATGCTGGCCGGCGTCCTCGTCTCGTACCTGATGTACGGGCGCTCCGCCGTCCCCGTGGTGCCGCCGGTCGGCTCCCCGCTCACCCGGGCCGCCCGCCGCGACCTGCTCCAGGACGACTTCAACCACGCCGTCCTGGTCCGCCCGGGCTCGGCGCTCACCGCGACGCTGGTCTACTTCGACAGCCGCGGCCTGGACGGCTTCGTCAACGGCCTGGCCGCCACCATCGGAGGCGTATCCAGTCGGCTGCGGCGGGTCCAGAACGGCTTCGTCCGCTCGTACGCGCTCTCCATGTTCGGCGGCACGCTGGTGCTGGTCGCCACGACTCTCCTGATGAGGTCCGTCTGATGACTCGCGCAGATTCCACGTGGGGGGTGCGGCCATGAGCGCGTTGCTGACCGCCACCTGTGCCGTCCCGGCGGCCGGCGCGGTGCTGACCGCCGCCCTGCCCGCCGGGTCGACCGAGCGCCGCCGCTCGACCACCAAGGCCGTCGCCCTGGGCGTCTCGGTCGTCACCCTGGTGCTGGCCGCCGTGGTGGCGACCCGCTTCGACCCGCACGGCGACCGCTACCAGCTGACCGAGTCGTACAGCTGGATCCGCTCCTTCGGCATCACCTTCTCGCTCGGCGTGGACGGCATCGGCGCCGTCCTCGCCCTGCTCACCGCCGTCCTGGTGCCGGTGGTGATGCTGGCCTCCTGGCACGACGCCGACCCGGGGCCGGCCGCCCCCGACGGCACGTTCGAGAACAGGCGCCGCACCCAGGGCTTCTTCGCCCTGATCCTGGCGGTGGAGGCGATGGTGGTCGTCTCCTTCTACGCCACCGACGTCTTCCTCTTCTACGTGTTCTTCGAAGCCATGCTGATCCCGATGTACTTCCTGATCGGCGGCTTCGGCGACCGGGCCGGCGGCCCCGACGCGGCGCGCCAGCGCTCGTACGCGGCCGTGAAGTTCCTGCTCTACAACCTGCTCGGCGGCCTGGTGATGCTGGCCGCCGTGATCGGCCTGTACGTGATCGCGCAGGACCAGGGCTTCGGCACCTTCGACCTCCGGACCCTCACCTCGGCGATCGCCGACGGCAGGCTCCAGCTGTCCGGCACCGCCGAGAAGGCGCTGTTCCTCGGCTTCTTCTTCGCCTTCGCGGTGAAGGCCCCGCTGTGGCCGCTGCACACCTGGCTGCCGAACGCGATGGGCGAGGCCACCGCCGGCACCGCCGTGCTGATCACCGCCGTGGTCGACAAGGTCGGCACCTTCGCGATGCTGCGCTTCTGCCTCGGGCTGTTCCCGCACGCCTCGAAGACCTTCGCCCCGGTGATCCTGGTCCTGTCGGTGATCGGGATCATCTACGGCGCGCTGCTGGCGGTCGGTCAGAAGGACATCAAGCGGCTGGTCGCCTACGCGTCGATCTCGCACTTCGGCTTCATCATCATGGGCATCTTCGCGCTGACCAGCCAGGGCCAGAGCGGCGCCACCCTCTACATGGTCAACCACGGCATCTCCACCGCCGCGTGGATGCTGGTGGCGGGCTTCCTGATCTCCCGCCGCGGCTCGCGGCTGATCGCCGACTACGGCGGGGTGCAGAAGGTCGCCCCGGTGCTCGCCGGAACGTTCCTGGTCGGCGGTCTGGCCACCCTGTCGCTGCCCGGGCTGGCCCCGTTCGTCAGCGAGTTCCTGGTGCTGGTCGGCACGTTCACCCGCTACCCGGCGATCGGCATCGTGGCGACCTTCGGCATCGTGCTGGCCGCGCTGTACGCCCTGCTGCTGTACCAGCGCACCATGACCGGCCCGGTGAAGGCCGGCGTCGGCGGGATGCCCGACCTCAAGGTCCGCGAACTGGCCGTGGTCGCCCCGCTGGTGGCGCTGACCATCCTGCTCGGCGTCTACCCCAAGCCGCTCACCGACCTGGTCAACCCCTCGGTGAACGCGACGCTCTCGCAGGTCCACGAGACCGACCCGGCGCCGGCCCACCCGGTCGCCGCCACCTCAGGAGGTGAGCAGAAGTGAGCACCACCGGCATGCTCGCCGCCGCCGGCGGCAACACCGCCAGCATCCCGGCGCCGCACCTGGAGTACGGCCAGCTCTCCCCGATGCTGGTGGTGTTCGGCGCCGCCGTGGCCGGCATCCTGGTGGAGGCCTTCGTGCCCCGCCGGTACCGGCACTGGACGCAGGTGTCGCTCGCCCTGGCCGGGCTGATCGGCTCCTTCGTCGCCGTGGTGGTGCTGGCCTCCCAGGGCTTCGGCTCCACCCGGGTCGACCTGCTGGCCATGGAGTCCGTCGCGCTGGACGGCCCGGCACTGTTCCTGCAAGGTGTGATCCTGCTGGCCGCCGTCGTCGCGGTGCTCACCTACGCCGAACGGAAGCTGGAGCCCAAGGCGGGCGGCCTGCCCGCCGACGCCTTCGCGGCCCAGGCCGCCGCCACCCCCGGCGGCGAGCAGGAGCGGGCCGCGGTCCGGGCCGGCTTCGCCACCAGCGAGGTCTTCCCGCTCACCATGTTCGCGGTCGGCGGGATGCTGCTGTTCCCCGCGGCCAACGACCTGCTGACGATGTTCGTGGCGCTGGAGGTCTTCTCCCTCCCGCTGTACCTGCTCTGCGCGCTGGCCCGGCGCCGCCGGCTGCTCTCCCAGGAGGCGGCCGTCAAGTACTTCCTGCTGGGCGCCTTCGCCTCGGCGTTCTTCCTGTTCGGCACCGCGCTGCTGTACGGCTACGCGGGCAGCGTGAAGCTCGGCGACATCTCGGACGTGATCTCCGGCAAGGCGATGACCACCCCGGCGCAGCTGAGCAGCACCCAGAGTGACGCGCTGCTGCTGATCGGCCTGGCGATGCTCGCGGTCGGCCTGCTGTTCAAGGTCGGCGCGGTGCCGTTCCACTCCTGGACCCCGGACGTGTACCAGGGCGCGCCGACCCCGGTGACCGGCTTCATGGCGGCGGCGACGAAGGTCGCGGCCTTCGGGGCGTTCCTGCGGCTGTTCTACGTGGCCTTCCCCGGCCTGCGGCTGGACTGGCGACCGGTGCTGTGGGGGGTGGCGATCCTCACCATGGTGGTGGGCGCGGTGCTGGCGGTCACCCAGCAGGACGTCAAGCGGCTGCTGGCGTACTCCTCGATCGCGCACGCCGGGTTCATCCTCACGGGCGTGATCGCCACCAACAAGCAGGGCCTGTCCTCGGTGCTGTTCTACCTGCTGTCGTACTCCTTCGTGACGCTCGGCGCGTTCGCCGTGGTCACCCTGGTGCGCGACTCCAAGGGGGAGGCGACCCACCTGTCCAGCTGGGCCGGGCTGGGCCGGCGCTCGCCGCTGGTGGCGGCGGTGTTCGCGCTGTTCCTGCTGGCCTTCGCCGGGATCCCGCTGACCTCCGGGTTCACCGGGAAGTTCGCGGTGTTCCAGGCGGCGGCGGCCGGCGGGGCGACGCCGCTGGTGATCGTCGGTGTGCTGAGTTCGGCGGTGGCCGCGTTCTTCTACATCCGGGTCATCGTGCTGATGTTCTTCTCCGACCCGAAGCCGGGCGGCCCGACGGTCGCGATCCCGAGCGCCTTCACGGCGACCGCGATCGGGGTGGGGGTGCTGGTCACGCTGGGTCTCGGCCTGCTGCCGCAGTACTTCCTGGACCTGGCGTCGAAGGCCGCGCTGTTCGTCCGCTGACCGCCTCCGGGGCGGCGCCGCCGCCCCGGGCCCGTCCGGGCCGCGCCCTCGGCGCGCGGTCCGGACGCGCGTTTGCCGCCGGCCCGCCGGCGGAGGGGCTCCGGCCCGTGTTTTCCAGCTGAATTCGCCCCCACCGCAGTACTGCCCCCACAGCCGCCCTGACCAGGGCATCCGGCCCGATCATGACAGGATCCGCACGCCCGTGCAGTGATCCACTCGTGACCGGATACCCTGCCTGTATGGCCAGCGGCGGCACTCAGGGACCAGGCCGCTAGATCGACCAGGGACAGAGGAGTGGTCTTCGTGACCGTCGTGGGACCCTTCGGGCTCAGCGTGCAGGACCGCGACCTGACCCGGGACGTTCAGGCCGGACTGGACGCGGTGGAGACGGCGCTCGCCGAGGCCGTCAAGAGCGACGTCCCGTTCATCACCATCACCGCCAGTCACCTCATCGAGGCCGGCGGCAAGCGCTTCCGTCCGCTGCTGCTGCTGCTGGCGGCGCAGTTCGGCGACCCGGGGGCGCCCGGCGTGGTGCCGGCCGCCGTCGTCGTCGAGCTCACCCACCTGGCGACCCTGTACCACGACGACGTCATGGACGAGGCCCCGGTGCGCCGCGGCGCCCCCAGCGCCAACTCCCGCTGGGACAACTCGGTGGCCATCCTCACCGGCGACTTCCTGTTCTCCCGCGCCTCCCAGGTGCTCGCCGACCTCGGCCCCGAGGCGGTGCGGATGCAGGCCGACGCCTTCGAGCGGCTGGTCACCGGCCAGATCCTGGAGACCCGCGGCCCCGGCCCGGACGGCGACCCGCTGCTGCACTACCTCGACGTGCTGGCCGGCAAGACCGGCTCGCTGATCGCGGTCTCCTGCCGGATAGGAGCGCTGATGGCCGGCGCCGAGCCGTGGATGGTGGACACCCTCAGCGAGTTCGGCGAGCGGATCGGCATCGCCTTCCAGCTGGCCGACGACGTGCTGGACATCGCCAGCGACGGCCAGGAGTCCGGCAAGACCCCCGGCACCGACCTGCGCGAGGGCGTGCCGACCCTGCCGACCCTGCTGCTGGAGCAGATGCCGGCCGACCCCGCCGACCCGGCCGACGCCCGGCTGCGCGAACTGCTCACCCTGGACCTCGCCGACGACGAGCTGCACGCCGAGGCGCTGCGGCTGCTGCGCCGCCACCCCGCGCTGGAGCGCGCCCGCCGGGAGACGCTGCGCCAGGCCGAGGACGCCCGGGCGCTGCTCGCCCCGCTGCCGGACTGCGCGGCGAAGGCGGCCCTGGAGGGGCTCTGCGACGCGGTGGCGATCCGGACCATGTGACCGGGGCGCGGCGGGCGGCGGCCCCCGGCCGGCGGATCCGCGGACGGCGGGCCGGGTGTTTACCCGGATGGGGGAGACTGGCCCCTGTCAGCTCAGCCCTGCCGGGAAGGTCACCATGCGCCGCGTCGTCATAGCCGAGGACTCCGTACTGCTGCGGGAGGGCCTGACCCGGCTGCTCACCGACCGGGGCCTGGAGGTCGTGGCGGGTGTCGGCGACGGCGCCGCGCTGGTGAAGACCATCCACGACCTGGCCGCGGCCGGGCAACTGCCGGACGTCGTGGTCTCCGACGTGCGGATGCCGCCGAGCCACACCGACGAGGGCCTGCGCGCCTGCGTCGAGCTCCGCGCGCGCTACCCGGAACTGAACGTGCTGGTGCTGTCGCAGTTCGTGGAGGAGCGGTACGCCTCCGAGCTGCTGGCGGGTTCGACCCGGGGCGTCGGCTACCTGCTGAAGGACCGGGTCGCGGAGGTGCGCGAGTTCGCGGACGCGGTGGTCCGGGTCTCCGAGGGCGGCACCGCGCTGGACCCGGAGGTCGTGCAGCAACTCCTCAGCCGCAGCCGCAAGGGCGACGTGCTGGCCAACCTCACGCCGCGCGAGCGGGAGGTGCTCGGGCTGATGGCGGAGGGCCGCACCAACAGCGCGGTGGCCAAGCAGCTGGTGGTCTCGGACGGCGCGGTGGAGAAGCACGTCAGCAACATCTTCCTGAAGCTGGGCCTGGCGCAGAGCCCGGAGGACCACCGCCGGGTGCTGGCGGTGCTCACCTACCTCAACTCGTAGCCGTCCGAGCGGCCGGGCAGCTCGGGGGCGGGGAGCGGCCGTCGGACGCGGAATGATCTCCGCCGGTCGTACGTTGTACCCCGTGTGCGGTTCGGGCGCGGGCCGGTGTTTTCCCGCCGCACGTGGGAGTTCCGTCCGGGATCAAGTGCCCGCGCATAGGATGCGGGAGGTGCACCAAGCGGACGGGGCACGGGGCCGCGCCCGCGGTGGTGTGCCCTCGAGGAGGTCCGCGGCAGTGACCAGTCAGGTCGATCAGTCAGAGGCAGTGGACGGCTCGGACGGCGATGGTGGTCGTTCCGGGAACGGTGACGGACGCCCTGGTGCGGCCGTGCCCGCCGATCCAACGGCCCCGGGAGGTTCGCCGCCGAGGCACAGCAAGCCGATCCGCCGACTCGACCGGGTGATCATCCGTTTCGCCGGCGACTCGGGTGACGGCATGCAGCTCACCGGTGACCGGTTCACCTCGGAGACGGCGTCCTTCGGCAACGACCTCTCCACGCTGCCGAACTTCCCGGCCGAGATCCGGGCGCCCGCCGGGACGCTGCCGGGCGTGTCGAGCTTCCAACTGCACTTCGCGGACCACGACATCCTCACCCCGGGGGACGCGCCGAACGTGCTGGTGGCGATGAACCCGGCGGCGCTGAAGGCGAACCTGGAGGACCTGCCGCGCGGCGCGCAGATCATCGTCAACACGGACGAGTTCACCAAGCGCGCGCTGGCGAAGGTCGGTTACGCGGCGGATCCGCTGGCCGACGGCTCGCTGGAGGGCTACCACCTGCACAAGGTGCCGCTGACGACGCTGACCCTGGAGGCGTTGAAGGACAGCGGCCTGGCGCGCAAGGACGCCGAGCGGGCCAAGAACATGTTCGCGCTGGGGCTGCTGTCCTGGATGTACCACCGCCCCACCCGCGGGACGGAGACCTTCCTGCGCAGCAAGTTCGCGAAGAAGCCGCAGATCGCCGAGGCGAACATCAGCGCCTTCAAGGCGGGTTGGAACTTCGGTGAGACCACGGAGTCCTTCGCGGTCTCCTACGAGGTGCCGCCGGCCAAGCTCCCGGCCGGGCGCTACCGCAACATCTCGGGGAACCTGGCGCTCTCCTACGGCCTGATCGCCGCCGCGCAGCGCTCCGGGCTGCCGCTGTACCTGGGCTCGTACCCGATCACGCCGGCCTCGGACATCCTGCACGAGCTGAGCCGGCACAAGAACTTCGGCGTCCGCACCTTCCAGGCCGAGGACGAGATCGCCGGGATCGGCGCCGCGCTCGGCGCGTCCTTCGGCGGCGCGCTCGGCGTGACGACGACCTCGGGCCCCGGGGTGGCGCTGAAGAGCGAGACGATCGGCCTGGCGGTGTCGCTGGAACTGCCGCTGCTGGTCGTGGACATCCAGCGCGGCGGCCCCTCCACCGGCCTGCCGACCAAGACGGAGCAGGCGGACCTGCTGCAGGCGATGTTCGGGCGCAACGGCGAGGCGCCGGTGCCGATCGTCGCCCCGGCGACGCCGGCCGAGTGCTTCGACGCCGCGCTGGAGGCGGCGCGGATCGCGGTGACGTACCGGACGCCGGTGTTCCTGCTCTCGGACGGCTACCTGGCGAACGGCTCGGAGCCGTGGCGGATCCCGGAGGTGGACGAACTCCCGCTGATCAGCCCGGACTTCGCGACCGGGCCGAACCGCGAGGACGGCTCGTTCTGGCCCTACCTGCGGGATCCGAAGACCCTGGCCAGGCCGTGGGCGCTGCCCGGCACGCCGGGGCTGGAGCACCGGATCGGCGGGATCGAGAAGCAGGACGGGACGGGGAACATCTCCTACGACCCGGCGAACCACGACTTCATGGTCCGCACCCGGCAGGCGAAGATCGACGGGATCGCCGTCCCCGACGTGGAGGTCGACGACCCGAGCGGCGAGGCGCGGGTGCTGGTGCTCGGCTGGGGCTCGACGTACGGGCCGATCACCGCGGCCGTGCGGCGGGTGCGGGCGGACGGCGGGGAGGTCGCCCAGGCGCACCTGCGCCACCTGAACCCCTTCCCGGCCAACCTGGGCACGGTGCTCCGGAGTTACGAGAAGGTCATCGTCCCGGAGATGAACCTCGGCCAGCTCGCGCTGCTGCTGCGGGCGAAGTACCTGGTGGACGCGGAGTCCTACAACCAGGTGCGTGGACTGCCGTTCAAGGCGGCACAGTTGGCGGACGTGCTGTCGGCGGCGATCGGCACCCTGGACGAGGAGGACCACCGATGAGCGAGAACGGCTTCCCCTCCCTGAACCTGGTGCCCAAGGCCGAAGGGCCGCAGAGCGCCCGGGACTTCAAGACCGACCAGGAGGTGCGCTGGTGCCCCGGCTGCGGGGACTACGCCGTCCTGGCGGCGGTGCAGGGCTTCATGCCGGAGCTCGGCATCAAGCGCGAGAACACCGTGTTCGTCTCCGGGATCGGCTGTTCCTCGCGCTTCCCGTACTACATGAACACCTACGGGGTGCACTCGATCCACGGGCGCGCGCCGGCGATCGCGACCGGGCTGGCCTCCTCGCGGCAGGACCTGAGCGTGTGGGTGGTGACGGGGGACGGCGACGCGCTGTCCATCGGCGGCAACCACCTGATCCACGCGTTGCGGCGCAACGTCAACCTGAAGATCCTGCTGTTCAACAACCGGATCTACGGCCTGACCAAGGGCCAGTACTCGCCGACCAGCGAGCTGGGCAAGATCACCAAGTCGACGCCGATGGGCTCGCTGGACGCGCCGTTCAACCCGCTCTCGCTGGCGATCGGCGCCGAGGCGACCTTCGTCGCCCGGACGATCGACTCGGACCGCCAGCACCTGCAGTCGGTGCTGCGGGCGGCGGCCGCGCACGAGGGCACCGCGCTGGTGGAGATCTACCAGAACTGCAACATCTTCAACGACGGCGCGTTCGAGGCCCTGAAGCAGCCCGGCACCCGGGACGAGGCGCTGATCCGGCTGGAGCACGGGCAGCCGATCCGCTTCGGCGCGGACCTGGCCGGCGGCGTGTTCCGCGGCCCGGACGGCGAGCTGTTCACCGCGCCGGTGACGGCGGACAACGAGGCGCGGGTGCTGGTCCACGACGCGCACGCGGCCAACCCGGCGGCGGCCTTCGCGCTGTCCCGGATCGCCGACGCCGACACCCTGCACCACACCCCGATCGGTGTGCTGCGCGATGTGCGGCGGCCCGTCTACGACGAGCTGATGGCGGGCCAGCTGGTGGCCGCGCAGGCCGATCGCGGGCCGGGCGACCTGGCCGCGCTGCTGGCGGGCGGCGACACCTGGACGGTGGACTGACCGGTCCGGTCACTGCGGCGCCCCCTCGGCCATCGGCCGAGGGGGCGCCGCCGTTTCGGGCGCCCGGTCCCTGCTCGGGGCGCTCGGTTGCTGCTCTGGCGGGCGGTTACTGCCTGGCCCACTCGACCAGTTCGATCACGACCCCGTTCGGGTCGGTGACCTGGAACAGCTTCTCGCCCCACGGCTCCTCGCGCAGCGGCAGGGTGATCTCGACCCCTTCGCCGCGCAGCCGCCGCTCCTCGCCGGCGAGGTCCTCGACGACGAACGCCAGGATGACGCCGGACGCGGTCCGGTCGCGCTGGTCCTCGGGCAGCACCTCCAGGCCGCGCCGCAGGCAGACGACGTTGACCCCGCCGCCGGGGTGCTGGAGCGAGACGAAGCCGTCGGCCGACATCTCCTCGGTGTAGCCGAAGTGCCGCCGGAGGAAGGCGGCGGAGGCGGTGACGTCCTCGACGGTCAGGGCGAGGGTGGTGGTGGTGATCTGCATGGCGGAGCCCTCTCGTCGGCGCGGGCGCGCGGTTATCCCGTACGCAGTACACTATACATAGTACGGAGAATTGCGCGAGGGGCGTCCGCCCTGGATTCGGACGTGGGGGAAGGCGCGGGGAAAAGCCGTAGGGAGGCTCCCTGGTGGGAGCCTCCCTACGGCTCGGTGCGTCAGGTGCGGGGTGTCAGTAGACGCAGGGGATGCCGCCGTCGCTCTGGGCGTCGACCGACGGGCCCTGCACGGGCAGGTTGGCCGCCGGGTCGGACGGGGCCCCGGTCGCGGAGCCGCCCGGCGCTGCGGCGCCCGTCTTGTCGTCGGTCGCGCCGGTGAAGCCGGTGCCGAGGGTGACGACCACCCGGTCGGCGGGGGCCGACGCGGACTCCGTGGCGGTGACGCCGTAGCGGGCGGCGATCTGGTCGGCCGCCTCCTTGGCGCCCTTGCCGTAGGCCACGGTGGTGGTCTTGGGCTTCGCGGCGGCGCTGCCGGTCTTGCCCGCCTTGAAGCCCATCGCGACCAGGGCCTTGGACTCGGCGGTGGAGGAGACCCCGGCGGCCGTGGAGGCGTTGAAGACGTCCACGGTGGTGGGGACGGCGGCCTTGGTGGTGGGCGGCGCGGTCGTGGGCGGAGCGGAGGAGGCCGCCGGGGCGGGCGTGTCGCCCGCCGCCTCGGGGGCGGCCGGGGCGGAGTCGGCGTAGCCGAAGATCTGCTTGACGACCTTCTGGAGCTTCGCGGGGGTGACCAGGTTGACGTCCTGGCCGTTGCGGGTGCCGAAGCCGTCGAAGGTCAGGGTGTTGAACTCGACGTTGCCGCCGGTGAGGTTGGGGGCCTGCTGGGCGAAGTCGAGGACGTTCCACTCGTTGTCGATGACCAGGTCCTTCTGCACCACGCCGAACAGCTGCTGCAGCTTGCCGAGGTCGCTGATGACGCCGTCCTGCTTGAGCTTGTGCACGACGGAGGAGATGAAGGCCTGCTGGCGGTGGGTACGGGCGAAGTCGCCGCTGTTGCCGTCCGGGCCGTCCAGGTTGTGGCGCTGGCGGACGAAGGAGAGCGCCTGCGAGGCGTTGAGCTTGTTGATGCCCTTGTGGAAGTCGGCACCGGAGCCCTGGCCCTCCATGGCCGGGTCCTTGGTGTCGTGGGTGAGGCAGACCTCGATCGGCTCGACGGCCTTGGCGATGTCGTAGAAGCCCATCAGGTTGACTTCGGCTATGTGGTCGACGGGCTGGTCGAGGAACTTCTGCACGGTCTGGATGGTGGCCGCCCGGCCGGCGTCACGGCCGGCCTTCTCCAGGTCCGCGCCCTTGAGCCCCTTCGCCTGGAGGGCCGGGGTGGCCTTCTCCTTGGCCTCGCCGTAGGCCTCCTTGATCTTGCGCATACCGGCCTGCTTGCCGTCCCCGGTGTAGGTCATGACGTAGTCGTCACGGGGGATGGAGACGGCCTGCGCCTTGCCGCCGCCGGCGGGGATGTGCAGCAGGATCAGGGAGTTGGTGTTGTAGCCGCCGATGTCGGAGCTGTGGCCGGCGTGCAGTTCGTCCTGGACGAACTCCGGCGGCAGGTCCGTCCCGTCCATGTTCTTGCGGCTGTCGAGGCCGATCAGCAGGATGTTGACCGAGTTGTCGAGGTGCTTGGGCGCGTTCTTCTTGGTCTCGGCGATGGCGTTGGAGGTGGTCATCCCGTCCGTGAGGGACGTCACCTCGTACCAGACCACCCCGCTCGCGGCGAACACCGCGAGGGCGACCGAGCAGGCCAGCGTCCGGCCCGCGATCAGCAGGGGGGACGTGCGGCGGGTCGGGGGCGCGGCGGCGCGGCCGCCGTCCCGGGTCTGCGGGTTCTCAGCCATGGTCCCTCCTCCGGTCCCGGACCAGCCGGACCACGATCACCAGGGCGGCCGCCGCGGCGGCCGCGGCCATCACGGGAAAGTCGTGGACCACCCACTTCGCGGAGCCGGTGGCCAGGTTCTTGCCCTGGTAGGCGTCACCGTCGGCCAGCAGTTCCGCGCCGGCCGTCACCCCCAGGACCAGCAGCGGAGTGGAGGCGAGGACCCACCACCAGCCGTTGCGGCTGCTGAGTGCGGCCGCCAGGCCGGTGCCGAGCACGGCGCCCACCAGGAAGGCCGTCCCCATGCCGGGGCCGGAGAGCTCGTCGATACCGGCGCCCACGGCCGGCAGCCCCACGGCCAGGGCCACGGGCAGGGCCGCTCCGCCGGGGCCGGGGCGGGCGGGGGCCTTGTTCGCCCGTCGGCGGGCTCCCTGGTCGGAGGCGCGCCCCGGTGGCCGGCGGTCGGAGGCGCGCCCCGGTGTCCGCTGGTCGGTCGTTCGCTGGTCGCGCGTTCGCTGGTCGGCCGACCGTTGGCCGGTCGTCCGCTGGTCGGTCGTCCGTGCCTGCGTCTCCTGGCCGGGCGTTCGCCCGTGTGCCTCCTGGTTGGACGTCCGTCCTCGCCGCCCCGCCACGCACTCACCCCCGGTGTTCCCGTGCTTTGCGCCCCTGTGGCGCCTGCGCCCGGTCCTCGTGAGATGAGCCGTTGTGCGCTGCCACTTCTGGACGCTGCTGTTCGGCCGGCCGGTTCCCGCGCTCGGCTTCCGTGTTCCGGTCGGGGGCAGGCGTGCTGTTGAATTCCCTCTACACGGGTGTAGAGGTTGTAGGCAGCATAGAGCACCCTTGTTCGATGGCAACCCGGCTCAGGCGGGCTCGGGAGACACTACACCGGGCAGTTTTCGAGAGTCCCGGTAGATGAGGAGTGACGCCGTGGCGGCGACGGGCGGAGCGGGACGGCCGGAGAAGCGCAAGGCGATCACGCGGGCCGCGACGGCGGTGTTCGGGCGCGAGGGTTACGTCCGGGCCAGCATGGACGCGATCGCGGCGGAGGCCGGGGTGTCCAAGCGCACGGTCTACAACCACTTCGCCGACAAGGAGACCCTCTTCCTCTCCGTCGCGCTCCAGAACTCGGCCGAACTCACCGAGGTCATGGGAGAGTTGATGGACAAGCACCTCGACCGGGTGGTGGACCTGCGCCAGGGCCTCACCGACTTCGCGGTCGAACGGGCCCGGGCCGCCCTCTCGGCCGGGGACCGCGGCGCGCTCGGCCGGGCCATCCGCGCCGAGGTCGCCAACATCCCGGCCGACGTCCTGGAGGCGTGGCTGGAGGCCGGCCCGATCGCCTCGCAGCGCGACCTCGCGCGGCGGTTCGAGGCGATCGCGGACCGGGGCCTGCTGGCCGTCGACGACGCCCCGCAGACGGCCGAGCAGTTCACGCTGCTGACCTTCCACGGCGTCGCCGAGCGCTCGTTCTGGGGCGCCCTGCCGGTGGCGGACGAGGAGCTCGCCCGGATCGCGGCGCTCGGTGTCGACGCCTTCCTGCGGATCCACCGGGTGCCCGTGGCGCGGTGACGGCGCGGGTGCCCGCGGCGCGGTGACGGCGGGCGCCGGAGCGTGGGACGTCCGCGGTGCGGTGACGGCGGGCGCCTGACCGTGACACGCCGTCGGGGAGGGGTTTCGGCGGCGTGTCACGGGGCCCACTCGTGGGCGGGCAGGTCGAGGACCGGCTCGCCGACGAACCCCTCCGCCGGCCCAGGGGTGGCTCGGGCGGAGGGTGGTGGGCGCGGACCGGTCCGCTCGCCGGAGTCGGCGAACGGACCGGGGACGGGTCGGGTCCGACGGTCCGCGCCCGGGGCGGGAACCGTCGGACCCCTCTCGGTGAGCCGTCAGCCGATCTTCCAGCGCTGGGCCGGGTCGTTGCCGTTGCAGGACGTCACCGAGGTGAGCTGGGCGACGCCGTTGGACTTGAGGCACTGGCCGGTGGCCACGTTCTGGATCAGGTACCAGCCGCGGTCCTCGCCGGTGCGGATCCACTTCTGGTTGGTCGGCAGCCACTCGCCGGCCGGGCGGTTGAGGCCGTCCCAGCCGCCGGGGGTGTCCCAGAGCTGGACGGCGCCCGAGCGGGTGTCGAGGTCGACGACCTTGCCGGCCGAGCCGTGCGAGATGGCGGTGGTGCCGTCGCAGTAGCCCCAGAACGACCAGGTCTGCGCGGCGCTCTGGTTGCCCTGGTAGACGCCGATCCGCTGGCCGTTGACCTCCGTGTTGGCCGGCAGGTCGAGGACGCCGGTGGCGCCGTTGTAGACGGCGGTGACGGTCTGCAGGTTCGGCGGCAGCTCGCAGCCGGCGGCGTGCGCGGCCGGGGCGGTGACCACGGCCGCCCCCGCGACGGCCGCGACGGCGCCGAGCCCGGCGAGGAACCTGCGGGTACGGGTGACGGGTTTCATCGGGTTCTCCTTCTGGGTGTGGTGGCCCTGGGTGCGGTGGATCCGGGTGCGGTGGATCCGGATGGGGTGGAGGCGCGGCGTCAGCCGCGCGGGACCTGGAGGGCGTCCCACTGCTTGGGGCCGGGGATTCCGTCGGCGTCGCCGCCGGAGTCGCCCAGCTTGTGCTGCCAGTTGCGGAAGGATTCGAGGTCCGCGCCGGACCACTCGGGGCCGGGGCCCTCGGCGTAGGCGGAGCAGCCCTCGGCGACCAGGCGCTCGCCCATCCGGGTGATGACGTCGCTCTTCTGGCCGTCCTGGAAGAAGTCGGCGCCGGGGAAGGGCTCGTAGCCGCCCTCGCCGCCGCCTCCGTCCCCGCCGCCGTCGGCCTGGGGCCGGGCGCCGCCGTTCGGCTGGTCGGCGGCGGAGGCCTCCTGCCCGAAGTAGACGGCCCCCTGGCGGTCCCGCCACTGCGGGTCGGCGAGGATGACGCCGTCGGCGAAGTCCGGGATGCCGTACCCGTACACCCAACTCGACTTGCGGTCACGGGTCTTGAGGTAGACGCCGTCGCCCTCGGAGCTGCCGTCGTCGTTGGTGTTGCCCTCGACGGTGGTGATGGTGGAGCCGGTGTAGGCGACGCAGATGCCGGTGTGGCTGCCGCCGCCGGGGCCGTAGAACACCTGGCCGCCGATCACCGGGTAGTCGGTGAAGCGGTCGCGGTCCCTGAACCAGGCGACGCCCTCCGCGCAGGAGGCCGTCACCGGGAACAGTCCGGCGTTGCCGGACTGCCGGGCGCACCAGGCGACGAACGTCGCGCACCAGGCCTCGCCCTGGGACCACTCCAGGCCGGGGACGGCCGGGGAGTACTTCTGGATGTTGTTCCAGTGCGAGCCGCTGCGGCCCTCCTGGTATCCGACCTCGTCTCGGGCGACGCGGATCAGGTCCGCCGCGTTCGAGGACATGAGGGTGGCTCCTTGCTTGCTGTGGCTGCTGTGGCTGCTGTGACGACTGAGGGGGCGGGGAGGTCAGGCCTGGGCGAAGGTCTGGACGTAGCGGCCCCAGTTGCCGCGCTGGCGGGGGGTGTAGCCGATGCCGATGGAGGTGAAGTCGCGGCCCAGGATGTTGTCGCGGTGGTGCGGGCTGTTCATCCACATCTGCATGGCCTCCGCCACGCTGTTCCCCGGGGTGACGTTCTCGGCGGCCGAGCGGAACTGGAAGCCGGCGGCGTGGATGCGGTCCCACGGGTTGCTGCCGTCGGTGCCGTCGTGCTGGGTGAGGTCGTGGGACGCCATGTCGTTGGCGTGCCGCTGGGCGGCGGCGCTCAGGCGGTCGTCGAGCCGCAGCGGCTGGAGGCCGGCCCGGCCGCGCTCCGTGTTGACGGAGGCCAGCATCTCGGTGCGGAAGTCGCCGCCGGGCTGCGGCTGGGGCTGGGGCTGCGGCTGCTGCTGGCCGCCGGCGCCGCCGTTCTGGCCGCCGGCCGGGATGAGCTGCCAGCGCTGCGCCGGGTTGTTGTCGTCCTGCTTGGTGAGGGTGAGCGGGGAGCCGGGGGCGGCCGCGGTGAGGAACAGCTGGCCCTCGTCGCAGCGGGCGGTCCGGATCCGGAACCAGTCGTTGTCGATGACGTCCAGCACCCAGCGCTGGTTGGGCTGCCCGTGCTCGTTGAACAGCCAGGTCTGGCCGGTGGAGTAGTTGTAGTCGATGACGACGGCCTGGCCGGGGGCGTGCCTGCCGTTGGTGAGCTGGGTCTCCAGGAGCCAGCTGCCGCCGTCCTTGGCCCAGAAGACCCAGCCCTGGGCGGTGGTGCCGTTGGGGCCCCAGGACTGGACCGGGGTGCCCGGGCTGCTCTGGCTGGAGCGCACGTCGGCGACCGTTCCGTTCGCGGACTTGAGGGTCCAGGTCTGGCCGTTCTGCGGGAGCGTGGGCATGAGTCGCGCCTATCTTCGGTGGGAGTGGCCCCGGCTCCGCACTGGTGCGGTCCGCGACCTGACGAGAGAGAAGATCGCGGACCGCGGTAGACAAGTGATCAACAAGGGGTGGACGGCCCCCGGGGACACGCTCAGGGCCGCGGCAGGCCGTCCAGCAGGGCCCTGGTCCGCTCGGCGTCCTCGCCGAGCCCGAGCCGCTCGTACACCTCCAGCGCGTCCGCCAGGCAGGCGCGGGCCTGGCGGGGGCGGCCGAGGCCGGTGAGCGCGGTGCCCAGGGTGCGCAGCAGCGCGGCCTCCAGGGCGGCGCTGGTGCGGCGGGCGAGCGGCAGCGCCGCCTCGGCGGCGTCGGCGGCGAGCAGCCAGCGTTCGGCCTCGGCGTGGATCCGGGCGGCGAGGTCGCCCGCCGCCGCCGCGAACACCGTCACCTGGAGGGCGGCGAACTCGTCGCGGGCGCCGACGGCGTGGGCGAGCGCCGCCTCCGGGTCGCCGCACAGCCGCAGGACCCGGGCCAGGTAGTAGCGGCCGGTGGCGGCGGACACCGGGCCGGATCCGCTCATCAGGCGGGCGCCGCGCTCGGCGGCGTCCCGGGCCTCGGCCAGCCGGCCGGTCTGGGCGCAGCTGAACGCGAACTCGCCGAGCGCGCTGCCCTCGGAGCGTTCGGCGCCGAGGCGGCGGAACAGGTCGGCGGCGCGGCCGGCGTGTCGGGCGGCGTCGGCGTAGCGGCCGTGGACGCGGGCGTTGCCGCCGAGGGTGAGCAGGGCCTTGGCGAGGACGCGGACCTTCGGGCCGTCGCCGCTGCCCCCGTTGCCGCGGTCGTCGTCCTGGCAGAGCGCGACGGCCTGGCGGATGTCCTGTTCGGACTCGGCGTAGCGGTTGATGTGCCAGAGCATGCCGCCGCGCACGTAGCGGGCGAGGGCGAGCGGGCCGTGGTCGCCGCGGGCGGCGGCCTCGCGGGCGATGCGGTCGGAGAGGTCGGCGATGTCGCGGGTCTGGGTGCGTTCGGCGAGTACGGAGCCCATCCGGTCGGCGAGTTCGGCGGCCCGGTCGAGCGGCAGCGCCGGGTCGGCGCAGCTCAGGGCGATGGCGGCGGCGTGCACGCCGGCCTGTTCGCGCATCCAGCGGACGGCGGCGGGCCCGTCCGTGATCGTCTTCCCGGGGGAGCGGACGGGTGCGTCGAGCAGGCTGAGTTCGACCGGGTCGGCCTTGCGGGCGGCGCGGTCGGCGTTGCGGGCGGTGGCCAGGCAGTAGTCGACCAGCCGGTCGGCGGCGGCGGTGTGCTCGGCGGCGGGCTCCTCGGCGGCGAGCCGGCCGCGGGCGTAGTCGCGGACCAGGTCGTGGAAGCCGTAGCGGCCGAAGCGGGGGGAGTGCAGCAGGTTGAGGTCGACGAGCGCTTCGAGGAGCTCGTCGGTCTCGGCTTCGCTGCGGCCGAGCAGGGCGGCCGCGCAGGGCAGCGGGACGTCCGGGGCGTCGGGCAGGGACAGCAGGCGGAAGGCGCGGGCGAGTTCGGTGTCGAGGCGGTGGTAGGAGAGGGCGAAGGTGGCCTCCACCGTCCGTTCGCCGTCGCTGAGTTCGGCCAGCCGGTGTTCCCGGCGCAGCCCGTCGGCGAGCGCGGCCAGGGTGAGCGCGGGGTCGGCGGCGAGCCGGGAGGCGACGATGCGCACGGCGAGCGGCAGCAGTCCGCAGGCCCGCACGATCTCCTCGGCGGCGCCGGGTTCGGCGTCGACGCGGTCGGCGCCGACGATCCGGGTCAGCAGTTCCAGCGCCTCGGCGGGCGGCAGGGTGTCCAGGCGCATCTGGTGCGCCCCGGCGAGGCCGGCCAGCCGGACGCGGCTGGTGACCAGGACGGCGCAGCCGGACGAGCCGGGCAGCAGCGGTTCGACCTGGCCGAGGGTGGCGGCGTTGTCGAGGACGACGAGGACCCGCCGCCCGGCCAGCGCCGAGCGGTAGAGGGCGGAGCGCTCCCCGGTGTCGAGCGGGATCTCGGCGGCGGCCACGCCGAGGGCGCGCAGGAAGCCGGCGAGCACCGCGCCCGGGTCCAGCGGGGTGCGGTCGGCGCCGCGCAGGTCGGCGAAGAGCCGTCCGTCGGGGAAGCGCCCGTGGGCCTGTCGGGCGACGTGCACGGCGAGCGTGGTCTTGCCGACCCCGCCCATGCCGTCCAGGGCGGAGACCACGACGGCTCGCCCGCCGGCCCCGGCGAGGCGGTCCACCAGGGTCTCGACCTCCTCCGTGCGGCCGGTGAAGTCGGCCAGGCCGTCGGGCAGTTGGTCGGGCGGCTGCCAGGCGGCGGCGGGTTCGGCGCGGGCGGAGGCGGAGGCGGCGGGGGCGGGCAGCAGGGACGGGTCCTCGCGCAGGATCCGCAGGTGCAGTGCGGCGGGGCCGTCCTCGGCCGTCGTGGCGGCGGCCGTCGGCGGCCGCCGGGTGTCCTCGTGCCGGGTGGGCCCGTCCCCGCCGGGCGGCAGCCGGCGGCGGGCGTCCTCGTACACGGCGAGCGCCTCGGCCTTGCGGCCCGCCTGGTAGAGGGCGCGCATCAGGACGGCGGTCAGCCGGGGCCGTTCGGGGTGTTCCAGGGCGAGGGCGGCGGCCTCGGCCGTCAGGCCGGTGTGGTCGCCGATCTCCGCGTCCAGCTCCAGCCGCGTCTCCTTGGCGTGAAGTCGCTGTTCGGCGAGGCGGGAGCGGACGGCCTCGGCGTGCGGCCCGGGCAGCCCGGCCAGCGGTTCGCCGACCCACAGCCGCTGCGCGGCCAGCAGGACCTCCCGGACCTCCTGCGGCGGGGCCTGCTCGTCGCGCAGCCGTCCGGCCGTGGCCAGCAGTTCCTCCCAGCGGGCCGCGTCCACCTCCGCGTCCGGCACCCGCAGCGCGTAGCCGTCGCCGACCCGCACCAGCGGCATCCGCTGCGGATCCGGCCCGGTGTACGGCTTGAAGGCCGACCGCAGCCGGGAGACGGCCAGCTGGACGGCCTTGCGGGGGTCGGCCGGCGCGGCCCCGCCCCACACCCCCTCCACCAGCACCGGCGTCGCCACCGTCCGTCCGGCGGCGCTCAGCAGCACCGCCAGGACGGCCCGCTGCTGCGGCCGGCCCAGTTCGATCTCCCGCTCCCCGTGCCAGGCGCGCAGCGGCCCCAGCAGTCCGAACCGCAGTCCGGACGCCCCGATGTCAACCATGTCCCGTCCCCGAATGTCGTGCGGTGCCCGGATCGCGCCAGTTCTGTGCGGACGGCGGTGCCCCCTGGTCCGGTCACCTATGCTCTGTCACGGATTGTGTACTTGAAACTCATGGCTTCGAGGGGTGGGGGCATGGGGCTCGAATTCCGTGTGCTGGGGCCGCTGCGGGCCCGGTGTGACGGCCGCGAGATCGACCTCGGCCGGCCGCAGCAGCGGGCCGTGCTGGCCGCCCTGCTGCTCGCCCCGGGCCAGCTCGTGCCCACTGAACGGCTGGTCGAGGGCTTGTGGGGCGAGGATGACGCCCGTTGGCCCAAGGCTCCGGCCGGCCAGATCGGCACCCACGCGCACCGGCTGCGGCGCGCCCTCGCGGCCCCCGGCCTGTTGGTCGCCACCGCCGGTGGCTACCGGCTGGCGGTGGATCGGGCCGCCGTCGACCTGTTCCGCTACGAGGCCGGGGTGGCCGAGGCCGTCACGCTGCGCTACGACGACCCGCTGCGGGCCCGGGAGTTGCTCGCCGGCGCGCTCGCGCTGTGGGAGGGGCGCGCGCTGGACGGCGTGCCCGGCGGTTTCGCCGAACGCGCCCGCGAACGGCTCGCCGCCGGACACCACGCCGCCGTCAAGGTGCTGCACGACCTGGACCTGGCGCTCGGCCGGCACGCCGAGGCGCTGCCCGCACTGGACGCGCTCGCCGCCGCACACCCGCGCGACGAGGAGGTCCAGCGCCTCCACCTGCTGGCCCTGCACCGCTGCGGGCGGACGGCCGAGGCGCTGGCCGCCTTCGAGGCGCTGCGCGAACGGCTGGACCGCGAGCTGGGGCTCGAACCGGCACCGGCGGTCGCGGACCTGCACGCCCGCATCCGGGGAGGGGACGCCGAGCTCGCGGCGCCGTCCGCCCCGGTACCGCCGCGCCGGCCCGCCCGGCCCTGCCAACTGCCGCCGGACATCCCCGACCTGGTCGGGCGGGCGGCCCAGGTGCGGGAGGCCGAGCGGATCCTGCGGACGGCCTGTGACGGCGGTGACGGCGGTGGTGCCGATGCCGGGGCCTCGCCGGTGCTCGGCCTGTCCGGGCCGGCCGGCAGCGGCACCTCCGCGCTCGCCGTGCACCTGGCGCACACCGTCCAGGACGCCTTCCCGGACGGGCAGCTGTACGCGGCCGGCGAGACGGCGGAGCCGGGCACGGTGCTGCCCGCCTTCCTGCGGGCCCTGGGGGAGCGGCCCGTCGAGGACGCCGACGTCGGCGAACTGGGCGCCCGCTACCGGGCCGCGCTCGCCGGGCGGCGGGTGCTCGTCGTGCTCGACGGCGTCACCGACCCGGCGCCGCTGCTGCCCGCGGTGGCGGGCTGCGCGGCCGTCGTGGCCGGCGCCGAACCGGGCGCCCTGCCCGCCGACGCGGCCCGGTTGGCCGTGGGCCCGCTGGAGCCGCAGGACGCGTACGAGCTGCTGGCCCGGGTCGTCGGCGCCGAGCGGATCCGCCGGGAGCCGGGCCCGGCCGCCGAGGTCGCCGAGCTCTGCGGCTACCTGCCCGTACTCCTGCGGTCGGTGGCGGCGCGCCTCGCGGCCCGCCCGCAGTGGTCCGTCGCCGACCTGGTCCGCTGGCTCGCCGAACGGGGCGCCTGAGCGGCGCTCCGTCCGGAGGCTGGGGCTAGGGCGTGTCAGACACGCCTTAGTAGAGGTCCGAGGACATCGCCCACATGCGGATGTCGCTGGTGGGCGTGGTGACGATGGGGACCTCGCCGTCACCCCAGTAGATGGCGACGCCGCCGAGCTTCTTCACCACCAGCCGGGCGCCCGGGTGCCCGTACGTGCCGGAGGACCAGCAGACGCCCCCGGAGGCGGAGTAGACGACCAGGTTGCCGTCGGACTGCATGACCGCCTTGTACCCGCAGTGGTTCACGTTGGTGCGGGAGTCCCACACGGCCAGCGGGTTCGGGGTGTTGTACCCGCGGTAGACGACCAGGTTGCCGTCGGACTGCATGATCAGCCGGGAGTTCTCGGAGTCGACGTGCCAGCCCGGGTAGAGCGGCTCGTCGTTCCAGAGCGTGTGGGTCACCGGGTCGTACGCCGCCTGCGCGGTGCCGGCCCCCAGCATCGTCCCCGTCAGCGCCAGCGCCGTCGCCGCCACCCCGACGGCCATGCGTCGCACTGCCTTCACTGCCTTCATCCCCGGGTACCTCTTTCGTCCATATCGCGCCCGTGAAAGTTCGGGGCGCCCCGTGGGACTGACCATGGGGCAAGGCGGTAGACAAACGATGAACGATCCCGTTCATGGGCGGGGGCGAGACGGCTCAGCCTCCGTGCTCCTCGTCCTCGTGGGCGGCGGCGTGGTCGGCGGCGTGGGCGGTTTGGTGGCCTGCGGCCGGGCCGGACAGCACCCGCCGGGCGTTGGCCTCGGCCTCGCGCTCGAAGCGGTCGGACGGGTCGCTGATGCTCAGCCCGGAGCCGTTGTCGGAGCCCGCCACGGGGCCCTGCCGCTGCTGGAGGACGTGGGTCAGCTCGTGGGCGAGGGTGTGCCGGTCGCCGCCGCCGTCGCCGATGACGACGTGGTTGCCGGAGGTGTAGGCGCGGGCGCCGATCTCGGCGGCGGAGCTCCGGGCGGCGCTGTCGTCGTGGATCCGGACGTCCGAGAAGTCGGCGCCCAGGCGGGCCTCCATGTCGGCGCGGGTGGCGCCGTCGAGCGAGCGGCCGCCGCTGCGCAGCACGTCGTGGACGGCGGCGCCGGAGCGCTGCACCTGGCCGGCCCGCTGGAGCCGCTGGACGACGGCGGCGTTGCCGACGGACGCCTGGAGGCCGAGCAGTGCGGGTGTCGGTGTCCGGGCGGAGGCGGGAGAGCTGGTCGAGGGGGAGTGCGCCTTGTCGTCACTGTCGCGGGTCCTCATCGGCGTCCCTTCGGGTCGATGGCCGGTGAGTCCTGGATACCCCGCCCACGCCCGCAGCGGTAGGGATGGCGGGGGCAGCAACCCTGCCCCCGGGGGCAGCACAGCCCGTTGGTTGGTCCCCAACATGTGGACGGAGCAAGAGGATTGCCGTCGAGGGTAGGGCGTGCAGGCGAGGCGGCCATGCTGGATCAGTGAAGCCGGTACTCCTCGTGCGGGATCGCTCGCTCCCACACCGCCTCGAATGCCGACTTCACCAGTTCGACGACGGCCGGCTCGGTGCGCCATTCACGGTCGACGACCTCACCGACGCCCGAGAAGTACGTGAACAGCACCGACGACCCGTCGAACAGCCACAGGTCGGTGCCGGGCAGCGCGATGTCGGCCGCCTTCCGGCGGGGAAGCCAACGGACCTGTTCGCCCGCTCGGACGTTCGGGAACGTCACGTCGTACTCGTACCGGATGTAGTCGGTGACCGGCTCGGAGACGACCCGGGCGCGCCTCATCGCGACACCGCGTGCCGTCGTCTCGGCTACCACGTCCAGGAACGGGCGCCACCAGGACGATCGCTCGGCAGCGGGGTCAAGGCGCTTCCCCTGCTGCCATGCGATGAATTCGGGGTCGCCGGGCTGGTAGGTGTCGCGCATCTCAAGGTGTACGGCGGAAATCTTGGCCGTGGCCAGGCCCTCAAGTACCGGGTTCGTCATCGTTCCTCCTCATCGCCGCGCAGATCTGCTTTGCCGCCCGCTCGTTGGGCTCCAACGAGCGGGCGGGAGGGGCCTCGTCCTACGGCACCCGGCTGATGACGGTGGCCGGGCCGTCGAGGAAGACCTGCTGCTCGTCGCCGACGATCCGGAGCCCGAACCGGTCCGGGCCCGGCCGGTCGGCCTTCTCCCACCAGCCGTGGGCCTCCTCGATCTCGTCCCAGAGTCGGCGAGGCCCGTACTGCCAGACCGTGAACCGTTCCTCCTGGCGGCCATCGTGGTCCACCGCGGCCCACGAGGTGGCGTCCGTGGTGGCCACCCACAGACGGGTGGCCACCCCCTCGATGTCGGGTTCGTGATGCCAGGCGGTCCACACGTCGCCGAGTTTCAGGCCGAGTGCGAACCGTACGTCCAGGTCATCGCCGCACACCTGCCACGGCGACAGCCGGGTGGTGGACTCGTCGGGCTGGTGGTGGTCGCGTACGACGTCCCGGTAGATCCGCAGGTCCGTCCGCTGGGCGCGCATCAGCATGAACGAGCCGTGCGCGCTGAACTTCCCGTAGGTGTGGTGCTCGCCGACGACGAGCCTGAGCAGGCCGAAGGAGAGCATCGGGCTCTCCCAGGGTGTGACGATCACGCCGCCGGGGTCGGTCTGCTCGATCCACGCCGTCGGTACCCTGCGGACCGAGCAGGTGGAGATGATCCGGTCGTACGGCTGCCGGGAGGCCCAGCCGTCGGCGCCGTCCCCGCAGACGGCCTCCACGGCGAGCCCGGCCGCGTTGAGTGAGGCGCGGGCCTGCCGGGCGACGTCAGGGTCGACCTCGATCGAGGTGACCCGATCGGCGCCGAGCCGGTGGGCGAGCAGCGCGGCGTTCCAGCCCGTCCCGGTGCCGATCTCCAGGGCCTTCAAGCCCGGCCAGACACCGAGGTCGTCGAGCATCCGCACGACCATGGCGGGCGAGGAGGCGGAGGACGACGCCCAGGCCTCCTCGCCGTCGGCCGGTTCCTCACCGTCGTTGACCTGCGTGACGGCAGGTTCGTTGGCGTAGGCGGCCTCGAACCACCGGTCGGGATCGTCCCGGAGGTCGCAGGGCCGGAGGTCCCCGTTCTCGTCGTCCAGCCAGATTCGGTCCGGCAGGAACCGGTGACGCGGGGTCGCCCTGATCGCGTCCTTCCACTCCTGCGGGACGGGCTTGCCGAGTTCTTCGCTGACGGCCAGGAGCAGGCCGCGCACGGCGGCCTGCTCCTGGCGGATGTTCTCCGTCACTGGTCCTTCTTCTCGTGCTTCGGAGGCGGTTTCGGGTGCGAGGTGTCCTTGGACGGTTTGTCCTTGCCCGGGTCCTGCTGGCCCGCGTGCTTGCCGGCCGTTCCGCTCATTGGCCCTCCTTGCTGGTCGGTGCGGTGTGGAGGTCGTCGCGTGGCTACAGGTCCGGCGGCCTCGGCGACGGGGGCGAGGCGGACTTCTTCGGCTTCGGGGGATCGGTGACCTGCAACGGCCCTCTCCTGTCAGCTCGTTGTGTCCTCAACGGTAGGGAGGGGGCCTACGCCCGGTCGATGAACTTGCTCGACCTTGCCCGGATTCACCCGAGCGCGTCGATGGCCTGGGTGATGAGCGAACGTGCCTCGGCGCCGTAGACCGCGATGCTCGCCAGCTCGGAGAAGGTCTGGCCGTACTCGGCGATCTCCGCCGGTTGGGTGATGGTGAGGTGGGCGGAGACAAGCTCGACGTTCACCTGTGCATCGTCGTACATGGTGAAGGACTCAACCGGCCATCCCGCACCCCTGGTTGTCCCGAGGGGAATCACTCCGAGGCTGACCGAGGGAAGGGAGCCGATACCGATCAGATGGCCAAGCTGGCCCAGGAGGACGTCCGGCGTGCCGATGACCGTTCGCAGCACCCACTCCTCGACCAGGACGGCGAAGCGATGGTCTCCGGTGTGCAGCACGTTCTGCCGCTCCATCCGTACGGCGACGGCTTCATCGACGTCGTCGGGCGTGTTGCGCAGCGACACGATCGTGTGGAGCACTGCACGCGTGTAGGCGGCGGTCTGGAGCAGGCCGGGGATGACCCACGACTGATACATGCGGAAGCGGCGTGTCCGCTCGAACAGCGGGCGCACGGATTCCTGCGCCCGCTTGAGTCCGGCTCGTTCGAGGCGGCGCCACTCGACGTACATGCCTTCGATGTTCCGGGCAGTTGCGATGAGGTCCGCAGCCTGATCAGGTACGCCACAGATGGCCGTCCAGACGCGTATGTCAGCCTCCGACGGCATCACCCGGCCACTCTGGATCTTGGAGCACTTCGATTCATGCCACCCAGCGGCCTCGGCCACCGCCCGCGCGCTGAGTCCGGAATCTCGCCGGATATCGCGCAGACGCTGGCCGAGAGCCTGTTTGGCTTGCTGGACGCTGGATGACGCGGACACGGTCTAGTGCAGCCGGAAGTCCTCGTGCGGCACTGCCCGTTCCCAGACGGCCTCGAACGCGGAGTGGCAGAGCTTCAGGATCTCCGGGTCGGTGCTGATCTCGTCGCCGACGAAGTCGCCCTCGCCGCTGAAGTGGTGGACGACGAGGTACTGCCCGTCGATCAGCCAGAAGTCATTGCCGGGGAGCGCGAGGTCGGTCGTCTGCCTACGCGGAAGCCAGCTGACCTGCTCGCCGGAGGCGATGTTCCGGAACGTGATCTCGTGCTCGAACCGGACGTACTCGCTGACCGGCTCCGACACCACGCGGGCGCGCCGGATCTCGACGCCTCGGGCGGTGGTCTCCTGGACCAACTGCAACCAAGGGCTCCACCACGTCGAACGGTCGGCCGGGTCGTCGCGGAGCCCGTCGAGCCAGCGGACGAACAGCGGATCGTCTCGCATGTAGCCGTCGCGCATCTCAAGGTGAAGCGCCGAGCGGGTGCAGGACCGCAGCAGGTCCTCAAGCGTGGGGGCCGCTGCCACCGTTCACCTCCGGGAAGAACTGCATCATTCGCCTGGGGAATTCGATCACGGTCTCGTGCCCGGGGATGTCCATCTGCGCGAGACGGTTCGGGTCGAGGACCTTCCAGCCCTGGAGGATGTAGTTGCCCGTCACGTCATCGAGGTAGACGGTCGGGGACTTGCCTTCGGGGCTGTCGGGGTCTTGCCCGAGCTTGTGCAGCGCCATCGTGGGCCTCCTCGTGGTTGGAGTCGATCGCTGTGAGAGAGCTTGCCGCACAACTCGGGACCCGCACCACGAACTTGCTTGAACTTGCCCGGCGAGAGCGAGCAGGTTCATGCAGCGGAAGTCGCCGACATTCTTTTTGATGCTATATCAGATCCAGCTTTCGGCAGCTGCGGTGAGCAGCCGCCGGGCGTCCGCGTCGTAGAGCGCGCTCGGGGCCAGCAGGTCGAAGACCTTGCGGTACTGGGCGATCTCCTCGGGCAGGCCCAGTCGGAGTTCGCCACTGACGACCTCGACGGAGGCCAGCTGGTCGTCGAAGACCCAGAATCCGTGCACGGGTGAGGCGGGCAGGCGTGTGCGGAACGGCACGACGCCCAGGCGCAGGGCCGGGAGGGTCGTCGCGGAGACCAGGCGGTCGATCTGGGCGCGCATCACCTCGGCGGAGGCCGTCCCGTAGAGCAGGGCGGCCTCGGTGAGGAGGATGTGCCAGTGCCGGCCGCCGGGCGAGTGCGAGTACAGGATCTGTTGACGGGCGAGGCGGGCGGCCACGGCGGCGTCCGTGTCCGGCGGGCTGTCGTTGAGCTGGGCGTGCTCGCGGAACCGTGCGGCCGCGTAGTCGGCGGTCTGGAGAAGACCCGGCACCCAGCAGGGTTCGAATGCGCGGATGGTCTGTGCCGCGGCCTCCATGTCGGCCCAGGACTTCTGGACTGCGGCGTGGCCGTGCCGCAGCTCGCGCCGCCATTGGGCGTACCGGTCGTCCAGCTCGTGCAGTTGGACGACGAGTTCCGCAGCGGCCTCGGGGACGTCGCAGGCGTCGGCCCAGGCCCGGACGTCGGCGACCGTGGGGGATTGCCGCCCTTGCTGAAGCTTGGACACCTTGCTCGCGGGCCAGCCGAGCCGGCCCGCGAGGGTGCGTCCGTCGAGCCCGGCCGCCGTACGGATCGTGCGAAGGCGTCGGCCGAGTTCCAGGCGGGCTTCGTGGACACCCTGTCGTGCGGTGCTCAACGCGGGCTGCCGGTGAGTCGCGGCTTCACGATTGCTCCTCCTAGCCGAAATTTCTCAAAGTTTCTCACCGGCGTGGTCGTGACGGAAGGCCGGAATCGGCCAACGGTGCGTCGTGGAGGGCGCTTTGAGGGCGGGAGGTTGGTTGGGGAACGAGATCGCCCGCTCGTCGGGATCGACGAGCGGGCGAGGGTGTGTAGCTGTGGAGTGGGTCTGCCTCAAGCGCTGAAGAGGCGGCGGCGGGGAGGGCGCGCGACGACCGAGGCGTGTTTGAGGGTGCCGACGAGCTCGATGCGGAGCCGGGGCCTGGCGTCGCCGCCGCTGTCGAAGCGCTGCTTGACCTTGGAGAAGACCAGGGTGAGACCGTCGGTGTCGAGGGTGACGAGGCCCGGCGGGCTGATGATGAGCAGCTTGCCGTGCCGCAGGGACACGTCGATCTGAAGGGTGTCGGCCGTGATGACCGCCTCGGTGAAGTCGAGGACGACCGTGCAGTGCTTCGGCCGCAACTCGATGTGCCGGGGGACCACCCAGCGCCCCGCCCGGGTGTACTTGCCGCCGCGCTGGTCGATGACCAGCACGTCCTTCGGCACGGCCACGGGCGATGCGAAGCCCGGCAGGTCGGTGGTCAGCTCGGCCAGTTCGCCGAGCGTCCGGGCCGAGAGCGCGGCTTCCAGTCGGGTTTCAAGCTCGTCGGGGGTGAGCCGGCCGTCTGCGGCGGCGACCTGCAGCGTTTCTACGATGCGGTCCCGGTCCTGATGGGATGCCCGTAGCGCGGGCAGGTCACTCGACATGGGGTCCACGCTAACCCAGTGCGGGCAGCCCGGAACAGGGAGCTGGGCGGGGGCGGTCAGCACCAAGTGTGCTGACCGCCGGGCGTGCGGCAGGGGTTCAGGCTCAGACGAGGTGGTCGAACTCGCCGGCCTTGGCGCCGAGGATGAAGGCGCGGAGTTTGGGGGCGGTGGTGGTGACGACGACGTCGGGGTCGTCGGATTCGCGGAGGTGGCGGAGGCTGTCGACCCCAGTTGCTAGTTCAAGACATGTGCTGCCGCCGTCTGCATCGCTGAAGGATGACTTCTGCCAGGCAAGGTCGGACATCGGGCGCCTTTCACGTTTGGAGCTGGTAGACGAGGTGCTGAAGGAGTCCCCACGAGTCACGAGAGGAGTCACGCCTGGGCTTCGACGCGTCCACGGCCGGTAACGAGAGATCGCAGGCCTCTCGAAACTTCTGGTGGTAGGCCACTACATCTGATGGATCTCCAAGGTGAATAGCGCGCTTGGGCCCATCCAGGATGATGGTCGACAGGGCGGTGCACCCGGGGTCGCAGATCAGGAAGGCGCCTGTGTAGGGGACCTTCTTGGGGGCGTCGAATGGAATGATCTCGATCGTGACATTGGGTAGTTCCGCCATATCGACGAGGTGAAGAAGCTGCTCGTGCATGACTGATTTGCCGGCGAACCGCATCCGAAGAGCTGCTTCGTGGATGACGAATCGAAACTGGCGCCTACTGTCGGTCAGGACACGCTGCCGCTGTAGACGGAACTGGACGGCGGTCGCCGTGTCCCAACGGCCATCTTGATAAGCATCCTTGTAGATAGCTTCGATATAGCCCGGGACCTGCAAGCTGCCGGGGATATGGAGTGTGTCGAACACGGAGAAGGTCTGCGCCCTGTCCTCCGCCTCGGCCAGATCCAGCGCGAGTGCCGGGACTTTGCCCTCGAACTCGCTCCACCAGCCCTTGCCGCTGCTCCGACCCATCTCGGTAAGACCCGCGCGGTATACCGGGTCCGTGCAGCCATAGGCGTCGAGCCAGACTTCGAGGCGTTCGGGGTTGAGAGTGATCCGGCCAGCCTCGGTGTGACTCACTGCCGGAACCTTCATGCCGACCAGTGCCCCGGCATCGGCCGACGACAGCCCGGCGGCTGTCCGCAGGTGCTGCAACTCCTCGCCGAATCGGCGCTGCCGTTGGCTGATTGGTCCCTTGTATCCCACGATCGTCCTTCCCTGTCGGCGCAGTCTCGCGCACAACCCCTCCGGGATGCCACCAACGAGTGATGGCTGACACGAGTCTCCTGGATCGGCTTGCAACCTTGCCAGATAGGCCCCTACTCTCAGTGTTGCACCTATCACATGACGGAGCGTCAGCCGGGTTCATGGCGACGTTTCCGCCGATTCCCCTCCTCTCCCTCCCGGGGTCTCCCATGCGTGCTTCCAACCCTCCCGACTGGACCGCCGCCCGCACCGAGCTGTGCGACCTCCTCGCCACCGCCGGCTGGCCGCCCCCCACCATCTCCGACGCCGAACTCGCCCTCCACGAACTCTTCTTCAACGCCTGGAAGCACGCCGGGAGCCTCGCGCCCCTCGTCGTGCTCTCCCTCCTCAACCACCGGCTCCGCGTCTCGGTCTGTGACGACAGCCAGACCCTCCCGCCCGAGCCGTGCGCCCCCGTCGACCCCTACGCGCTCTCCGGCCGAGGCCTGCATCTCGTCCGTTCCCTCACCCACCGCTTCGGCGCCGACCTGCGCAAGCAGGGCAAGGCCGTCTGGTTCGAGCTGCAGTTGGACGCCGCCTGATGCCCCTTCCCCGCCGCCGCCCGATGCTCCCGACCGACCCCCGGATCCGGTACTACACCGACGACCACATCCGTACGCTCCTCGCCGAAGTCGACGAGCGCGGACGCAGGTTCGGCCTCATCTTCCCCTCCGCCACCATCGACCGCACCATCGACGGCCGCGTCCTCGTCCGCTTCAACACCGCCCCGGCCTCCACGCTCCTCAACCTCCTCTCCCTCCTCCTCGCCGCCGAACGAGACCGCGAAGACCCGTGCGCTTCCTGATCGCCGCCGCCTTCGCCGTCCTCCTCGCCCTGGCGATCGCCACCGTCGTCCTGGGCGTCATCACCGCACTCAACGTTGCAAAGCCCGACGAGGAGGACCCCTGACATGCCCGACCCGGACCTGGGCCCCGACTTCGGCCCCAACCCCCTGGCCAACGCCCTCGCCGCGACGCACTACGCCGTCGCCGCCGCCTTCAACACCCTCGCCCCCGGCGCCGCCCAGCCCGTCCCCGACGACTTCGACTGGCGCGAACTCGAAGCCTTCATCTTCCACTTGGGCTTCGTCGCCGACGGCTCCGACGCCGCCCTCAACCTCTACCGCCTGCTCACCGCCGTCCAGCGCATCGCCTACCGCGAGGCCGCCGGTCGCAACGCCGCCGGCCACCCCGCCCGCCTCAACCCCCGCCCACCCTCTGCCGGATTCACCCGTGGGAGTGGTGCCGGGTGAATGCCACCGACCGCGCCCCGCGCGGCCCCTAGCGTGGGCAGGGCCAAGCGCCAGCCACCCCAGGGGAGGGGAACCGACGTGTCCGACGTCGCCGAATACCTGCTGCTTTACGTCGAGGGCGACGCAGTCGTGGCGCACGACGCGGACCTGCGCCCGCACACGTTCCCCCTCCCGCCCGGCGAGCTGGGCGCCACCATCACCCGGGCCGATGCCACCGGGGGCGCCCAACTCCTGCTGGCCGTCGGCTCGGCCGGGATCGTCTCCTGTCGCGAGATCTGACGCACCGTCAATTCCCGGGCGTGTTCCGCGCCGACCACCGTCCGCGTCTGGTTGGCTACCCGGATGCGAGGCGACAGGCGCCTCCAAGTCAAAGGAACACCGGCATGACGACAGAGCGCACCAACCCGGCGGCCCGGCTCGGGTTCCAGCCCGGGCGGGTCGTCCAGGAGATCGGCTACGACGACGACGTCGACCAGGACCTCCGCGAGGGCATCGAGTCGATCACCGGCCAGGACCTCGTCGACGAGGACTACGAGGACGCGGCAGACACCGTCCTGCTCTGGTTCCGCGACGACGACGGCGACCTCACCGACGCCCTGGTCGATGCCATCGGCCTCCTCGGAGAGGGCGGCATGATCTGGCTGCTCACCCCGAAGTCGGGCCGGGACGGCTACATCGAGCCCAGCGACGTCAACGAGGCCGCCCAGACGGCCGGCCTCGCCTCGACCAAGGCCATCAGCGCCGCAGCGGACTGGACCGGCATCCGCCTCATCACCCCCAAGCGCTGACCCTCCGAAGCAGGAAGTCGGCGGAGCAGGAAGTCGGCGGGGCACGGAATCGGCCCCCCCGGCAAACATCTGCCCGCCCCTCACCCCACCGCGGCGGCACCACGCCCCCCTCCGGCCCGCAGCCCGCG
>NZ_JBHVPH010000012.1:156562-221329 GCF_042887425.1 Kitasatospora sp. NPDC057940
CGCCACCCCCTTCCGGGTTTTGTCTGGGGGGCTCGTTTTTTTTTAAACGACACCGGCCGGGGGGGGCGCTGGACGGCGCCCCCGCCCAATCCCTCCCCCGCGCCCCTCACCTCACCGCTGCGGCAGCTCGCACCCGTCCGGCCCGCAGACCTCGCCGCTGCCGTCACCGCTCGTGCCGCCACCGGCGCCGCCGACCAGCAGCGGCACCACCACCCGGCTCTCCCAAGCCTGCTCCAGCGCCGCCGTGAACGTCTCGGCCGGCTGGGCGCCCGAGACCCCGAGCCGCCGGTCGAACACGAAGAACGGCACCCCGGTGGCGCCCATCGCGCCCGCCGTCGCCTCGTCCTCGCGCACCGCCTCCGCGTAGGCGTCCGGATCGGCCAGCACCGCCGCCGCGGCCTCCCCGTCCAGGCCCGCCTCGACGGCCAGTTCCACCAGCCGTCCTTCCGCGAACGCGGATCGCGCGTCGGCGAAGTTGGCCCGGTACAGCGCGTCCAGCAGCTCCCCCTGCCGCCCGTGGTCCTTGGCGAAGTGCAGCAGGCGGTGCATGTCGAAGGAGTTCGCCGCGTCGCGGCCCTCGCGGAGGTACGCCAGCCCCTCCCCGTGCGCGTTGTCCGCGATCCGGGCCTCCGCCGCCTCGGCCTGCTCCAGGCTGAGCCCGTACTTGGCGGCGATCAGCGGGACGACCGGTCGTGCCTCGGCCGGCGAGTGGGGGTCGAGCTCGAAGGAGCGGTGGACGACCTCCACGTCCCCACGGTGGGGGAACCGCTCCAGGGCCTGCTCGAACCGGGCCTTGCCGATGTAGCACCACGGGCAGTTGATGTCGGTCCAGATCTCCACGCGCACGGCGTCGCTCCCGTCTCCAGCCGTGCGGGGCCTTCCCGCACCCGGCTCCGTGGCCAACGCCGACGACCACCTGAATATTTCTCGTGATGAAATATTCAGGTGCCCGACGGGACCGGCCTCACCGCAGCCGCGCCGTCGCGAGGTGGATCCTGAACCCGTACGGGAGGTGCCCGTCCGCCGAGCCCGATGCCGCCCGGGCCTCCGCGAGGAACGCCTCGCGCAGGGCGGCGCGGGCCTCCTCGTCGAGCGGGCCCATGTCGTAGACGCCGGACACGGCCTCCCACACCCGTTCCGCCGGGCCGCCGAGGTCGATGAGGACCGTCTCCCACCCCACCGTCCCGAACCCGGCCGGCCCGAGCAGCCCGGCGAGGCCCTCGCGGCTCCGCGCCCGCCGATCGCCCAGCGCCGGGATACGACGGTCCGCGGGGAGCTCGGCGAGGGCGGCGGACAGCCGCTCGCCGAACCGCTCATGGACCTCGCCGCCGACCATTCCGCCGCCGAGTACGCAGGCGAGCAGTCCTCCAGGGGCGAGCACCCGGGCGATCTCGGCGGTGACCAGTTCCAGGTCGCCCATCAGCATCAGCGCGAGGTGGGAGACGCAGGCGTCGAACGCGCCGTCCGTGAAGGGGAGTTCCTGCGCCCGTCCGACGGCCAGCCGGGCGCCCGCGAGGGCCGGTCGGCGGCGGGCCAGCGCGAGCGCCTCGGGGGACAGGTCGATCCCGGCCAGCTCGCGACCGCCGGTCCCGGCGAGCAGTTCGAGCAACAGCCCGTCGCCGCAGCCGAGGTCGAGCACCCGGCGGCTCCCGTCGGCGCGGTCGCGGAGGACCTGGTAGCTGGTCCTGCCGTCCGAAGCCCTGGCGCGGCCGAGCACGTCCGAGGTCAGCGCCGGATGCTCGGCGTGGAAGGCCTTCAGGAACGCTTCCTGCGATGCGGTCGTCGTCATGTCCCCGAACGTAGGTACTCGGCGCCCCGCCCGCAGGCCGTTCGGCGGATCGGTGACGGTGGCCGGGGCGGGTGCCATCGCCACTCGCTCGTACGGCAACGGCCGCATCCGCGAAGCGCCCCCGTGAGCAGGAAGTCGGCCCGGCCGACTTCCTGCTCAACTCCCACCGCTTCAGCAGGAGATGTTGCCGCCGCCGACGTCGGTGCCGAGGACGCCGACGAACTTCTTGTAGAGGTTGATGCGGTCGTTGCGCTCGTCCGGGTTCTTGCCGTTGCACTCCAGGGCGCCGTTGATGCTGCGGATGGTCTCGCCGAAGCCCTTGCCGTTGACGATGGCGTCGTGCGCGGTCATCGTCCCGGCGCCCTTCTGGGAGTTCCAGAACCAGAGGCCGGTCTTCCAGGAGACGGCCGGGTTCTTCTCGACCTGGTACGGGTCGTGCAGCAGGTCGATGTGCAGGGCGTCGCCCGCCGCCTTGTAGTTGAAGTTCCAGCTGATCTGGAGCGGGCCGCGCCCGTAGTAGGCGCTCTGGCCGGCGGGACAGCCGTAGGGCTGCGAGGTGTCGCAGTAGTGCGGGTAGTTGGCGGTGTTCTGCTCGACGACGTACTTCAGGCCGCCGGTCTCGTGGCTGACGTTGGCGAGGAACGCCGCGGCCTCGCGCTTGCGGGTGGCGTCGTTGCCGGTGGTGGTGAACCCGGGGTAGGCGCTGAGGGCGTCGGTCAGGCCGCGGTAGGTGTAGAAGGAGTTCCGGCTCGGGAACATCTGGTTGAACTGGGCCTCGCTGACCACGAACGAGGCGGCGGCTGCCGGTGTGGCGTGCCCGGTGAGGGCGGTGGTGCCCAGGGCGACGGTGCTCAGGACGGCGGCCGAGGCGGCCATGGACAGGGTGCGGGAGAGCTTCATCGTCACTTCTCGCTTGTCGTCGAGGTGAGGGCGCTTCGGTGGCGCTTCGGGGTGCTCCGGGGATGCTTCGGGAGCGAAGAGCCGGGAACATCGTGGTGCGCCGATTCCGGGAAAAGGCGTAGACCAGCACCCAAACCACTCGTTCGAGGTGTATCCGGCCCAGAAGGTGGGCGTGATTCAGGCCAATTCCAGCTCGTCCGACACACCGACAGATTGATCATCCGGTCATCAGATGCGCGGGATAGCCTCGTCCGCGCACAGGGCAGACACCGCGAGCGGGGGGACGACCACATGGGGCACGCCGACGACGAGGGCGACGAGCGGCTGGCGGCGGAGGGCGAGGTGGCGGTGGCCCGGCTGGCGATCGACTCCGGAGACCTCCCGCACGCCGCCGACCACCTGGCCGACGCGATCCTCGCCGACCCCCAGCTCCCCGAACTGCACGAGGCGCTGGCCGAGTTGTGCGCCGCCGCCGGAGGACCGGCCGCCGCCCGCGACCTGTTCCCGCTGGACGGCCAGGTCTACCTGGGCACCGTCGCCTGCCGGGCCCACGTCGAGGCCGCCGCCGGGGACTGGGACACCGCCGTCGGCCTGCTCGCCTCCGCGATCCAGTACGAGCCCGCGAGACCCTGGGCGCACGCCGCCTGGCTCGCCCGCGAGGACCTTCCCGCCCTCGTCGACCCGGACGCCGTCGCCCAGGCGGTGGCCCGGGCCACCGGCGGACTGCCCGATCCGCTGCCCGCCGAACTCGCCGAAGCCGTCCAGCCGTTCGAGGACTTCGTCCAGTCCGTGGTGGCCCGCCACGGCGACCACGCACTGCTGCTCGCGATGGCCTCCGGCCTCACCCGCCGCCTCGGCGCCACCGACCGCGCCGTCGAACTCGCCGAACTGGCCCACCTGCTGTCCCCCGGCTACCTGCCGTCCGTGATGCTCGGCAACGCCCTGCGCGCGCACGGCCGGCCGGAACGGGCGCTCGCCGTCTGGGAGGCCGAACTGGCCCGGGTCGAACCGGAGCGGGACAACTCCAGCAGCTACCTCGCCGTCGACGTCGCCGAGTTGTACGGCGCCCTCGGCCGCCCCGCCGACGGCCTGCCCTGGCTGGACCGCGTGCTCGCCACCGAACCCGACCACCCCAAGGCGGCCCCCGCCCGGTACGGCCTGCGGCACGCCGCCGACGGCGACACCGCCCACCTGCTCGCCCTGGCCGACCACCACCGTGCCCACCCGGACCACGAGTACGCCCAGGACCTGCTGGAACGGCTCAGCCACCGGGAACCCTGGCTCGGCATGGTCTCCGGCGCCACCGAGGCGACCGTCAACGTGCTGCACCAGGTGCTCGCCGCCCCCGGCACCACCCGCGACAGCGAGATCGAGTGCAGCGCCTCCGCCATGGAACCGCCCAGCTCCCTGCTGGCCGTCCGCCTCGCCCTGCCGCGCTCCACCGTCGCCTACCAGTCCGTCGCCGAGCCCGACCCCCGGCTCCCGCTGGCCGAACCGGCCACCCGGATCTGGGCCTGGGACGGCACCGACCCGCGCCCGGCCGTCGCCCCGCCCGCACCGGACAGCGCCGAACTCGTCCGGGCCACCGCCGAGATCGTCTGGGCGACCGTCCCCGCCGCCTACGACCACGCCGTCCGGCTGGCCGGGCTGCCGCTCGACGACCTGCTCGGCGCGCTCGTCCACCCGCCGATGCCCCGGGAGGACGAGCTCGGCCGGGCCCTGCTCGCCCACCAGCCCGAACTGTGGGTGCGGGCCGTCCAGGTCTTCGCCTGCCTCGGCATCGCCCACCACCGCACCGACCAGCCGTGGGAGGACTCCGAGCGCCGCCGCGTGCTGGTCGACCTGCTGCTCGGGCCCGAGGACTGGGTGGTCGAGGCGGCCGGCTTCGCCCTCGTCGCGATCGGCTGGACGCACCCCGAGACCCGCGCCGACATCGCCGACCGGCTCCGGCAGCGGCTGCACTACAGCGCCCGGGCCCGCCGCACCCGTGTGGTGACCGTCCTGCGCTCGCTCGCCGCGCTGTCGCTCACCGCGCCCTGGCTGCCCCGGGCCGACCTCGACCTGGCCCGGCGGATGATCGAGCGGGCCGAGGCGCAGGAGGCCAGGGAGGCCCGGGAGGCGAGGGAAGCCCGGGAGGTCGGGGAAGTCCAGCAGGCCGAGGTGGCGCCCCAGGAGCAGCCGGAACCCCGCCCCGGCCTCCTGCGCCGCCTCTTCCGGCGCGCCTGACGGGCGCTACAACACCTGACGGGCGCTACAACAGGGGGCACCGGGCCACGCCCGTCACCCGACGTGCGTCACCCGATGCCCGGCAGCGGATCCTGGTCGACGTCGAAGCGCGCGACCCGCTCCGCCGGATCGCGGCACTCCGGGCCGAGCCGCAGGATCCGCGACTCCGGGTCGTGCAGCGGGCGGTGGCAGCGGCGGCAGGTGACGCGGGGCCGGATGGCCTCGGGGGTGTCGGTGCCCGGGAGCGGGTCCGGGCCACCGCTCGGGCCGCCGCCACTCGGGCCGCCACCGCTCGGGCCGCCGCCACTCGGGCCGTTGCTGGTCGGGACGCTGGTCATGGAGAGACGGTAGCCCGGCCTCGGGGAGCACCGGTACAGCGGTCGGCGCCGAGATCGATCACGGTCGGCCGGCGCACCGGCCGGGGGCTCCGCCGGGGTTCGCGGAAAGATCGCCGGGCGGGTCCTCAGGCCGGCTGCGCCGCAACCGGGACCGTAATCGGGACCGCAACCGGGACCGCGGCCTGCTCCGCTTCCGGCACCGGCCGTCCCGGACCAGCCGCCCTCGGTGCCGCGCTCGACGGGCTCCTCAGCAGCAGGGCGCAGGCCAGCGCGGCCAGCAGGGCGAGGCCGGCGGAGACCAGCAGGCACAGCCGCATGCCGTCCAGGAAGGAGTTGCTCAGCGCGGTCAGGGCCTGTCCCGTGGCGGGGCCGAGGTCGAGTCCGGCGACGGCGCCCAGGCCGTGTTCGCGGGCGGCGTCCAGGACGCGCGCGCCGGTCCGGTCCGGGACGCCGGCGTTCGCGAGCTGTTCGGGCAGGGCGTTCAGGGCACGGGTGGTGAGCAGCGCCCCGAGGACGGCGGGGCCGAGCGCGGCGCCGACCTGGCGGATCGCGTTGTTGCCGGCCGCGGCCATCCCGGCCAGGTGGAAGGGAACGGCGGAGACCGCGGAGGCGGTCATCGGGGTGAGCACCGCGCCCATGCCGAGTCCGAGCAGTACCAGCCGCCAGGTCAGCGCCGCGTAGGAGGTGTGGGCGTCGACGCCGGTCATGGCGAACATCGCGGTGGCGATCAGCACCAGCCCGGAGGTGATCAGCACCCTCGCCGGGATCCGGTGCATCAGCCGTCCGACCGGGAGGCCGGCCACCAGCGAGGTGCCGGACACCAGCACCATCCGCAGTGCCGCCTGCATGGTGCTCAGGTGCTGGACCAGGCCGAAGTACAGGCTGAGCACGAAGAAGAAGCCGATCAGGCCGAGGAAGCTGACCACGGCCACCAGCGCGGTGGCGGTGAACGCGGGGCTGCGGAACAGCGCCAGGTCCAGCATCGGGCCGGCACTGCGGAGTTCCACCAGGACGAAGGCTCCGGCGGCGACCGCGCCGAGCGTCAGCGCGGTGATCACAGCGGGTTCGTCGAAGCCTCCCGCGCCGCCCTCGATGACGCCGTAGACCAGTGCGGTGACGGCGACGGCGGCGGTGATCTGGCCGGGCCAGTCGAGCCGGCGGCCGTGCGGGGCGCGCGAGTCGGGCAGCCGGAACGCGGCGACGGCCAGCAGGGCCACGGAGAGCGGTATCGGCAGCAGGAAGATCCAGCGCCAGGTGGTGTGCTCCAGCAGGGCGCCGCCGATCAGCGGGCCGACGGCGAGCGGGGCCGTCAGGCTCATCGCCCAGAAGCCGATGAACCTGCCCCGCTCACGGTGGTCGGGCACGGCATGGCTGATCAGCGTGAGTGTGGTGGGCAGCAGAGCGGCGGCGCCGATGCCGGAGACCGCCTGCCCGACCCACAGTGCCTGCACCGAGTTGGACAGCAGCGAGATCGCGGCGCCCAGCGCACAGAGGACCATGCCGGTCTGGAAGACCTTCTTGCGGCCGTGGACATCGCCCCAGACGCCGGTGGTCAGGATCAGCGCGGCCATCGGCAGCACGAACGCGTCCGACACCCAGGACAGTTCGGAGGTCGACGCGCCCAGCGCGCGCTGGATCGCCGGCAGGCTCACCGACACGGTGGTGACGGGCAGGTAGGCGACGAAGACGCCCAGGCAGGCCATGACGAGCGTGGCGGCCCGTCCGGCCCTGGGGTCCGGCGTCGTTGTGGAGTTCACGGGGTCGTTCCTTCGGCTGCTGCGGGGGAGGCCCCGCGTTCTCGGAGCGCCGCCGGGAGCGTGCGCCCGCTCCCGGGGGCGACGGCCGACGGCAGCCGCCCGTGGAGCCGCCGATCAGCTTCTCCCCGAGGCGCCCGAAACCCGCGGTCGATCCCACGAAGCGTCCCGGAACCTCCAGCTGGGCGGTTGACGATGGGACCATTCCTCCATGGCTGACGATCTGGACCGCAAAATCATCCACGGTTTGCAGTGCGCGCCCCGGGTCTCGTTCCGGCGGCTCGGGGAGGTCATCGGTGTGTCCGAACAGACTGTGGCGCGCCGCTACACCGCCCTGCGGCGGGACGGCCTGCTGCGCGTCGTCGGACTGGGCAACCTGAACGCCGACGGCCAGGCGGAGTGGATCGTCCGGCTGCGCTGCCGACCTGATGCGGTGGCACCGCTGGCCCGGTCACTGGCCCGCCGGTCCGAGGTGGCGTACGTCGGCACCGCCTCCGGCGGCTCGGAGATCATCTGCATCATCCGGTCCCCCGCCGGAACCGACCGTGACGACCTGCTGCTGCGCCAGCTGCCGCGAGCGGGCGCGGTCCTGGACGTGAACGTCGACCTGGTCATGCGTATCTACGGCGGTCCCGGAACCGCGTCCTGGACCGACCCCGACGCCTCGCTCACCCCCGAACAGGTGCGGCGGCTGACCTCCGGACACCCCGCCCCGGCGATGGCCTCGTCGACGCCCCTGGGTGAACAGGACCTGCCGCTGCTGCGCGCGCTCGCCGAGGACGGCCGGGCCACCCATACCCACCTGGCCGAGGTCACCGGCTGGTCCAAGCCCCGGGTCGCCCGTCGCCTGGAGGCACTGGAGGCAGCCGGCTCGCTCACGTACGACGTCGACACCCTGCCCGAGCGCCTCGGCTACCGGCTCAACGCCACCCTGTGGCTGCAGGTCGACCTGCCGCGGCTGCACCAGGTCGGCGAGGAGGTCGGCGGCCACAAGGAGTGCGTGTTCGTCGCCGCGATCAGCGGACGCCACAACCTGATGGCCGTGGTCGCCTGCCGGGACACCCCCGACTTCTACCGTTACCTCACCGACCGCCTGGCCCACGTCGAGGGCGTCCGCGGCTACGAGATCAGCGTCCGGGTGAACCGGCTCAAGCAGTCCGCCTCGCTCATCCACCACGGGCGGCTGATCCACCCGGCGCTCGTATGACGCCGGCACCGGGCTGCCGGACCGCCGAGCGACCGGCCGTCGCTCCGTCGAGCTGCCGGCGGGGCCGTGAAAAGATCCCCTCATGGCCACGGACCGCAGCAGCGCAGGAGATCCGGCGCGCACCCTCGCCCTGCTCTGGGGGCTGACCGCCGAGGAGAAGCCCGGCCGGCGCGGCCCGCGGCAGGCCCGCTCGACCGGCGAGATCGCCGCCGTGGCCATCGCCCTGGCCGACGCCGAGGGCGTGGACGCCGTCACCATGCGCCGGGTGGCGCAGGAGCTGGGGCTGTCCCCGATGGCGCTGTACACCTACGTCCCCGGCAAGGCCGAACTGCTCGACCTGATGCTGGACACCGTCTACGCGACGACGCCGCGCAGCACCCCCGCCGACGACGGCTGGCGGGCCAGGGTCACCGCCGTCGCCGACGACAACCGGGCGCTGCACCGAGCCCACCCGTGGGTCTCGGCGGTCTCCACCAGCCGCCCGCCGCTCGGCCCGGGCCTGATGGCCAAGTACGAGTACGAGCTGCGCGCCTTCGAGGGCACCGGCCTGCCCGACGTCGAACTGGACGCGGCGCTCACCCACCTGCTGGGCTTCGTCCAGACCTGCGCCCGGATGGCCGCCGACGAGCGCGCCGCCCGGCAGGACAGCGCGATGACCGACGCGCAGTGGTGGGACGCCAACGCCGAACTGCTCGCCAAGGTCTTCGACGCCGAGCGCTACCCGGTCGCGGCCCGGGTGGGCGCCGCCGCCGGCGAGGCGCACGGCGGCGCGTACGACCCGGACCACGCGTACGCCTTCGGTCTGGCCCGCGTCCTGGACGGGCTGGCGGCCCTGATCAGCGAACGCTAGGCCGGGCGTCGTACTCCGCGCGGGCGGCCTCGACGGCGGGGACCCGCTGCTCGGACCAGTGCGCGAGGGCGGCGACCAGTTCGGCGGCCTCCCGGCCGAGCGGGGTGAGGCTGTAGTCGACCCGGGGCGGGATCACCGGGTGGGCCTCGCGGTGCACGAAGCCGTCGCGCTCCAGCGTCTGCAGGGTCTGCGCGAGCATCTTCTCGCTGACGCCGGAGACCCGGCGGCGCAGTTCGCTGAAGCGGTAGCCGCGCTCGCGCAGCGCGCCGAGCACGAGGACGCCCCAGCGGCTGGTGACGTGCTCCAGCACGCCCCGGGACGGGCACATGCGGTCGAACACGTCGGCCGGCGGCAGCTCGCGCAGCGGGACGGCCGGGCGGCCTTCCTCCAGGGTCCTCATGACTGTCCTGCCATTACCTTCATGTCAGTACCGTACTTTGAAGTGCGTACTTTCGAAAGGTTAGTGCAGTCCCTAGGGTGAGTTTCGAGGCAGGAACCCCATCGAGGCAGAAACCCACCCGAGGAGCATCCCCATGTACGTCGTCACCGGTGCCACCGGCCAGCTCGGCCGTCTCGTCGTCGAAGGCCTGCTGGCCGCGGTCCCCGCGAGCGAGGTGGCCGTCGCCGTCCGCTCCGCCGAGAAGGCGGCCGACCTGGCCGCGCGCGGGGTCGCCGTCCGCGTGGTCGACTACGACGACCCGGCGACCCTGGCCGGCGCCTTCGCGGCCGGCGACCGGGTGCTGCTGATCTCGGGCAGCGAGGTCGGCCGCCGGATCCCGCAGCACCGCGCGGTGGTCGACGCGGCCCGTGCGGCAGGCGTCGCGCTGTTCGCCTACACGAGCGCGCCGGGCGCGGCGACCTTCCGGCTGGCCGACGAGCACCAGGCGACGGAGGAGCTGATCCGCGCGTCCGGCCTGCCGTCCGTCCTGCTGCGCAACGGCTGGTACACCGAGAACTACCTGGGCGACGCGGCCGGCACGGTGGCGCGCGGCGTGGTGCTCGGCAGCGCCGGGGACGGCCGGGTGGCCACCGCCCCGCGCAAGGACTACGCGGACGCGGCGGTCGCCGTCCTCCTCGGCGAGGGCCACGAGGGCCGGGTGTACGAGCTGAGCGGCGACGCCGCGTGGAGCCTGGCGGAGCTGGCGGCCGAGCTGGCGCTGGTCTCCGGGCAGCCGGTCGCGCACCAGGACGTGGCGCCGGCGGAGCACCTCGCGGCGCTGGTCGGCGCGGGCCTGCCGGAGGGCTTCGCCGAGGTGCTGGTGGACGTGGACGCGGGCATCGCCCGTGGCGAGCTGGCCGGCACCCCGGGCGACCTGGCCCGGCTGATCGGCCGCCCGACCGTCCCGCTGGCCGAGTCGGTGCGCGCCGCGCTCCAGGCCTGAGGCGCTCCAGGCCTGAGGCGCTCCGGGCCGGCGATGAGCCCCGCGTTTCCCGAGGTCAGCGATGTCATGACCAAAATGCGGAAACGGAGATGACAGCCTGCCCCTCCGCCAGCTACCGTCACCTCGACACACGCGCGCGGAGGGCAGGCGGCCATGCCAGAGACAACCCAGCAGGACAGCGGTCGAGGCCTCTGGTACGGCGTCGCGGCCTACGGCATCTGGGGCCTCTTCCCCCTGTTCTGGCCACTGCTGGAGCCCGGCGCCGCCGACGACATCCTGGCCAACCGGATGGTCTGGTCCCTGCTCGCCGTGGTGCTGCTGCTGATCGCCCAGCGGCACTGGAGCTGGATACGCCCGCTGCTGCGCCAGCCCCGACGGCTCGCCATGCTGGCCGGCGCGGCCACGGTGATCTCGATCAACTGGGGCGTCTACATCTGGGGCGTCAACGCCGGGCACGTCGTCGAGACCAGCCTCGGCTACTTCATCAACCCGCTGGTCACCATCGGCTTCGGCGTCCTGGTGCTCAAGGAGCGGCTGCGGACGGCGCAGTGGGCGGCGGTCGGCGTCGGCGCGGCCGCCGTCGCGGTGCTCAGCGTCGCGTACGGGCGGCTGCCGTGGATCGCGCTCACCCTGGCGCTCTCCTTCGCCACGTACGGGCTGCTGAAGAAGAAGGTCGGGCTGAGCGGGCTGGAGAGCCTGGCGGCGGAGAGCGCCTTCATGTTCCCGTTCGCGCTCGGCTACCTGATCTACCTGGAGGTCAGCGGGCGCGGCACCTTCGGCCACACGGTGGCCGGCTCGTACGGCTGGGGGCACTCCGGGCTGCTGATGCTCAGCGGGGTGATCACGGCGATCCCGCTGCTGTTCTTCGGCGCGGCGGCCGTGCGGGTGCCGCTGACCGTGCTCGGGCTGCTGCAGTACCTGGCGCCGGTGTTCCAGTTCCTGATCGGTGTGGCGGTGTTCCACGAGTCGATGCCGCCCGCCCGCTGGGCCGGCTTCGGCCTGGTCTGGCTGGCGCTCGCGGTGCTCACCTGGGACGCGCTGCGCCAGGTGCGGGCCGACCGCGCGGGGCGGGCCGCGGCCGTGCCGCAGCCCGCCCCCGCCGAGGCGGCCGTCAGGCGCTGATCCGCCCCAGCTGATCCGGCCCTTCTGATCCGCCGCTTCTGGTCCGCCCCCGCCGAGGCGGCGGTCAGACGCTGATGTCCCGGCTGGTGAAGCGGGACCAGGCCGCCGCGCCGAACACGGCGACGTAGGCTGCCTGGAGGCCGAGGTCCTTCCACACGTCGTCCCAGTACATCGGCTGGCGCAGGAGGTCCGCGAAGCTGAGCCAGTAATGGGTGAACAGGAACGGCCTGACGGCGTCCAGCTGCGGGAAGGCGTCCAGGATCTGCACGGTGACCACCAGCCCGACGGTCGCGGCCATCGCCGCGATGCCGCTGCCGGTGAGCGTGGAGACGAACAGCCCGATCGCCACCAGCCCGGCCAGCGAGGCCGCCACCACCCCGGCCACGAGCACCGCCCGCAACAGCGCGTCACCGAAGCCGATGGTGTCGCCGGAGATCAGCGTCACCTCGCCGAGCGGGAACAGCGCGGCGCCGGTGGCCAGCGCCGCCGCCGCGACCGCCGCGGTGGCGGCCAGGCAGAACACCAGCCCGGCGGTGAACTTGGCGGCCAGCAGCCGGGTGCGCCCGGCCGGGGCGACCAGCAGGTAGCGCAGCGTCCCGGTGGCCGCCTCGCCGGCGACCGAGTCCCCGGCGACCACGCCGACCGTCATCGGCAGGAACACCGGCAGCGCGACCGCGAGGGCGGTGAAGACCAGGAACAGGCCGTTCTGGGTGGTCTGCGCGATGAAGTTCACCCCGCCGCCGCCCTCGTGCGGGCTGCCCGTGTTGAGCTTGACGACCACGCCGATCAGGATCGGCAGCACCGCCAGGATCCCCAGCAGCACCTTGGTGCGCATCCGGCGGAAGGTCAGGTGCAGTTCGTTGCGGAACAGCGCCAGGAACCCGGCCGCCGTCTGCGGCCTCCGCCCGGCCCGTACCGGCTGCGCACCGACCGGCTGCGCCCCGACAGATACCGCCCCGGCCTGTGACAGCTCAGCCTGCGACATCGAAGCCCTCCCCGGTCAGCGCCACGAAGGCGTCCTCCAACGTGCCCCGCTCCAGCCCGAACCCGTGCACCCGCACCCCGGCCTCGACCAGCGCCGCACACAGCTTCGGCAGCGCCTCCTCGACCGGGGAGCCGAGCGGGCCGAGCGCGCCGAGATCGCCGTCCACCCGCCCGTCGCCGGGCAGCAGGGAGCCGACCCGGTGGGCCGCCAGCACCTCCACGGCGTGCGCCACGTCCGGCGTGCGGACCACCAGCCGGCCCTGCGCGCGGGCGGCCAGTTCGGCGACGGTGCCCTGCACCACCAGCCGGCCCCGGGACATCACCGCCGCGTGCGTGCAGACCTGCTCGATCTCGTCCAGCAGGTGCGAGGAGAGGAACACCGTGGTCCCCTCCGCCGCGACCTCCCGCACCAGCGCCCGGATCTCGCGCATGCCCTGCGGGTCCAGCCCGTTGGTGGGCTCGTCCAGCACCAGCAGCTCGCGCGGCTGGAGCAGCGCCGACGCCAGGCCGAGCCGCTGCTTCATGCCCAGCGAGTACGCGCGGGCCTTCTTGGCCGCCGCGGCGCTCAGCCCGACCCGTTCCAACGCCGTCTCGACGCGCAGGCGCCGGGTGCGCGGGTCGGCGGTCGGGTCGGCGGCGTCGAACCGGACCAGGTTGTCCCGCCCGGAGAGGAAGCCGTACAGCGCCGGGCCCTCGATCAGCGCGCCCACCCGGGGCAGCACGGAGGCGACGGACTGCGGCATCGGCTCGCCGAGGACGGTGGCCACGCCGGAGGTGGGGGCGATCAGGCCCATCAGCATCCGGATGGTGGTGGTCTTGCCGGAGCCGTTCGGGCCGAGGAAGCCGAAGACGGAGCCGCGCGGCACGCTCAGGTCCAGGCCGTCCACGGCGAGCTGGCCGCCCCGGAAGCGCTTGGTCAGGCCGCGGGTCCTGATCACGTCGTCGGGCCGGGCGGAGCCGGAGGAACCGGCGGAGGCGGCGGAACCGGGGGCGGAGGGGGAGGAGGGAGAGGGGGAAGGCACGGGGCCCGGGCGCTGCTCGGCGCCCGGACCCCCGGCCGACTCCGTAACGTCCCCCGTTACGGGAGCCTTCGTCATCCGTCAGTTCACCCCGGCGGCGTGCTGGAGCACCGGCAGGGTCACCGCGCCGGCGAACACCCGGCCGTCGTCGGTGACCAGGACGTTCACCACCTTGGTGCTGATCAGCGTGCCGCCGCCGACCGGCTTGCCGAGCGACTTCACCAGCGCCTGCGGGTTCAGGGCCGCGCCCCGGCCGCCGTGCTTGCCGCCCTTGCCGCCGTCCTGCGGCGCGTCGACGGCGCCGCTGGGAAGCTGCGCCGAGACCACGGTCGTCCAGCCCTCGCCGATCACGTTCACGCCGCCGTGGTCCTGGCCCGAGGCGCCCTGACCGGCCTTGCCCCCGGGCGCGGAACCCTTGGGCGCGAAGCCCTGCGGCACCTCGCCCTTGGCGCCCTCGTCCGCCTTGTGCTCCGTCACCTTGGCGCCCTTGGGCACGGTGAAGTCGAAGGTCTTGGCGGCCGGCTTGGCGAAGGACACGTCGGTGAAGTGGACGTCCAGCACGGTGGAACCGTCGACGCCCTTGACCACCACCGAGAGCGGCACCCCGTTGTCGGCGGCGACCGCTATCCGGACCTCGGCGACGGTCGAACCGGACTGCGCGGGCTTGACGCTCAGCTGGTACGCCTTCTGCCCGGCCACGTTGGCGGTGCCGGCCACGGTGACCGACGTGGTGCCCGCGCTCGCGGTCAGGAACTGCCGGGCGGCCTCCTGCGGGGTCGTCGGCACCCCGGTCAGCGGCGCCCCGGGGTGCTGGCCGGCGGCGTCGGGGTGCTGGGCGCCCGCCTGGCCGGTCAGGCGCACGGCGGTGTTGGTCGAGCTGTCCCAGGCCCAGGCCTGGTCGCCGTTGTGGACGACGGTGTAGCCGGCCATGTCCTCCAGCAGGTCGACCCGCTGGCGGTCCGGGCCGTCCACCGCGATCCGCAGCGTCTGGTCACCGCCGAGCAGGCCGAGCAGCTTGGCCTGCGGGTCGGCCGCCGAGGAGCCCTGGCCGCCGCCGCGCCCGGCCGCCGCGCCGAGCCCGCCGGCCGCGGCACCCAGCAGCTGGCTGGGCAGGCCGAGGTCGGTGGAGACCGACACCGTGCCGGAGAGGCTCTGCGCGTCGGAGCCGAGCACCTTGGCCACCAGCTGCTCCGGCGTCAGCGAGGGAAGTTCGGGCGGGGCGTCGGCGGCCAGTGCGGGCACCAGCCCGACCCCGGCGGCGATCACCGCGGCCACCGTCAGCGGTACTCCGGCCCGCACCAGCATGCGCCGCCGTGAGCGGTACGGCACGCCGCTGTCCACGTTGTCCCCCGCCGCCGTGTCATTGGTCATGGCGTCCTCAACTCCTCTACGAACACGAGCGATTGGCTGTGCCCCTCCATTAGAGGCCCGCACTCCGCCCCCGTCATCGCCCTGCGGGGCCAGTTCGGGGTAAACCTCACGGGTACATCGACCCTGAGACGCCCTCAGGGTTGGCTACTCCGAACGTACGACACCTGGCGTAGGGTCGCGCCATGGACGGAACCGCCATGGACGCAAGCAACCCCCCGACCGCTAACGCGATGCGGCGCGCACTGCGCCGAGCCCGGGACGGCGTCGCCCTGGACGTCACCGAGACCGCGGTGCTGCTCCAGGCCAGAGGCGAGGACCTGAACGACCTGTGTGCGAGCGCCGCCCGGGTCCGCGACGCGGGGCTGGCGGCGGCCGGGCGGCCCGGCGTCATCACCTACTCCAAGAGCGTCTTCATCCCGCTCACCCGGCTCTGCCGCGACAAGTGCCACTACTGCACCTTCGTCACCGTCCCCGGCAAGCTGCGCCGGGCCGGCCACGGGATGTTCATGTCCCCCGACGAGGTGCTGGACGTCGCCCGGCGCGGGGCCGAACTCGGCTGCAAGGAAGCCCTGATCACCCTCGGCGACAAGCCCGAGGACCGCTGGCCCGAGGCCCGCGAGTGGCTCGACGCGCACGGGTACGACGACACCATCGCCTACGTGCGGGCGATGTCGATCCGCATCCTGGAGGAGACCGGCCTGCTCCCGCACCTCAACCCCGGGGTGCTCGGCTGGACGGACTTCCAGCGGCTCAAGCCCGTCTCCGCCTCGATGGGCATGATGCTGGAGACCACCGCCACCCGGCTGTGGAGCGAGCCCGGCGGCCCGCACCACGGCTCGCCGGACAAGGAGCCGGCCGTCCGGCTGCGGGTGCTGGAGGACGCCGGGCGCAGCTCCGTCCCGTTCACCAGCGGCCTGCTGATCGGCATCGGCGAGACGTACCAGGAGCGCGCGGAGTCGCTGTTCGCGCTGCGCAAGGTCTCCCGGGCCTACCACGGCGTCCAGGAGCTGATCCTGCAGAACTTCCGCGCCAAGCCGGACACGGCGATGCGCGGCATGCCCGACGCCGAACTGGACGAGCTGGTCGCCACCGTGGCGGTGGCCCGGCACGTGATGGGCCCGACGGCCTGCCTCCAGGCGCCGCCGAACCTGGTGGACGGCGAGTACGAGCGGCTGATCGCGGCCGGCGTCGACGACTGGGGCGGCGTCTCGCCGCTCACCCCCGACCACGTCAACCCCGAACGCCCGTGGCCGCAGATCGAGCGGCTCGCCGAGCGCTCCGCGGCCGCCGGCTTCGAACTGCGCGAGCGCCTCGCCGTCTACCCCGAGTACGTGCGGCGCGGCGAGCCCTGGCTGGACCCGCGGGTGCTGCCGCACGTGCGCGCCCTCGCCTACCTGGAGACCGGGCTGGCGAACCCGGACGCGGTGGTCCGCGGCCTGCCCTGGCAGGAGCCCGAAGACCTGCCCGTCTCGTACGGGCGGACCGACCTGCACGCCACCATCGACACCGAGGGCCGCACCGGCGACCGCCGGGCCGACTTCGAGGACGTCTACGGCGACTGGGAGGTGCTGCGCGAGCAGGTGCTCGCCGAGGGCGCGCCCGAGCGGCTGGTCGGCGACCTGCGCGAGGCGCTGGCGGTGGCCGCCGACGACCCGACGCGGCTCACCGACGACCAGGCGCTGGCGCTGTTCCACGCGGACGGCCCGGCCCTGGACGCGCTCTGCCGGATCGCCGACGACGTCCGCCGGGACACCGTCGGGGAGGACGTCACCTACTGCGTCACCCGGAACATCAACTTCACCAACGTCTGCTACACCGGCTGCCGCTTCTGCGCGTTCGCCCAGCGCCGTACCGACGCCGACGCCTACACCCTGTCGCTGGAGCAGGTCGCCGACCGGGCCGCGCAGGCCTGGGAGGTGGGCGCCACCGAGGTCTGCATGCAGGGCGGCATCCACCCGGACCTGCCCGGCACCGCCTACTTCGACATCGCCCGCGCGGTGAAGGAGCGGGTGCCCGGCATCCACGTGCACGCCTTCTCGCCGATGGAGGTGGTCAACGGCGCGACCCGCACCGGGCTGTCCATCCGCGACTGGCTCCAGCGGGCCAAGGAGAACGGCCTGGACAGCATCCCGGGCACGGCGGCCGAGATCCTGGACGACGAGGTCCGCTGGGTGCTCACCAAGGGCAAGCTGCCGGCCGCCACCTGGGTCGAGGTGGTCACCACCGCGCACGAACTGGGCATCCGCTCCTCGTCCACCATGATGTACGGGCACGTGGACACCCCGAAGCACTGGCTCGGGCACCTGCGGCTGCTCGCCGAGATCCAGCAGCGCTCCCTGGCGGCCAACGGCACGGGCGGCGGCTTCACCGAGTTCGTGACCCTGCCGTTCATCCACACCAACGCGCCGGTCTACCTGGCCGGCATCGCCCGGCCCGGCCCGACCGCCCGGGACAACCGCGCGGTGGTCGCGATGGCCCGGCTGCTGCTGCACCCGCACATCCCCAACATCCAGACCAGCTGGGTCAAGCTGGGCGCGGAGGGCGCCGCCGAGATGCTCCGCTCGGGCGCCAACGACCTGGGCGGCACGCTGATGGAGGAGACCATCTCGCGGATGGCCGGCTCGGCGTACGGGAGCTACAAGTCGGTGCGCGACCTCCAGGCGATCGCCGAGGCGGCGGGCCGCCCGCACCGCCAGCGCACCACCACGTACGGCGAGGTGCCGGCCGAGCGCCGGGCGGCGGCGCTGGCCTCGGACGGGCACCTGCCGGAGCTGCTGCCGGTCCTGGACTGATCCCGCCACTTCCCTGCCACCGGCCTCCCGGTTCCCCGGCCTGCTGGTTCCCCCGGCCCCGCTGCCGCCCGTACGGCGGCCGGGGCCGGGAAACCGGAGCACGAGGGACGCCCTTGATTCGCTCGGGTCTTCGAATACAGTGCCAGGGCGCGCGCCGCGGCCGTGCGTCGCGCAGCCCCCTGCCCCGAGGAAAGGCGCCCCGTCGTGATGCCACTGTGGTCACGCGCCCAGCAGCAGGACTTCCGCAGCCGGGTGCGGGGCTGTCTGCTCGGCGGTGCCATCGGCGACGCGCTCGGCGCCGGCGTCGAGTTCGAGCCGCTGGAGAAGATCCGGGCCCAGCACGGCCCGCAGGGCGTCACCGGCTACGTCCCCGCGTACGGGCGCACCGGCGCCGTCACCGACGACACCCAGCTCACCCTGTTCACCGTCGACGGCCTGATCCGCGCCCACATCCGGCGCGACACCGGCAGCTGGCACCCGCCCACCGACCTGCACCTGGCCTACCTGCGCTGGGCCGCCACCCAGCGCGACTGGGGCCCCGACGAGCGCCGCCCCGACCTCGGCTGGCTCGGCCGCGAGGAGTGGCTGTACGCCCAGCGCGCCCCCGGCCAGGGCTGCCTGTCCGGCCTGACCGGGGCCGACGCCGAGTTCCTCGGCACCGTGGAGCGGCCCAAGAACCCGCACTCCAAGGCCTGCGGCACGGTGGTGCGGGCGGCGCCGTTCGGCCTGCTCACCAGCTGGGAGCCGGGCCTGGTCTTCCAACTCGCGGTGGAGTGCGCGGTGCTCACCCACGGCCACCCCACCGGCTACCTCGCGGCGGGCGCGCTCGCGGTGATCGTCCAGAGCGTGGCCCGCGGCGGCACCCTGGAGGAGGGCGTCCACCTCGCCCTGGCGCTGCTCTCCGAGCGGCAGGCGCACGAGGAGACCACCGCCGCGCTGCGGGCCGCGCTGGACGCCGTCCGGGCCGGCGAGCCGTCCGCCGACCGGGTGGAGGCGCTGGGGGAGGGCTGGGTCGCCGAGGAGGCGCTGGCGATCGGGGTCTACTGCGCGCTGGTCGCGCACGACGTGCGCTCGGGCCTGCTGCTCGCCGTCAACCACTCCGGGGACAGCGACTCCACCGGCGCGGTCTGCGGGAGCCTGCTCGGGGTGCTGCACGGTGACACCGCGCTGCCGTCGGGGCTGGTGGCCGGGCTGGAGGGGCGAGGCGCCATCCTCGAACTCGCCGACGACTTCGTGCTGGAGCTGATGCACGGCACCGAACTGCACGATCCGCGCACCCCGGAGGGGCTGACCTGGGCCGAGCGGTACCCGGTGGTGCGCTGAACGGGGCGGACCGGACGGGAAGTCCGGGCGGGAAGGTCGTTCGGGAGGGAAAGCGGTCCGGGCGGGAAGGTCGTTCGGGAAGGTCGTTCGGGAGGGAAAGCGGTTCGGGCGGGAACGACGGTTGCCCGTAGCGTCGGCCGCCGGCGAGGGCGACGGCCACTGCTACGGGCAACCGGGCCGAGCTCGGATTCGCACCGGGGGCGCGGGGCCGGGTCGGTGGCCGCCGCCGCAGGGTCAGTGGCGGCCGAACACCCCGGTGGCCGCAGCGCTCGCGAACGCGGTCCAGGCCTCGGCGGAGAAGCGCAGCTGCGGCCCCTGAGGGTCCTTGGAGTCCCGTACCGCCACCGCCCCCGTGGCCGGCGTGGCGATCTCCACACAGGCGCCGTTGCCGCCGCTGTGGCTGCTCTTCCGCCAGCGGGTTCCGTGCTCGGAGGTGGTGCTCATCAGTGGTATCCCTCTTCAATCTCAGCTATCAGTGCCCGGCTCTCCGCCACGCCGAGTGCCGCCGCCCGCAGGTAGTCGTACAGACCGGTATAGCGGCGGACGTCCGCGTCCTTCTCCAGGTAGAGATCGCTCGTCACCCCTTCGAAGTAGACAACCGTGGAATCGGCTGACTCGGGGAACTCCAGCAGGGAGAATGTCCCGGTCATACCGGGGTGGGCCCCGGCCGAGAACGGGATCACCTGGATGGTGATGTTCGGGTGCTGGCTCAGCTCCATCATGTGCTTGAGCTGTTCGGCCATCACCTCGCGGCTGCCGACCTCGCGGCGCAGCACCGCCTCGTCTATGACGGTCCACAGGCTGCCGAGCTGGTTCTCGCCCTGGATGCGGTCCTGGCGCTTCATCCGGACCTGCACCCTGCGCTGCACGGCGAGCGCGTCGGTGTCCGGCTGGGTGCCCTCCACGACGGCCTGCGCGTACTGCTCGGTCTGCAACAGGCCCGGGACGAAGGAGGATTCGTACGCGCGGATCGAAGAGGCCTCGGCCTCCAGCCCGATGTAGACGCTGTACGGGGTCGGCATGTCGTTGAAGTCGTGCCACCAGCCGCGCTGGCGGGACTCCTTGGCCATCTCCATCAGGCTGGCGCGCATCTGCTCGTCGTTCACGAGGTAGACGTCGCAGAGGTCGCGCACGTCGCGCTGGCTGATGCTGCGGCGGCCGTTCTCCAGTCGGCTGATCTTCGACTGGGAGACCATCAGCCGGCCCGCCACCTCCTCCGCCGTCATCCCGAGGCCCTCGCGGAGTTTGCGCAGCTCCGAGCCCAGGCGCCGACGGCGCACGGTGGGATTGATGCTCGTCGACACATCGACCTCCGGCCGGACCTCTGGTGATCGTTGGATCGGCAGCCCTCGGAACACTTCGGACATTGGGACCAACCCCCCTGACTTGGAGCAGCATGTCACCTTGGGCCAGGTCGGCGTCAGGGAATCACAGCAGCGCAGTAGAACAGATCGTCGGAAAAGCACTTCTGCGAGACGGCGAGGGCCTTCGAGTGGTAATGCGGCTCAGCGGCTCGAACCGGTACGGGCTAAGGATGTGCTCCCCGGCGGCGCAGGTGCCAGTGGCACGTGCGAGGGCAGGACCGCCGGGCTCCCCGGACGGGCCCCGAAGGGCCTCCGGGGACGGCAGAGGGGCGGTCACCGGGCGACTTCCGTCGCGGGGCGACCGCCCCTCCGTGCTCCTGGTGGTGCGGGTGCTGCTTCGGTGGTGCGTCGGGTCCTTCAGCGCCGTTGCTCAGCGCCGTCGGGCGGCGTGAACGGGGCGGCGCGCGCCGTCGAGGGTGCCGCCGGACCCGTGGTGCCGGTGGTGCCCGTCCTGCCCGCCGTCACGGGCTGCACGGGCCGTACGGGCCGCGCAGGCCGTACGGGCCGCGCAGGCCGTACGGCGACCGGTGCGGCGTCCCGCGCGCCCGGGCGGTCCCGGTCAGCGGACGCCGACCCGTGAGGCGGCGACCCGCCCGGAGCCCCGGCCCGCCGCGCGGGCGCCCGAACGCCCGGTGCCGGTGCCGGTCCCGGAACCCTGGGCAGCACGGTTCTGCTGCGCCGGCAGGCCGTTCTGCACGTCCATCACGGCGTGCGCGACCATCCCGCCCAGCGGGTCGTACCGGATCAGGTCGCGCAGCCGCGACCGCGAGGACCGGCCCTCGTTGCCCGGATACAGGTGCTTGCCCAGGCCCACGGAATGGGCCAGCGCCGCCAGCGCCGCCGTCCGCGGGTCCGGCGGCACGCCGGTGCGGATGGCGGTGTCCAGCCGCTGTTTGATCGCGGCGTTGGTGCAGTCGTCCGACGCCTGATAGCGGGTCGTCGGCAGCACCCCGCACACCTGGCCCGGCACGGCCGTGACCATGCCGCAGCGCTCCAGGTGCGCCAGGTAGGTCTGCCGCAGCCCCAGCCGGGGCCCGCCGATCCAGTGCGCCGCGCGGACCGGACTGCCGCGTCGGCGCAGCAGTTCCAGTGCGTGGTCCAGGGTCGGGTCGCCGGTCGGCCGTGCGAGCACGACTGCGATCCGGTCTCCCTCCGGTACGATCCGTCCGGCCAGGGACAGCTCGACGAGCTGGGCCCCGGCGAGTCCGAGGTCGAGGGTCTGCGGCTGCGCCGTGGTACCCGTGGTCGGGTCCAAAGCGAGCAGCAAGAGTTCCTCGGGAACAGTTCTGCGGCTCTTGCCCATCCAAGCCTCCCCGCGTGGATGAGAGACAGGGTGACGCCTCTCACACGGGCTTGTCGAGTACGCCTCCGAATCGTGACCTTGCCGCGGAGGCGGGGAACCAGGGGCGGCGGGCCCGGCGTCTGACCGGTGAACAGACCGCAGTACGCCCGTGCGACGGCAATAAGCGCCGGTCGGGCGGGGTGTGCGCGGCCGGATCGGCCGGCGGTGGCGGAGACTGTACAGGTACACGGGGCGGGGCGTCGGCTTCCCGAAATCGGGTCTGCCGGTGCCCCGCCGGGCGTTGAGGAGGCTGGGATACGTGGGCGAGTCCCCCGACAGGGTGCTGAGGGACGGCGAGCGGGCGCAGGAGCGCGAACGCGAACGGACCGGGACGGCCGGCGGTGCGGGTCCGGACCCGGACGGTGCTCCGGACGGCAACCCGAACGGCAGCCGGGAGGCCGGGACCGGCCCCGGCGACGCGCCGGCGACGGGGGCCAAGCGCGGCTCGACCGTACAGCTCCGTGTCCGGGATGTGGACAGCAAGACCACGATGCTTCGGCTGCCGGTGGACAGTGCGACCACCGCGCTGCGGCTGCCCGAGGAGCTGACCAAGCCCGCCGGTGACGGAAGTTCCGACGTCGCTGCCGGGGAGGCGGAGGCCGTGACGGCCGCCGACGGCGAGGAGAAGGCGGCCGGGCGGCCGACCGGAACCGACCCGCGTCTCGCCATGCGGACGGCCGCAGCGGGTGCGGGAGCCGTGGCGGGGAGTGCGGAGAAGGGCACGGAGAAGGGCTCGGAGAAGGGGGCGGGGGAGGCCGGCGAGAAGGCCGCGTCCGAGGGCGACACGCCCGGGGCCGCCGCACCCGCCGAGGCCGCCGAACCCGCCGCGTCCGCCGCGTCCGCCGCGCCCGAGAGCGACGAACCGGACGAGGCGGCAGCCGAACCTGCCAAGCCCGAGGAGCCGGCTGAGCCCGCGCCTCCGCGCGCCTCCGCCGCCGCCGTGGCCCCCGCAGGCCCCGTAGCCGCCGCGTCCGGCACCGTGCCCGAGCCCCCGGCGCCGACCCCGCAGCCCGAGCCGTCCCCCGTCCCGGAGCCGGTACCCGAGCCGCACCCGACGCCCAAGCCCCTCCCCGAACCCGAGCCGCAGCCCGGCCCGGAGCCGCTGCCGAAGCCGACTCCCGCCCCCGTGCCCGGCCCCGCCCCGGCGCCCGAGCCACTGCCCACCCCCGACCCGCGGCCGGTGCCGCCCGTCCCGCCGCTGCCGAAGCCCGAGCCGCTGCCCCTCCCGGAGCCGCCGCCCGCGCCGGAGAACACCGCCGAGGCGATGGAGGTCCTGGCGACCCTCAACGCGCGCCCGGTCTCGCCGCTGCGCCGCGCGCTCAAGCGGATCACCATCTGGACGGCCTTCCTCGCCGTGGTGCTCGGTGCGGCGGTGGTGGCCCAGCTGCTGCGCCCGCTGCCGGACGCCAAGGTGCGGATGTCCGCCGCGGGCAGCTTCAGCTTCGCCGGCGACCCGCTCGACCTCGCCTGGCCGGCCAAGGGCCAGTCAGCCGCCGAGGTGGTCGGCGTCGGCAGCCTCGGCAGCTCCGGGCAGGAGACGCCGTCCGCGATCGCCAGCGTCACCAAGGTGATGAACGCCTACCTGATCCTGCAGAAGTTCCCGCTGAAGAAGGGGGAGAGCGGCCCGAAGATCACCGTGGACAAGCAGGCCGCGCAGGAGTCCGGCAACGTCGACGAGTCCCGGGTCACCCTCACCGAGGGCCAGGTGCTCACCGAGTACCAGGCGCTGGAGCTGCTGATGCTGCCCTCGGCCAACAACGTGGCCCGGCTGCTCGCCCGCTTCCACTCCGGCTCCGAGGAAGCGTTCGTCAAGCTGATGAACGAGACGTCGGCCAAGTTCGGCATGACCAACACCACCTACGCCGACCCGGCGGGCTTCCTCGCGGACACCAAGTCCACCGCCAAGGACCAGCTGAAGCTGGCCGAGCAGGTCATGCAGGACGAGATCTTCCGGCAGATCGTCTCCACCCCGGAGACCAGCCTCAACAACGTGAAGATCTCCAACACCAACAACCTGATCAACCCGAAGACCGGGGTCATCGGCGTCAAGACCGGCTCCAGCACCCCGGCCGGCGGCTGCCTGATGTGGGCCGCCTACAAGGAGATCGGCGGCGTGAAGCGGCTGATCATCGGCGTCACCCTGGGCCAGCAGGCCACCTCGCCCAACCCCGGCGACGGCATCCTGCCGACCGTGCTCAAGGTCAGCGGCAAGCAGATCCAGGCCGCGCAGGGCGGCCTGACCGGCCAGACCGTGGTGAAGAAGGGCGACGTCGTCGGCACCGTGGACGACGGCCTCGGCGGCAAGGTCCAGGTCGTCGCGACCAAGGACCTCGTGGTGGCCGGCTTCCCGGGCATCACCGGCACGGTCACCCTGGACGCGGCCAAGCTCGGCCACACCGCGAAGGCCGGCCAGGAGGTCGGCCTGCTGCGGGTGGGCGAGGGCGACGACAAGACGGAGGTCCCGGTGGCCCTCCAGTCCGACCTGAACCCGCCGTCCATCCAGTCCCGGCTGACCCGCACGCTCTGACACCGCGACGACGGAGGGGGAGCCGGTTCGCCCGGCTCCCCCTCCGTCGTGTTTCCGCGTGTTGCGGGTGGCGCCCGTCAGCCGTCGCGTGCCCCGGGCCCCGCTCGTCGGTCGTCGCGTGCTCCGGGCCCGTCCCGTCAGTTGTCGCGGTCGAGCAGCGCGACCGTGAACCCGCCGAGCGGCGTGACCTGGTCGGGCGAGCCGTACTGCGAGCGGAGGGCCTGGGCCTGGTCCTCCGGCATGGTGGTCAGCGGGTCCTCGGTGTCCCCGAGGACCAGCAGCCAGATCCGCGCCGCCTGCCCCAGGCAGGCCTCCGGCTGCGGGCACGGAGTCGGCGACAGGTCCTCCGCGTCGTCGGCGCTCTGCGCGACGAACACCGGGTACGGGTGGACGTCCGGCGGCAGGTAGTAGCTGACGCCCGGCCACACCATCGCCCAGGCCTGGTTGCCGAGCGGGGCCGCCATCCCGTCCCCGGACCGGTAGCCCGCGGCGATCACCCCGGCCGCCGCCCGGAACGGCTCCTCCGACCCGTTGTGCGAGCCCACGTAGCGCACCGCGGGCTGCTTCGGCAGCGCCGCCACGGCCGGGAGGGCGAGCAGTCCCAGCGCCAGCAGTCCCACCGCCGCCCTGGCCGGGCCCGGAGCACGGAAACGTTTCGCCCAGGCCGCCGCGACGCCGTACACCGCGCCGACCCCGCCCCCGGCCAGCACCGCCCACGCGGGCACCGTGAACAGCATGTACCGCTCGATGAAGTACGAGGTGCCGCCCTGCGACACCACCCACACGCCCACCACCGGCAGCCCCGCGAGTAGCAGCGCCTGCCCGGCCTGCACCCGCCGGCCCGGCAGCAGCAGCGCCGGCAGCGCCAGCAGCACGAAGGCGTAGAACACCGTGTGCGAGCCGAACAGGTGCTGGCCGAAGTGCACCAGGCCCCCGAGGTTCGGCTTCTCGATCCAGCCCAGCTGCCGGTCCGACTGCTGACTGCCGAGCAGCACCACCGGCAGCACCGGCACCGCGGCCACGCCCACCGCCACCGGGTACTGCCACAGCAGCCGCCGCTCCGCTGCCCCGCGCGTGCGCCACAGGTGCAGCAGCACCAGCGCGGCCTGCCCGGCCACGGTGCTGAACGAGATCAGGTGCCCGGCGCCGGCCGCCGCCATCGCGGCGCAGTACGGCGCCCACCGCCGCCACGTCGGCCGCTCCAGCGCCCGCACCAGGAACCAGGTGGCCGCCGCGATCGCGAAGGTCACCAGCGCGTACGCGCGCGCCTCCTGCGCGTACCGCGACACCTCCGGCGGCACCGCGAACAGCAGCCCCGCGCCGACCGCCGCCACCCGGTTGCCGAACAGCCGCTCGGCGGTCAGCGCCACGAACGCGGCCGCCCCCGCCATCGCCAGCACGGAGGGTATTCGCAGCGCCACCACGGAGTCGCCGAACACCGTCGTCCAGCCGTGCATCAGCAGGTAGTACGCCCCGTTGCTGGCGTCCACGTGCTGGAGCAGCCGGAGCAGGTCGCCCAACGACCGGGTGGCCACCGTCCAGGTGGCCATCTCGTCGCGCCACAGCTCCGGCGTCCCCAGCCGGTACCCGCCCACCGCCAGCATCACCACCGCGGGCCACACCCACACCTGCCCCAGCAGTCGCACCACCGGGTGCCCAGCAGGTCTCATCGGGTCCTTCGTCTCCTTCGCACGGCGCGGCAAGGCGGTCGAACACTTTTCCGGCAGGCTACTTGACCCGCTCTGACCCCTCGTCGGCACCCGCACCCCGACCCGGCCCCGGCACGGTCCCGACCCGGCCCCGGCGCGGACGCCGACCGCTCCTGGACGGAACGGTCCAGGGCCACTTCCGTCCAGCCGAAGCCCCTTCCACCGCCGCCGAGCTGCGACGAAGCTGGTGATCGCCGCCAGGGAGCACCGCTCGGGGCGGCACCGGAGAGCGCGTCACCGCGGGACGCGGCCACCGGATCCCACCCTCACGTCGCAGCAGGAGAGGACACCGTCATGCTCCGCACCGTCATGACCGAGGCCACCGCGGTCACCACCCTCGCCGTCGCGGCTGCCCCTTAGCGGGCGTCCGGGGCCGACGGCCCCACCACCTCGCCCCGGCCCCGCCGGGCCCCGTCGACCGGCCGCTCCTGCGGGGCGGCCGTCCCGCCGGGCCCGCTGCCGAGGCGGGCCGATCCGAGCGCCGTACCCCGGCCTCGCCGAGCGCCGCACCCCGCGGCGCCCCGCACCAGCGCATCGAACCAGCGCGTCGAACCGCCGCCAGGCCGACTGCTCCCGCAGGGCAGCCGACCGGAATCCGCGCGCCGCGTGAGCCGCCCGTCACCGTCGGGCCCCGGGCACCTCGAAGCCGGGCCCAGCCGCCATCCCGTCCACCACGTCCGGAGGTCCGCCATGTCCGCCAACCGTTCGAAGCTCGCCAACGTCGCCCTCGCCGGGGCCCTCGCCCTCGGCGCCGTCGTCTCCACCGTGTCGCTGACCGCACCGGCACAGGCCGTCGGCACCTCGTCCGTCAACGGACCGATCAGCCGCTCCGAGATCATCGCCCGGGCCCAGAACTGGGTCGACCAGGCGGTGCCGTACAGCCAGAGCCTGTGGCACAGCGACAGCAACGGCTCCTACCGGCAGGACTGCTCCGGCCTGGTCTCGATGGCCTGGCACCTCGGCTCCAGCCGGGTCACCTCCACCCTCGACGACATCTCCACCCAGCTCGGCAGCCTCGACGACCTGCAGCCCGGCGACATGATCGACAACATCAGCACGCACGTCGTGCTGTTCGCCGGCTGGACCGACGGCAACCACAACACCGCCGTGGTCTACGAGGAGCCGCGGCCGGGCCTGACCGCCCGCAAGATCAACTACTCGCGCAGCTCCCTGATCAGCGGAGGCTTCAAGCCCTTCCGCTACGACAAGACCGTCGACAGCACCCCGCTGCCGCCGAAGCAGGCGCCCGTGGGCTGGGGCGCCCAGGTCGTGGTGAACGGCGGCGGCGACGTCTTCCACAGCACCCGTTCCTCCAACGGGAGCTGGACCGGCTTCGGAAACGTGGAGAGCGTCGCGGGCGACATCGGCGGCGTCCAGTCCATCGCGGACGCCGGCATCAACGGCGACACCCACCTGCTCGCCGTCGGCGGCGACGGGAACATCTACCACACCATCCGCCACTCCAGCGGCAGCTGGGACCGCTTCACCGACATCGGCCCGCAGACCAACAGGCTGGGCAACGTCACCAAGGTCACCGCGGTCTCGATCGGCGGCGACCTGCACGTCGTCGCCGTCGCCGACGGCAAGCTCTTCCACACCGCCCGGCTCGCGAACGGCACCTGGCTTCGCTTCGGCGACATCACCCCGGCGGGCGGCGCCGTGACCAGCGCCTCGGTCGCCAGCGTCAACGGCGAACTCCAGGTCGTGACGGTCTCGGGCGGCACGGTCTACCACGCCATCCGCGCCGTCGGCGGCTCCTGGTCGGGTTGGGGCAACGCCTACGACGCCGCCGGGAACGTCGGCCCCGCCCAGGACGTGGCGGTCGCCGGCACCGGATCCGACGCGCAGATCGTCGTGGTGAACAACAACGGCCAGCAGTTCCACGGCGTCCGCTACGGCAACGGCACGTGGCAGCCGTTCGCCGAGCTCGCCCCCGTGATCGGCTCGTTCACCGCCAACCGGGTCAGCGCCGCCAACATCGACGGCGAGTTCCAGGCCGTCTTCATCACCAACGACGACCGGATCATGCACACCATCCGCGACGGCTCCGGCAGCTGGGACCCGGCGTCCCCGATCCAGCTGAACGGCGTGAGCGGCAACCACTACGCCGTCTCCATCGGCGGCACCTACAACTGACCGTCCCCGCCCGCCGGTTCCACCCGCCGGCCCACCGCTGCCCCGCCGCGGTGGGCCGGCCCCCTTCGCCGCCGCCCTCCTGCCGTCGCGCCGCTCACCCCCGGCTCCGTCCCGCGCGAGCCGTCCCGCCCCTCCGAGAAGAGGTCACGATGTCCCGCGCCTCCCGCCGACCCCGCGCAGCCGCCCTCGCGTTCACCGCCCTCGCGGCCCTGAGCCTGTCCACGGTGGCCGCCGGCTCCGCCCAGGCCGCCTCGGTGGCCACCTGGGACCGGGTGGCACAGTGCGAGAGCACCGGCGACTGGAGCTACTACAAGGCCGGCTGGCCGTACTACGGGGGCCTGCAGATCACGAAGAGCACCTGGGAGGCGTACGGCGGAACCCAGTACGCGCCGATGCCCCACCAGGCCACCAAGCAGCAGCAGATCCTGACGGCGGAGCGGATCCTGGCCGGCCAGGGCGCCGGGGCCTGGGCGGCCAAGTGCAACGGCGGCCTGAGCACCGACCACGCCAACCCGTACCCGTCGCCGACCGCGCCGGTGAGCAAGGCCGGCGACCTCTTCCACGCCACGCGCCTGGTGGACGGCAACTGGACGTCCTTCAGCCCGCTGGACGGCTACGCCGGCTCGGCCTTCTTCAACGGCTCGCAGGACGCCATCGCGGCGACCCCGGACGGCTCGACCCAGACGCTGGCCACCGGAGCCGACGGCAACCTGTACCACACGGCGCGCTACCCGAACGGGTCCTGGACGGGCTGGGCGCCACTGGACGGCTACGCCGGGGCGGCGCGGTTCGCGGCCCGGGCCGAGGCGATCGCCGGCATGCCGAACGGCGACACCCAGGTGATGGCGATCGGCAAGGACGGGAAGATCTACCACAACGCCCGTTACGCCTCGGGCTCCTGGCAGGGCTGGCTGCCGATCGGAGACTGGAGCGCGCAGAAGATCGCGGCCGCCGGACTGCCGGACGGCAGCATGCAGGTGCTGATCACCGGCAGCGACGGCAACGTCTACCACAACGTCCGTGCCGTGAACGGCACCTGGCAGGGCTGGAACGGCGTCGCGGGCCTCGGCGCCGCGACCTTCCAGGCGAAGGACGTCGCGATCGCCGGCATGCCGAACGGCGACACCCAGCTGCTGGCGACCGGCAGCGACGGGAAGATCTACCACAGCGCCCGCTACGCGAGCGGCTCCTGGCAGGACTGGAACGTGGTCGACGGATACGCCGGTGCGGCGGGCTTCCAGTCCGGGAGCTTCGCGATCACCGGCATGCCGAACGGCGACGCCCAGCTGATCGCCGTGGGCAACGACGGCGTCGTCTACCACAACGCCCGCTACGCCTCGGGAAGTTGGCAGGGCTGGTGGAGCACCTCCTTCGGCGGGCAGAAGGTCGCCGTCGCCGGCCTGCCGGACGGCAGCGCCCAGATGGTCGTCTCCCGCAGCTGAGCCCCGCCCCCGGCCCGGCGGGCAGCCGTCACCGCCCGCCCCGACGCCCCGTCGGAGCCCGGAGGGCGGCGCGCCCGGCCCCGCCGCCGGCAAGATCGCGAAGCCGCCGCCCGGGCGCCGCCCGACCCGCTACACTGAGCCGGTAGCGGCTTGCCCTCGGGCCGGCCGCCCCCGGATCCGCTTACGGGATGCAGTCGCTCCCCGGCGGATCCTCGCCTCAGTAGCTCAGGGGATAGAGCACGGCTCTCCTAAAGCCGGTGTCGCAGGTTCGAATCCTGCCTGGGGCACCACCACGCGTGGCCGCAGGCCCCCGCCCACCAGGGCGGGGGCCTGCGGCGTTTCCCGGACCGGGCGGCGCCGGGCCCGGCTCAGGCCAGGCGCCGGGCCCGGCTCAGGCCAGGGTGAAGAGCGCGCGCGGGGCGGCCGGGCGGGCGTTGGCGGCGGCCAGGTCGGCGAGCATGGTCTCGGTCTCCCGGGCGGCGCGCAGGACGGCCGGGTCGAGGTCGACGACGACCAGTTCGCGCCGGTCCTCGCCCGCCTCGGCGAGCAGTCGGCCGTCCGGGGCCCACACCGCGCTGCCACCGCAGGTGTGCCAACCGCCGGTGTGGCCGATGTGGTTGGCGAGCACCGTGTAGAGGGTGTTGTCGAGCGCGCGGGCGGGGAACCAGGTGCGGGACTCGTGGTGGCCGTGGCCGACGCTGAACAGCGCGCCGACCAGGTAGGCGTGGCAGCCGTCGAGGGCGGCGGCGCGGGCGTGCTCGGGGAAGCCCGAGTCGTAGCAGATGCCGAGGCCGAGCCGCCAGCCGTCCAGCTCCAGGGTGCAACCGGCCGCCCCGGGGCGGTAGTAGTCGCGTTCGGTCTTGAACAGGTGCTGCTTGTCGTAGCGGGTGGCGAGGCCGCCGTCCGGGCCGAGGACGAAGGCGGAGACCCGCAGCTCGTCGCCCACCTGCGCGGCGGCGCCGACGATCGCGGCGGTGCCGGTCTCGCGGCAGGCCTCGGCGATCGGCGCGAGGCGCGGATCGCCGGGCTGGACGGCGCACTTGAGCGGGTCGGTGCGGATCAGCTCGGGCTCGTAGCCGGAGAGGAACTTCTCGGCGAACAGCACCAGGCGGGCGCCGGCCGCGGCGGCCTCGCGGATCAACTCGGCGGCCTGGGCGGCGTTGGCGGGTATGTCACCGGCCACGGCCTGGGCCTGGACGGTGGCGATCCGCAGCGGGCGCTCGGGGTGGCGGACGGCGGCGGTGGGGACCGGGTCGGGAGACATGGCCGTCACGCTAGCGGACGGCTCCGGGCAGCCCCGGACGGCCTTGTACGGCCCTGTACGGCCTTGTACGGCCTTGTACGGTCCTGTGCGCCTTGTAAGGCCGACGGCCCCGGGCGACCGCACGTGGATGCCGACGGCCTCAGTGGACGGCCTCGTCCGGGTGGTCGGTGGCGGAGTCGCCCAGCGGGTCGGTGCCGCGCGGCGACCGGACCGAGGGCACGGTGATCCGCTGGACCCTCGGCCGGGTACGCCAGTTGACCCGCCGTACGTCGCGGGCGAGCGCGCCCGGTCGCCAGAGTTCGACGACGGCCGTCACGGCGCCCAGCACGAATCCGGCGGCCAGCCAGCCGGCGACCACGTCGCTCGGCCAGTGGACCCCGAGGGCGATCCTGGTCCAGCCGATGGTCAGCACCGTCGCCGCCGCCACCGCGCAGGCGGCGATCCGCCCGCGTCGGCGGACCCGGTACCAGACCAGGCCGACCAGCACCGCGCAGGTGATCGCCGAGGCCATGGCGTGCCCGGAGGGGAAGGCCGGGCCGCCGGCGTGCGAGACCGGGTCGGCGAAGGAGGGCCGTTGGCGGCCGACGGCCAGCTTCAGCGCCCACTGGCCGCCCCAGCCGACCAGGGTCTGGGCGGCCACCCAGCCGGCCAGGACCCGGGCGCCGATCAGCCACAGCCAGACGGCCGCGATGCCGAGCAGGGTGCGCATCGTGACCGTGCCGCCGATGTCGGAGAGCGTCTGCACCGAGGCGGTCCAGATCCGGTGCCGCCGGGCGAAGGTGTGCAGTTCGCCGATCCAGCTCTGGTCGAGTTGCTCCAGCGGATGCCAGTGACGGGTCACCAGGGCGGCGAGGAGGCCGAACAGCGCGGCACAGACCACCGCGAGCGCCGAATCCCGCAAGAGGCGGCGGTGACGCGCAGTGACGGCGGTCGAGCTGTTGGTCAGGTGCATGGCTGACACCTTCCCAGTGTCCCGGGGCGATCAGGACCACGGGTGATAGCGATTCGGCATCGTTTGTGGGGAGAACCTGCGTGCGCCGGGGGGCGGACGCCGGCGGAGGCCGGGGGCGCACGGGAACGCGCGTGCCGGTTCGGGGGTTTCACCCAGTGGAGCGACCGGTGGGGCGGCGGGCGCGTGCGCGGGGCGTGACGGAAGTGTTCGGAATCGGTCGCGGAAACGGCACCGAAGGTGCTCGGCCGGTCACGCGGTGTCCATAACCGGGGTGAAAACCGGCAGGATACTGCATCGCGGGGAAGAATCTGAGTGACTTGGGAATGTTGTCCGGATTCTGTTCGTTGGATCGTTACGTGTGAGCCCCGGCGGGGCCCGCATTTCTTGCCCTCTCGGGGGGCAGGCAGGCAGACCTCGGCAATTCCAGCAAAGGGAGCAAGCATGGCCACCCGTGCCGTCGTTCGCGACAGGGCCGACCGGACTCGCGCGGCCCGCCCGACCAACCTTGAGGCCGACCGCGACCTGGTCGGCATGTACCTCGACGAGATCGCCAGGACACCCCTGCTCGATGCCGCCGAGGAGGTCGAGCTCTCACTGCGGATCGAGGCCGGCGTGTACGCCCAGCACCTGCTGGAGGAGGGCGTGTTCCCCGAGGGCGTGAAGCGCGAGGAACTGGAGGCGATAGCCGAGGACGCCGAGCGCGCCAAGGACGTCTTCATCCGCTCCAACCTCCGGCTCGTGGTGGCGGTCGCCCGCCGGTACCCGCGCAGCGGCCTTCCGCTGCTGGACCTCATCCAGGAGGGCAACGCCGGCCTGGTGCGCGCCGTCGAGAAGTTCGACTACGCCAAGGGCTTCAAGTTCTCCACCTACGCCACCTGGTGGATCCGGCAGGCGATCACCCGGTCGATCGCCGACCAGTCCCGCACCATCCGGCTGCCCGTGCACCTGGTCGAGGAGCTGGGGCGGATCCGGCGCGTGCAGCGGGAGAAGTCCAAGGAGCTGGGGCGGGAGGCCGAGCCGGCCGAGATCGCGGCCGAGCTGGACACCACCGAGGCCCGGATCAAGGACGTGCTGGACTGGGCCCGCGACCCGGTCAGCCTCAACATGGCGGTCGACGATGAGGGCGAGACCCAGTTCGGCGACCTGGTCGAGGACACCGGGGCGACGTCCCCCGAGGACGCCGTGATGGTGATGCTCCGCCGCGAGGAGCTGGACGGCCTGATCGGGCGGCTGGACGACCGCACGGCCTCGATCATCCGTTCCCGCTACGGGATGGAGGACGGCCGCGAGCGCACCCTCACCGAGGTGGGCAAGCAGCACGGCCTGACCCGCGAGCGGATCCGCCAGATCGAGAAGCACGCGCTGGCCGAGCTGAAGAAGATCGCCGACCACGCGGGCTTCGAGGCCGCCTGAGAACCCGAGCCACTGGGAAGCCGAACCACTGAGAACCCGAGCCAACTGCCTGCGGCTCCATCCCGCCTCGGGCCCTGATGCGGAGCTCTCCGCACCAGGGCCCGGGGTGTGTCACGGGGCTCTTAGGCTGGAGGGACAGGACGATCCGGACGGCAGTCGACGGGAAGCGGAAGTGAACAGGGTGAGCGAGCAGGCGCGGGAGCCGGAGCAGGGACAGGGACAGGGAGAACAGCACGGGCGGGAGGAGCGGCCGGCGGCGCCGAAGGCCCGGCTGCTCTTCCGGGACCCGCTGGACCAGCAGTCCCGGGACGACACCGACACCGGCTGGGGTGAGCGCCCCGGGGCGGGGGAGAGCGGTGGGCGGGGGCTGGACTGGTACCTGAGCCAGCGCCCGCCGCACCACGGGGACTGAGGAGCGGTGCTCAGCGCTGCGGGGTGACCAGCGCGTCGCGGATCTCGGTGAGCAGTTGGACCTCCTTGGCCTCGGCCTCCGCCATCGTCTCGGCGGTGCTCTTCCGCCTGGCGGCGAGCCTGTTCATGGGCACGATCAGGACGAAGTAGACGACGGCCGCCGTGATCAGGAACTGCAGCAGGGCACTGAGCACCGATCCCCACAGGATGAGGATCCCGGACGTGACCTCGCCGGTGGCGTTCAGCTCGCAGGGGCCCTTGAGGCAGGAACTGTAGGACGCCAGGTCCTTCGTTCCGAAGACGCCGACGATCGGATTGATGACGCCCTTGACGAAGGCGTTGACGATGTTGGTGAAGGCCGCGCCGATGACGACGGCGACGGCGAGTTCGACGACGTTTCCACGCAGCAGGAATTCCTTGAAGCCTTTCATGCCGCCGTGAACGACGAAGTCGTTGCCCGGTTACGGGTGATCTTCCGTCGGTCCGGATTGACAACCCGTCCGGCCCACCGGGCCGCCCGGCGGCGACGGCAGCCCGGCCCGCGCGGGCCCGACCGCGAGCGCCGCGGCCACCGCGAGCAGCACCAGCGCGGGCACCCCGGCCCGGCGCCGTACGGCGTGCCGCCAGCGGTGCCACCCGCCGGCCCCGCGCCGGATCGGCGGGAAGCGCGGCACCTCCCGCCGGGGCGGTACGGCGGGTGCGGGCAGCGGTACGGAGAGGCTCATGGTCGTCATGGTCACCACCGAGGTCGTGGGGGGCCGCTCCTGCGCGGGCGGGCCGGTCGTTCTCCGGCGACCCCTACGATGTGCGCCGCGCCCCGCCCCGGAAAGCCCTTATCCGCAGCCTGTGGACAACTCGGGCCCTGTGGATGAATTCGTACACCCGCACGAGTGCATCCGGCCCGCCCAGGATGACGAACCGGGATGACGAACCGGGATGACGAACCGGGGCGACGAGTGGTGACGAGTGGTGACGACGAGCGGTGACGGCGAACCGGAACGACGAAGGCCCGCCGCCCCGCGAGGAACGCGGGGTGGCGGGCCCTGTCGATGCGCCGGGCGTCCGGCGCCGAGGTCAGCTCGCGGCCGGAGCCGGGCTGGAGGAGCTGGAAGAGCTCGAAGAACCGGAGGACGAGGACGTCGACGACGTCGAGGACGAAGCCGGGGTCGAGCCGGACGACGACGCCGAGGAGCTGCCGGAGGAGCCTGCGCCCACCGTGCTGCTGGAGGACGAGCGGCTGTCGGTGCGGTAGAAGCCCGAGCCCTTGAACACGACACCCACGGCCGAGAAGACCTTGCGGAGCCGTCCCTGGCAGTCGGGGCACGTGGTCAGCGCCTCGTCGGTGAACTTCTGCACCGCCTCCAGGCCGTTGCCGCACTCGGTGCACTGGTACTGGTACGTGGGCACTTGTCTTCCTCCTGGCACTCTCGCCTGATGAGTGCTAACGATGTTCAATGATGCGGCATTCCGCTGAATCAGTCCAGCGACTCCGATGTGAGATGAGCCGTGGCCGGGCCGCGCACGCTCATCCACCGGGGCTCCGGGCCGCCCCCACCGCGCGTCGCCCACGGCTCCGCGCGGTGCGCCACCGCGTGCCCGCTCAGCCCTTGGCCGCGCCCACCAGCTGCGTCGCGGCGCCGCGCTCCGGTGCGGCCGCGACCACCTGGCCCGGCCCGCCCGGCGCGGTCAGCAGGTGCCGCAGCGACACCAGCGCGATCAGGCCCAGACCGGCGCCGGCCACCGGCACCAGGAACCCGCTGGACGGCCCGTGGCCGTCGATCAGCTGCCCGGCGATCATCTGGCCGACGGCCAGGCCGAGGCCGATGGCGCCGGTCAGCCAGGTGAACGCCTCGGTCTTGGCGCCGTCCGCGACGAGCGTCTCGACCAGGGTGTAGCCGCTGATCAGGGTCGGCGCGATGGCCAGGCCGCAGACCAGTCCGGCGGCGGCGAGCGCGATCAGGTTGGGCATCGCCCACAGCGTCGAGCAGCCCAGCACCAGCAGGGCGTAGCTCATGATCATCCGATGCTGCACGGACCGCCGCCAGGCGATCACGCCGTACAGCACGCCGGCCACCATCGAGCCGCCGGCGAAGATCCCGTACACGGTGCCGGCGGCGCCGTGCTGCCCGACCGAGTCGGCGAAGGCGTTCACCGAGACCTGCATGCCGCCGAACACGGCGCCCACCCCGAGGAAGGCCCCGGCCAGCAGCCGGACCCCGGGGGAGGCGAGCGCGGAGGCGCGCCGCACGCCGGGCTGGGGCAGCGCCCGGGCGGGCGCGGTGCGCCGCTGGGCGGCGAAGGCCAGGCCGCCGACGAGGGTCAGCGTGGCCTCGGCGATCAGCCCGGCCGAGGGGCTGACCGTGGTGGCGACGGCGGTGGCCAGGATCGGGCCGATCACGAAGGTGAACTCGTCCGTCACGGACTCGAAGGCGAACGCGGTGCCCACCTTGGCCGCGGACGAGGCGGACGCGCCGTCCGCGGTGAACTTGGCGATCCAGCGGGACCGGACCATGGCGCCGATCTGCGGAACGCTCGCGCCGGCCGGGACGGCGGCCAGGAACAGGCTCCAGGCCGGTGCGTGGCCGAGCGCCAGCGCGATCAGCGTGCCGACCGAGGCCGCGTGCACCACGACGGTCGGGACGAGGACGGCGGTCTGGCCGTACCGGTCGGCGAGCCGGCCGGTCTGCGGGCCGATCAGGGCCTGGGCGACGGCGGCGACGGCCGCGACGGTGCTCGCGGTGCCGTACGAGCCGTGGGTGTCCTTGACGAGCAGCAGGATGCCCATGCTGAGCATCGCGTACGGCAGCCGCGCGAGGAACGCCGGCGCCAGGAACGTCCAGACGCCGGGCGTGCGCAGCAGTGCGCCGTATCCGACCCGCACGGGGGCGGCGGCATCGGCGGTGCCGTCGGCAGGGGTGGCGTCGGCGGTGTCAAGCGGGGTCGCGGTGTCCGCGGGGTCGTCGACCGTTCGGCGGGCCGTCACGGTCGGTCCTTCCTGCTGCCTGGTAGCGCGGCAGGGCATGGGGTGGCCCCGACGGCGCCGAGAGTCGTCCTCTCGCGCGTCGACCGGGGTAGATACCGGGCCGGCCCGGCGTGGTGGCCGAGGTCCTGACCGCGGCCGCCGAACGGTCGCGCCAACTCTGCTTCAGGCAGATGCTGGGTGTGATCTGACCATCATACATATACGCGCGTAGATGTCGCGCGAATCCCCAGACTACAAGGCACGTCCAAAATTGTCCTGCCCATCGAAGGTGAACAGCGGGTGAGGCCTTCCGGTCCACCCGCCGCCCACCCGCCGGGCTCAGCGCCCGTTCAGCCACCCCGCGAGCTTGCCGCCCTTGTCCACGGCCCGCAGCCGCCGCTCGGCCGCCTCGCCGACCTCGTCGGTGGTGACCACCAGCAGCTCGTCCCCGCCGCGCAGCACCGTCGCCTTGTCCGGCACGAAGGAGCTGCCCTCCCGCACCACCAGGGTGACGGCGGCCCCCTTGGGCAGCCGCAGCTCGCTGACCTCCACGCCGGACATCCGGGAGCCGGGGGAGAGCGTGACCGACAGCAGGTGCCCGTGCAGCTTCTCCAGCGGGGCGGACTCGATGTCCAGGTCCTGGCCCATCGAGCCCTCGCCGATCCGCAGCTGCTTGGCGACCCAGGGCAGGGTCGGCCCCTGGAGCAGGGTGAAGACGACGACCAGGATGAAGACGATGTTGAAGACGTCCTGGGCCTTCGGCGCGCCCGACACCAGCGGGATGGTCGCCAGCACGATGGGCACCGCCCCGCGCAGTCCGGCCCAGCTGAGCAGCGCCTGCTCCCGGCCCGGCACCTTGAACGGGGTCAGCGTCAGCACCACGGACAGCGGCCGGGCCAGGAAGACCAGCACGCCGCCGATCACCAGCGCGGGGACCACCGCGGAGCCCATGGTCTCGGGCGTGCAGAGCAGGCCGAGCAGCACGAACATGCCGATCTGTCCGATCCAGGCCAGGCCGTCGGCGAAGCCCCGGACGGCCGGGCCGTGCGGCAGCTTGGCGTTGCCGAGGATCACCGCGCAGATGTAGACGGCGAGGAAGCCGGAGCCGTGCAGCAGCGCGCCGCCCGCGTAGGCGAGCACGGTCAGGGCCATCACGGCGATCGGGTACAGGCCGGAGGAGGGCAGCGCGACGTGCTTGATCCCGTACGCGCCGAGCTTGCCGACCGCGAAGCCGACCGCCGCGCCGATCGCCAGCTCGGCGATGATCGTGCCGACCAGGACGTACCAGGAGTCCAGCTCGCCGGTGGTGGCGAAGGCGACGACCAGGATGACCACGGGTGCGTCGTTGAAGCCGGACTCGGCCTCCAGCAGGCCGGTGAGCCGGTGCGGCAGCGGGACCATGCGCAGGACGGAGAAGACGGCGGCGGCGTCGGTGGAGGAGACGATCGCGCCGAGCAGCATCGAGGTCCGCCAGTCCAGGCCGACCAGCCAGTGCGCGCCGGCCGCGGTGACGAACACGCTGACGCCGACGCCGACGGTGGCGAGCACGGTGGCGGCCGGCATCACGGGTCTGACCTCGCGCCAACTGGTCTTGAGGCCGCCCTCGGCGAGGATCACCACGAGCGCCGCGTAGCCGAGCACCTGGGTCAGCTCGGCGTTGTTGAAGGAGACGCCGATGCCGTTCTGGCCCAGGGCGACGCCGATCCCGAGGTAGATCAGCAGGCTCGGTAGCCCTGAGCGGGTGGATATCCGCACGGCGACCACCGCGACCAGCAGGATCACGGAGAACTCGAGGAGGAGCTGGTTCAGGTGGTCGATGTTCACGCAGTGGCACCTCGTGCAGGCAGGGGCGGGCGGGGTGTCTGGTGGTGCTGGAGGGCGCGACCCGTTAAGAAGGCGTCAATGCTCCTGTTGCGGATCGTTACTCAGTCTAACATTTTGCCATATCTTTAGTTTCTTTTCCTCCCCGGGCCCCCAACCGCCGCTTCCAGGGCTCCTCGTTGACCTCCTCCGATCCCACGGTGAGCGTCCCCCGTGCACGCCGCTCGGCCGACTCGGCCTAATGTGGTGCCCTGTCACGGCCCCCGGCCCTGGACACGCCCGCCCGCCCCGAAGTCAGGACCGCAAGGACCCAGATGCCCCGCTCGAAGAAGTTCCGGCGCGCCCGTCTGATCGTGATCGTGCTGGTCGTGCTGCTGGTGGCCGGCGTCGGCTACGGCGGCTACCGCGGGGTCACCGCGGTCCGCGCGTCCTTCCCGGAGGTCGACGGCACCGTCAAGGTGGCGGGCATGAGCGCGCCGGTCGACGTCAAGCGGGACGCCAACGGCATCCCGCAGCTCTACGCCGACACCAACGAGGACCTCTTCCGCGCCCAGGGCTACGTCCAGGCGCAGGACCGCTTCTGGGAGATGGACGTCCGGCGGCACATCACCGCCGGCCGGCTGTCCGAGATGTTCGGCGACGGCCAGGTCGACACCGACGCCTTCATCCGGACCATGGGCTGGCGGCAGGTGGCGCAGAAGGAGTTCGACACCAAGCTGTCGGCCGACACCAAGAAGAACCTCCAGGCCTACGCGGACGGCGTGAACGCCTGGCTCGCCGAGCACCCCGGCGGCGAGAAGGCCTCGCTGGAGTACGCCCTGCTCGGCGCCGTCAACGGCGACTACCAGCCCGAGCAGTGGAGCCCGGTCGACTCGGTGGCCTGGCTCAAGGCGATGGCCTGGAACCTCTCCGGGAACCTCCAGGAGGAGATCGACCGCTCGCTCCTGGCCCAGGACTTCGGTCCGGACAAGATCGCGGAGCTGTACCCCGACTACCCGTACACCCGCAACGGCACGATCGTGAAGACCGGCACGGTGGCCGGCGACAACTACCGCCCCGCCGACGGCTCGCCCCCGTCCGGCGGCGGCACCGCCACCACCCAGGGCGCGGCCACCACCAAGGCGCTGCTCCAGGGCCTCACCGACCGGATCGACGGCATGCCGCAGCTGCTCGGCCGCCCCGGCCAGGGGATCGGCTCCAACTCCTGGGTCGTCGCCGGCACCCACACCACCACCGGCAAGCCGCTGCTGGCCAACGACCCGCACCTCGGCCCCGGCCTGCCCTCGGTCTGGTACCAGATGGGCCTGCACTGCCGCACCAGCTCGCCGGCCTGCCAGTACGACGTCTCCGGCTTCAGCTTCGCCGGCATGCCCGGCGTGATCATCGGCCACAACAAGGACGTCGCCTGGGGCTTCACCAACCTGGGCGCCGACGTGACCGACCTGTACCTGGAGAAGGTCACCGGCCCGGACACCTACCAGGTCGACGGCAAGGACGTGAAGTTCGACCTCCGCAAGGAGACCATCAAGGTCGCCGGCGGCGAGGACCGCACGATCACCGTCCGCACCACCCAGACCGGCGCCCCGCTCATCTCCGACCAGAGCACCGAGCAGCAGAACGTCGGCAAGTACGCCCCCAACGGCAGCGCCGCCCCCGACCGCGGCACCGGCGGCTACGGCGTCGCCCTGCAGTGGACGGCGCTGAACCCCGGCAAGACCATGGACGCGGTGTTCGAGCTGGACCGGGCCCGCAACTGGGACGAGTTCCGGGCCGCCGCCAAGGACTTCGCCGTCCCCGCGCAGAACCTGGTCTACGCCGACGCCAAGCACATCGGCTACCAGGCCCCCGGCGACATCCCGGTCCGCGGCAAGGGCGACGGCAGCTACCCGGCCCCGGGCTGGGACTCCGCGTACCAGTGGAAGGGCTCGATCCCCTTCACCGCCCTGCCGTACAGCCTGGACCCGTCCGCGGGCTACATCGTCACCGCCAACCAGGCCGTGGTGGACCCGAGCTACAAGTACACGCTCACCAAGGACTGGGAGTACGGCACCCGGGCCAAGGAGATCACCGACCAGATCGAGGGCCTGCTCAAGAACAACGGCAAGATCTCGCCCGACGACATGCAGACCATGCAGCTGGACAACACCAGCATCATGGCCAAGACGCTCGTCCCGCTGCTGCTCAAGCAGCAGATCGACGACCCGTACGTGCGCGAGGCCCAGGACCTGCTGAAGGACTGGAACTACCACCAGGACGCCGACTCGGCCGCCGCCGCCTACTACAACGGCGTCTGGCGCCAGCTGCTCAGCCTCGCCTTCGGCCAGAAGTTCCCGGCCGACCTGCGGGCCAAGGGCAACTGCCTGCTGGTCCGCCAGCAGGACGACCCGACCAGGCCGGACAGCTCCAGCAAGATCGTCACCGAGTGCGGCACCCGCGACCCGGGCAAGGCCCAGCCGGACGGCGGCGACCGCTGGACCGAGGTGGTCCGGCAGCAGTTGGACAAGCCGGACAGCTCCTGGTGGACGTACATCGACTCCCAGCACAAGGAGCAGAAGGGCCTGGACAACCTGCTCAAGGAGGCGATGAAGGACGCCCGGCAGGACCTCACCTCGCTGCTCAGCAAGGACATCTCCACCTGGAGCTGGGGCCGCCTGCACAAGCTGACCCTGCGCGAGCAGACCCTCGGCACCGACGACTCCTCGATCGCCTCCGGCGTGGTCCACCGGCTGCTCAACCGGGGCCCGTACCGGCTCTCCGGCGGCTCCGCGGCCGTCGACGCGGCCGGTTGGAACGCGGCGGCCGGCTACCAGGTGGACTGGATCCCGTCGATGCGGATGGTGATCGACCTGAGCGACCTCGACTCCTCGCGGTGGATCAACGTCGGCGGCGCCTCCGGCCACGCCTTCCACGACAACTACAACGACCAGACCGACCTCTGGCTCAAGGGCAAGCTGCTGACCTGGGCCTACACGCCGGACGCGGTCGAGAAGGCCACCAAGCACAAGCTGGTGCTCACCAACGGCTGACCCCGTACGACCCGTACGACCCGCACGACCCCGGCGGCCCCGCTCCCTCTCCGGAGCGGGGCCGCCGCCGTCTCACCCCAGCCGCCGCAGCCCGGCGGGCGTGACCGCCAGGTCCACCGGGCGGTCGTGCGGCTCGGCCGGCACCTCGTCCAGCAGCTCGTGCTCGTAGAGCAGCACCGCCAGCACCGGCCGCGCGCCCGCCCGCCCCAGCCGGGCCAGCACCCGGTCGTAGCTGCCGCCGCCGCGGCCCAGCCGCAGCCCCCGCCGGTCCACCGCCAGGCCCGGCAGCAGCACCACGGAGGCCTCCGCGACCGCCTCCGGGCCGAGCCGGGGGCCGACCGGTTCCAGCAGCCCGCGCCCGGCCGGGGCCAGCTCCTGCGGGCCCTGGTAGGCGGCCCAGTCCAGGTCGTTGTCGGGCAGCAGCACCGGCAGCAGCACCCGCACCCCGCGCGCCCGCAGCGCGTCCAGCAACGGCCTGGTCCCGGGCTCGGCGCCCACCGACACGTACGCGGCCACGGTGGCGCCCGGCGCCGCCAGCTCCCCGGCGTGCCCGGCCAGCGCGTGCGCGGCCTCCGCGCGGCCCTCGGCGGAGAGCGCGCGGCGCCGGGTCAACAGCCGTGTCCTCAGATCGCTCTTCTCGTTGTGCATCGGATCCTCCGCAACTCTGTGCCGTCGAGCCGTGCCGCCGACCGGTCCCGCCGGCCGGCGTCATCGACGCGCAGAGCCTGACACGCGAAAGGGCGCCGCGATTGTCCACCCCGCTGCTGGTCCAGGCCCTGGCCGTGCTCAGCGCCCCCGCGCTGGCCGGCGCCACCGTGCTCGGGCTGCGGCTGCGCCGGTGCGGTGCCGAAGCCGCCGCCCGGCAGAAACGGCTGCGCGAGCGGATCGCCGAACTGGAGACCCGGTGCGCCGACCTGGAGCGCACCGCCTCCTGCGACCCGCTCACCGGCGTGTGGAACTACCGCCACCTGCAGCTCACCCTGGACCGCGAGATCGAGCGCGCCCGCCGCGCCGAGCGGACCGACCAGCCCGAAGGGCCGCGCCCGCTGGCCGTGCTGCTGCTGGAGATCACCGGCTTCGACGCGGTCGTCGCCGAGCACGGCCGCGGCCGCGCCGGCGCGGTGCTGCGCGACCTCGCCCAGCGGCTGGCGATGGAGATCCGCCGGGCCGACACCCTCGGCCGCTACAGCGGGGAGGAGTTCCTGGTGGTGCTGCCGGACACCGGCGCCGAGGGCGCCGCGCAGGTCGCCGAGCGCCTGGTCTGGTCGGTCCGCCGGCACCTGCTGCTCGACTGGTCCTCCGGCCCGCGCGAGTCCCGCCCGGCCCACGGCAACGGCCTCACCGCCGCCGTCGGCGTCGCCGTGCTGCCCGAGGACGGCACCCACGCCGCCGTGCTGCTGCGCGCCGCCGACCGCGCGCTCGCCGAGGCCAGGGCGGCCGGCGGCGACTGCTGGCGGGTCCGCCCGGGCTCCGGCGACCGGTCGGCGGCGCGGCCGCCCGCCCCGCCCGCCGCCGGTGCGCAGCCCAACGCGACTGCCGAGCGTGACCGTTCGGAAAAGCCGGGTAGTCTGTCGCCCTGTGCCGGCGGGGACCCCCTCGCCCAGCCGGTCAATTCCCATACGCCTGCCGCCGTGGCCGGGCCCCGCGACGTGCTGTCCTAGCCGTCGACCGCGCCCGGCCGGGCGAAAACGTGCCTGAGTAAGGTAAACGCATGACGACGACCAACTCCCGAATCCCGGTAACCAAGGCCGTGGTACCCGCGGCCGGACTGGGCACCCGCTTCCTCCCGGCAACCAAGGCCACTCCGAAGGAGATGCTGCCCGTCGTCGACAAGCCGGCCATCCAGTACGTCGTCGAGGAGGCCTCCTCCGCGGGGCTGTCCGACATACTGATGGTCACCGGCCGTAACAAGCGGGCCCTGGAGGACCACTTCGACCGCGCCTACGAGCTGGAGGAACTGCTCGCCCGCAAGGGCGACGAGGACCGCCTGCGCCGGGTCCGCGAATCCGTCGAGCTGGCCAACATGCACTACGTCCGCCAGGGCGACCCGAAGGGCCTCGGCCACGCCGTCTCGGTCGCCGAGCAGCACGTGGCCGGCCAGCCCTTCGCCGTCCTCCTCGGCGACGACCTGATCGACCCGCGCGACCCGCTGCTCGCCCGCATGATCGAGGTCCAGCAGGAGCTCGGCGGCTCGGTCGTCGCCCTCATGGAGGTCGACCCCTCCCAGATCCACCTCTACGGCTGCGCCGCCGTCAAGGCGAACGGCTTCGGCGAGGACGTCTTCCAGGTGACCGACCTGGTCGAGAAGCCCGAGACGAACGAGGCCCCCTCGAACTACGCCGTCATCGGCCGCTACGTCCTCGACCCGCTGGTCTTCGACGTGCTGCGGGAGACCCCGCCCGGCCGCGGCGGCGAGATCCAGCTCACCGACGCCCTGCGCGAGCTGACCACCCGCGAGCCGGAGGCCGGCGGCCAGGTCCACGGCGTGCTCTTCAAGGGCCGCCGCTACGACACCGGCGACCGCGCGGACTACCTGCGCGCTATCGTCCGACTGGCCTCCGAGCGCGAGGACCTCGGCCCGGAGTTCCGCTCCTGGCTGCGCGAGTTCGTCGCCTCCGAGCTGCAGGACTGACACGACGACAGAGAGCGAGCCGCCGATGACCGGGTCCACCCAACACACCACCGGATCCGCCGCAGCCTGCTGCGACGGAACCACGGACCCGGCACCGGCGGCCCCCCGCCTCTGGACGGTGGACGAACACCTCTCCGACGTCCTGGCCTCGGTCGGCCCGCTGCCCGCCATCGAGCTGCAACTGCTCGACGCCCAGGGCTGCCGGCTCGACGAGGACGTCCTCGCCGACGGCGACCTGCCGCCCTTCGACAACAGCTCGATGGACGGCTACGCCGTGCGCACCGCCGACACCGCCGGCGCCACCGACCCGTACCCCTCGGTGCTCGCCGTCGTCGGCGACATCGCGGCCGGCGCGGGCGAACTGCCCCGGGTCGGGCCCGGCCAGGCCGCCCGGATCATGACCGGCGCCCCCGTCCCGCCCGGCGCCCAGGCCGTCGCCCCGGTCGAATGGACCGACGGCGGCACCGGCACCGGCGTGCCCGCCGACGCGATGACCGCGCCCGTCGAGGACGAGGAGGTCCGCGTCCTGCGCCCGGTCGCCGAGGGCGCCCACATCCGCCGCCGCGGCAGCGACGTCGCGGCCGGCACCAAGGTCCTGGGGGCCGGTACCCGGCTCGGCCCCACCCAGCTCGGCCTGCTCGCCGCGATCGGCCGCGCCACCGTCAAGGTCCGCCCGCGCCCCCGGGTCGTGGTGCTGTCCACCGGCAGCGAGCTGGTCCAGCCCGGCGAGCCGGTCGGCCCCGGGCAGATCTCCGACTCCAACAGCTTCACCCTCACCGCGGCCGCCCAGGACGCCGGCGCCATCGCCTACCGGGTCGGCGCCGTCCCGGACCGGGCCGACCGGCTGCGCGCCGTCCTGGAGGACCAGCTCGGCCGGGCCGACCTGATCGTCACCAGCGGCGGGGTCAGCGTCGGCGCGTACGACGTGGTCAAGGAGGTCTTCGAGTCCTACGGCGGCGTCGACTTCCGCAGGCTGCGGATGCAGCCCGGCAAGCCGCAGGGCTTCGGCCGGATCGGCGGCCCGGCCGGCGTGCCGTTGCTCGCCCTGCCCGGCAACCCGGTCAGCGCCTACATCTCCTTCGAGCTGTTCGTCCGCCCGGTCATCCGCACCATGCTCGGCGCCGCCGACGTCCACCGCCCGGTGGTCCGTGCGCTCTGCCCGGCGGCGCTGCGCTCCCCGGCCGGCCGCCGGCAGTTCCTGCGCGGCCGCTACTCGGCGGCGGACGGCACCGTCGAGCCGGTCGGCGGCGCCGAGTCGCACCTGGTCGGCGCCCTGGCCCGGGCGAACTGCCTGATCACCGTCCCCGAGGCCGTCACCGCCCTGCCCGCCGGCAGCGAGGTCGACGTGGTCCTGCTGGGCTCCTAGGGCGTGTCAGCCACGCCCCAGGGCGTGTCCCGCGGACCAGGCCCCTCCCACGGGGTGGGGCGGGGGAGCTGTACGGTAGCGCGGTATTCCACCTGCGCGCCCCTGGAGCCACCCGTGACCACACCTCCCCCCGGCGACCGCCTCACCCACGTCGACGACCAGGGCGCGGCCCGGATGGTCGACGTCTCCGAGAAGGCCACCACCGCGCGCACCGCCGTCGCGGCCGGCCGGGTCCGGGTCTCCCCGAAGGTGGTCGAGCTGCTGCGCGGCGAGGGCATGCCCAAGGGCGACGCCCTCGCGGTGGCCCGGATCGCCGGGATCATGGGCGCCAAGAAGACCCCCGACCTGATCCCGCTCTGCCACCCCATCGCCGTCTCCGGCGTCACGGTGGACCTCACGGTCGCGGACGACGCCGTCGAGATCACCGCCACCGTGAGGACCGCCGACCGCACCGGCGTCGAGATGGAGGCGCTGACCGCCGTCGCGGTGGCCGGCCTCACCGTCATCGACATGGTCAAGGCCGTGGACAAGGGCGCCGCCATCGAGTCCGTCCGGGTGCTCAGCAAGACCGGCGGCAAGAGCGGCGACTGGTTCGCGCCGGAGGCGGGCGAGTGAGCGGGCGGAGCGAGCTCACCACCGAAAGGTCCGGGCGGATGAGGGCCCTTGCGGTCACCGTGTCCAACCGGGCCTCGGCCGGCGTCTACGAGGACCGGGGCGGCCCACTGCTGGTGGCCGGCCTGACCGCGATGGGCTTCACCGCCGACGGCCCCCGGGTCGTCCCGGACGGCGAGCCGGTGGAGGCCGTCCTGCGCGAGGCCGTCGCGGCCGGCTACGACGTCGTGCTCACCACCGGCGGCACCGGCATCTCGCCGATGGACCTCACCCCGGAGATGACCGCCCGGGTGATCGACCGGCAGGTCCCCGGCATCGCCGAGTCCATCCGCGCGTACGGCCGGGAGAAGGTGCCGACCTCGGCGCTCTCCCGCGGGCTGGCCGGGCTCGCCGGACGTACCCTGATCGTCAACCTGCCGGGCTCGACCGGCGGCGTCAAGGACGGCCTGGCCGTCCTCGAACCGCTGCTCGCCCACGCCGTCGACCAGCTCGGCGGCGGGGACCACCCCCGGCCGGACGCACCAGCTTCCGGGAGAACGCACTGAACGCCGGTTGGCCGGTAGAACTCCACGAGGGGGAGGTCGTGCTGCGCCCGATCCGGGCCCGCGACCAGCGCGAGTGGCAGGAGGTCAGCCTCCGCAACCGGGACTGGCTGCGCCGCTGGGAGGCGACCGTCCCGCCCGGTCCGGCCGGGCAGGCCGCCGGGCCGCGCCCGACGTTCCGGCAGATGGTGCGCTTCCTGCGCGGTGAGGGCTCGGCCGGGCGGATGCTGCCCTTCGTCGTGCTCTACAAGGGCCAGCTGGTCGGCCAGCTGACCGTCGGCGGCATCACCTGGGGCTCGATGTGCTCGGCGAACGTCGGGTACTGGATCGACGAGGCGGTGGCCGGCCGGGGCATCATGCCGACGGCCGTGGCGCTTTCCGTCAACCACTGCTTCCGTACCCTCGGCCTGCACCGGATCGAGGTCTGCATCCGCCCGGAGAACGCCCCGAGCCGCCGGGTGGTGGAAAAGCTCGGCTTCCGCTCGGAGGGAATCCGCCCGCGCTATCTCCACATCGACGGCGCCTGGCAGGACCACCTGGTGTACGCGCTGACCGCCGAGGAGGTGCCGGAGGGGATGCTGGAACGCTGGCGGTCGATCAGTTCAGGTCGTGAGTCAAGTAATTGAATATATGTTCGAAAAAAATATCGATATGGCATCGCCGCGACGGCGGACTGGCACAAATACCGGCAAAATAGTCGGAGAATCAGCTTGATCACACGACACGCCGAGCCAAATTGCTGCCAGGCCTTCCCGGCGCCCGTACGGTGTGGATCGTGAGCAGTAGCGGCCTTATCTACGCCGTCATCGTAGGGGCCTGGGCCGCCTATCTGGTGCCGATGTGGCTCCGCAGGCAGGACGAACTCAACGAGGCGCGCCCGACGGAGCGCTTCAGCACCGCCATCCGCCTGCTGGCCGGGCGTTCGGGGCTGGAGCGGCGGGCAGCCCGGGCCCTGGGTGACGAACCGCGTGACGACGAGCACAGCAGCGACGGCCCTCCCGGACGGGACGGGGCCGCCTCCGGCGACCCCGCGGCGGACTCCGCGCCGCCCGCCGTGGAGCCCGAGTCCTCGCCCTCCGGCGAGCCTCCGCCCGCGCCGGTGCCCGAGTCCTCGCCCTCGCCCGCGTCCTCGCCTTCGCCTTCGCCTTCGCCCGAGCGGGGTGCCCGGGGAGAGCGTCCGGGCTCCGCGCCGCACGGCGGGGCGCAGCGCCGGGCCCGGCTGCTGGCCCGCCGGCGCCGGATGGTCACCGCCCTCTTCCTGGCCTTCGCGCTCGGCGCCGTGGTCGCGGCGGTGGCCGGACTGGCCTTCCTCTGGGTCCCGGCCGTCCCGGCGATCCTCCTCACCCTGTACATCGGCCACCTGCGCAAGCTGGAGCGCCAGCGCTACGAGGTGAAGCTCGACCGTGCCCGGGCCGCCCAGGCGGCCGAGCGGCTGCGCAAGCGCGAGCAGCAGCGCGCCGAGGCCCGGAGCGTCCCGGCCGAGGCCGTTGACACCCAGGCCCACACCCAGGTCCACACCCAGCCTCACGTCCGGGCCCACGCCCCGGCTCGTGCCCAGGCCCCGGCCGCCGAGGGGCGGGCCGGACGCCGCCCGCACCTGCGGCTGGCCGCCGACCCCGGCGAGGCCGCCGTCTCCGCGCCGTCCGCCTCCGCGGTGGCCGAGGCGACCGAGCACGAGGAGTGGGTCGACGGCATGCGCGAGCGCGGCGCGGCCGGCCCGGACTCCTGGGAGCCGGTGCCCGTCCCGCTGCCGACGTACGTCACGGCGCCGGTCGCCCCCCGGGTCTCCCGGGGCCTCGACCTGACGGCTCCCGGCACCTGGACCGCGGGCCGCCCCGCCGAGTCCGCCCGCAACACCCCGCTGTTCGACCAGTACGCCGAGCCGTCGGCCCCGGAGGCCCGCCCCCGCGCGGCCAACGAGTGACCTCCCCGGCCCCCGGACCAGCACCGCATCGCCGGGGGTGGTCACGGACCCCCTCCGGAAGGTGCTAGAGTTTCTTCTCGTTGGGGCTGTGGCGCAGTCCGGTAGCGCACCTCGTTCGCATCGAGGGGGTCAGGGGTTCGAATCCCCTCAGCTCCACCCAACAAGGGCCCCGCCCGGTCGTCAGACCGGGCGGGGCTTCTGCGTTGTCCGGGGGTGATCCGGCGCGGGGGTGCGGGAGTTGGCCGTGTGACGACCGTCACGGCGGGGTGGGGCGGTGAACTGACGGTCGGTCGCGCGCGGGGGCGGGGGCGGGAACAAGGGCGGGAACCGGAGCGGGAACGGCCGAGGGCCGGCCGGGGAGTCCGGCCGGCCCTCGGGGTCGGGCGAGGTGGGGCGGGGTGGGTCAGGGGCGCTGGGAGCCGGCGTAGGGGCCGGGCTGGGGGGCGCCGGACTGCGGCGGGACGGCGCCGTAGCGGGGCGGGCGGTAGCCGCGGGGGTGCCGGGTCAGGTTGTAGCCCAGGACGCCCGCCAGGGCGGCCAGGGCGCCGCCGCCGATGGTCCAGTACCAGCGGCTGTTCCAGCCGGAGAACCAGCCGGTGTACCAGTGCTCCTCGGCCGCCACCGGGGCGGCCGCCTTGGCGGTGCCGGCGCCGCCGCCGGCCGGCGGGACCAGCGGGGCCTTGAGCTCGCCGCCCTCCGGCTGGGCGTTGTCCGCGTTGCCCTTGGCGCTGACGTGCAGCTGGACGGAGGTGGCCAGGCCCAGGTCGGGCTGCGGGACGTCGCTGACCGAGAGCCGCACGTAGTAGGTGCCGGGCAGCGGGTCGCCGGACCACGGCTCGGCCCAGGAGCGGATCTCGCGCAGGGTGCAGCTCAGCGTGAGCGTGCCGGTGTTCTGGTCGCCGGTGGCGTTCTGGGTGCCGGCGGTGCAGGACTGGCGGCGGCGGAGCCCGTCGAAGACCTCGGCGGACCAGGTCTGCGGGCCGTGCCGGTCGGTCGCGGGGGCCAGGTTGACGGTCAGGCCGATCGTCGGGGTCTGGCCCTCGGAGGCGCCGAACGCCCAGTACAGGTAGTCACCGGTGGAGGCGGCGACGTTGGCGTCCTGGCCGGGGGAGAGGTTGGTCGCGGTCAGGAAGGAGGTGCCGGCCTTGGTGGCCGGGGCCGGGGCGCCGCTCGCGCTCGCCGAGGGCGAGGGGGAGGCGGCGGAGGCGGTCGGGGCGGCCAGCGCGAGGGCGGGCAGCAGGGCGAGGGCGGCGAGGGCGCCGCGAAGGGTCGTGCGCGTGGTCGGTCGCATGGTCAGTTCTCCCGCCAGACAGAGATCCGCCAGCGGGCGATCCAGCCGAACACCAGGCCGAACAGCAGTCCGGCGAGGGTGAGGGTGAGCAGCAGGATCCAGCCGCGGCCCAGGCCCATCGCCGCACCCTCGGGGGCGGACGAGGCGGTGGCCAGGTCGACGGTCAGCTCCAGCGGCAGGCCGGGGTCGGCCTGGACGCCGGCCTGCGGGGCCAGCGAGTTGCTGACGACCAGGCAGACGGTGGTCTCCGGCTTGGCGCTCGACGAGGAGGTCGGGCCGGTGGTGATGTAGCCCTTGGAGTCGCTGGTGGACCAGCGCAGGCCGGTGGAGATCACGTCGGTGCGGCTGCTGCCGGCGTCGGTGCCGCGGACCAGCTCCTGGCCGGTCGCGCTGGTGGCCTGCAGCAGGACGCCGTAGTCCCGGGCCACCGCGCGGTCCAGGCCGACGCTGACCGAGGCGCGCAGCTCCTGGCCGGACTTGACCGGGACCTTGTAGACGCGGTGCTCGGAGAACTTCTCGCGGTCGCTGTACACGCCCGGGGCGAGCACCGGGGCGCTCTCGCACTTGTCGGCGCCGGAGGTCTTCACCGGGGTCACCGCGTAGGTGTCGTTGGAGCGGTCGACCAGCTGCTTCACCTTGTCGGTGAGCTGCTCCTGGGTGCGGACGTCGGTGTAGGTTCCACCGGTCGCGTTGGCGATGCAGAGCAGCTGCTGGCGGGTCTTGTCGTCGTGGGCCAGGCCGAGGGTGTCGACGACCAGGTGGATGCCCTGGGAGGCGAGTTCACGGGCGACGTCGCAGGGGTCCGGCGGGGTGCAGGTGTCCTCGCCGTCGGTGATCAGCACCACCCGGCGGGTGGTCTCGCCCTTGCCGAGGTCCTGGGCCGCGCCGCGCAGGGCCAGGCCGATCGGGGTCCAGCCGGTGGGCCGCAGGGTGGCGACGGCCGTCTTGGCCTCGACCTTGTTGGTCTTGCCGACCGGGTACAGCTGCTTGGTGTCCTGGCAGCCCTGGGTCTTGTCGTTGCCGGGGTAGTTCGCGCCCAGGGTGCGGATGCCGAACTCGGTCTCCGCGGGCAGCGCGTCGATCACGTCGTTCAGCGACTGCTGGGCCACCGAGATCCGGCTCTTGCCCTGGATGTCCCGTTCGTTCATGGAGCCGCTGACGTCCAGGACGAGGTCGACCCTGGGGGCCTCCTTGGGCGCGGCGGCTCCGGCTGATGGTTCGTCGGCGTGGGCGGGCAGGCCGATGAGCAGCGAGGCGCCCGTTATCGCCAGGGCGCCCAGCAGGCTGCCGAGCCTGGTCTTTGGTCGTCGTCCGGTATTCACCCGGTGATCCTAGGGATCATCAGTTCGCGATGGCCAAACGAGACCGGATCGTGCGCCACCCCGTCACGGCGTGAACTCCGGCGCGTGGAAAGGCCGTCGGGGCTGTGCGGACTTAGGTCCGCCCTACCCGGGCTGGATAGCCTTCCGTGCGGGTTTCGTGCGGGTCCGGGCGGGAATGGGGGCGCGGTGGAGCTGACGGGGGTCGGAAAACGGTACGGGCGGCGCGGGCGGTGGGTCCTGCGCGGGGTCGATCTCGCCGTCGGGCCGGGGGAGTTGGTGCGGATCGCCGGGGCGAACGGGAGCGGCAAGTCGACGCTGCTCCGGCTGGCGGCCGGGATCGAGCGGCCGACCGCTGGGCGGGTGGCCCGCCCGGGCGGTGCCGCGTACGTGCCCGAACGCTTCCCGCCCGCGCTGCCGTTCGACGCCGCCTCGTACCTGCTGCGGGTGGGCCGGGTGCACGGGCTGTCGGCGGAGCGGGCGCGGCGGCGGGCGGGGGACTGGCTGGACCGCTTCGGCATCGCGGACCGGGCGGGTACGCCGCTGAGCCGGCTGTCGAAGGGCACCTGCCAGAAGGTCGCGGTCGTGCAGGCGCTGCTGGCGCAGGCCCCGGTCCTGCTGCTGGACGAGGCCTGGACCGGGCTCGACCCCGACGCCAGGGCGGTGCTGGACGAGGCGGCCGCCGAGCGGGCGGCGGACGGCGGGGCGGTGCTGTTCGTCGACCACGACCCGGCCCGGCTGGCCGGGCTGACCAGCGCCGCCTACCGGGTCGGCGCGGACGGCGCGCTGCGGCCCGCCGAGGAGGCGGAGCCCGCGCCGGACGGCGGCGGCCCGGAGACGGAGGTCGAGGTGGACGTCCCGGACGGCACCCCGCTGCCGCCCCGGCTGCCCGGGGCGCCGCGGCTCACCCCGCTGGCCGGCACGGCCGTGCGGCTGACCGTGCCGGCCGCGCACACGGAAGCGCTGCTGCGTCGGCTGTTGATCGGCCGGCCGGCCGTCCGGGTGCTGGCGGTGCGGCAGCGGGAGGGGCGGCGGTGAGGCAGCTCGGGGCGCTGACCCGGTACCACCTGGAACTGCTGGTGCGCTCGCACGCCTGGCTGCCGCCGTTCCTGGCGTACGCGCTGCTGCTGGTGGTGGGCGTGTCGGCGGGCAACCCGCTGCTGGGCGACCTCGGCTACGGCGCGGCCGTGCTGCTGCCGGTGAGCGCCTGGTACGTGCGCAGCGCGCTCGGCGCGGAGCCGCCGGCCTCGCGGGCCTGCCTGGTCGCGGCGGCGGGGCCGCTGCGGGTGCACCTGGGCGCGCTGCTGGCGGCGCTGACGGCCGGGCTGGTGCTGGCGGCGGCCGAGGTGGCGGCGCTGTGGTGGCTGAGCGGGACGGTGGCCAACCCGGGGGTGGAGCGGCAGCCGCCGGTCGGACCGGCGCTGGCGGCCGGGGCGTCGGCCGCGGTGGTGTGCGTGCTGCTGGGGGTGGTGGCCGGGGCGCTGGCGAACCGGCCGGTGCCGGCGCGGCCGCAGTACGGCATCGCGGTGGCGCTGGTGCTGGCCGCGCTGGCGCTGGTGGCGCCCCTCTCGCCGGCCAACGCGGCGGTGCGCGCTCTGGTCTCCGCGGCCCGCACCGGGCGGGTCGTCGTGCCGTGGGCGGAACTGCCGCCCGCCGCCGTCCTGCTGGCCGCGGCGGCGGGCGGGGCGGCGGTGCTGGCCGGGCGGCGGCCCGAGTGAGCGGAGGATTCATGCCAAGGGAGGACACACCGCAGCAAAAAGCCGATAAATATGGATATTGCTCGTTAGGGTGACGAACCTGGGTGAACCGGCTTCGTGCCGCCGGTCCATTCCGATTGGCATCCCCCGGAACAGCGCTCCGGCTCCCCGCGACCCCCAGGACGGTCCGTGGCGACACCCCCCGCCGTGACGAGAACCGCAGCCCGGCCGAGCCGGCCGGTGCCGACCAGGCGCACCACCGAGCTGCTGCTGGTCCTGGCCGCCGTGCTGATCGCCGTGTTCGGCTACGTCGAGGTCGGCGTCAACCTGGACGGCAGGGTGCCGGCCGACGCGGCCGAGTACGGCGCCGCGCTCGGCGTGCTCGCCCTGCTGGCGCACGTCGTGGTCCGCCTGCGGGCCCGGTACGCGGACCCGCTGCTGCTGCCGATCGCGGTGCTGCTCAACGGGATCGGCCTGGTGGTGATCTACCGGCTCGACCGCGCCACCTCGGGCGTCGGCGCGGCCTCCACCCAGCTGCTCTGGTCGAGCCTGGGGGTGGCGCTGTTCATCGCGGTCGTGCTGCTGGTGCGCGACCACCGGCGGCTGCAGCGGTACGCCTACCTCGGGGCGCTGGTGGCGCTGGTCCTGCTGGTGCTGCCGATCTTCTTCCCGCCGGTGTACGGCTCGCGGATCTGGATCGTCGTCGGGCCGCTGTCCTTCCAGCCGGGGGAGTTCGCCAAGATCCTGCTGGCCGTCTTCTTCGCCGCCTACCTGGCGGTGCACCGGGACGCGCTGGCGCTCACCGGCCGCCGGGTCTGGCGCTGGCAGCTGCCCCGCGGCCGGGTGCTCGGGCCGGTGCTGCTGATCTGGGCGGCGTTCGTCGGCGTCCTGGTGCTGGAGACGGACCTCGGCACCTCGCTGCTGTTCTTCGGCCTGTTCGTGGTGATGCTGTACGTGGCCACCGCGCGCACCGGGTGGATCGTGATCGGGCTGGTCCTGGCGGCGGTCGGGGCGGTCACGGTGGGCTGGCTCTCGCCGCACGTGCACAGCCGGGTGGCGGACTGGCTGGACCCGCTGGGCTCGATCGCGGCGGGCAAGGGCGCCAACCAGATCGCCCAGTCGCTGTTCGCCTTCGCCTGGGGCGGGGAACTGGGCACCGGGCTCGGCAACGGGCACTCGGTGCTGATCGGCTTCGCGGCCAAGTCGGACTTCATCCTCGCCACCATCGGCGAGGAACTCGGCCTGGCCGGGCTCGTCGCGGTGTTCCTGCTGTACGCGCTGCTGATCTCCCGGGGGTTCCGGACGGGCATCGCGCTGCGCGACCCGTTCGGGCGGCTGCTGGCGATCGGGCTGGCCGCGATCGTCGGCCTCCAGGTGTTCGTGGTGGCCGGCGGGGTGCTCGACCTCATCCCGCTGACCGGGATGACGCTGCCGTTCGTCGCGCAGGGCGGCTCCTCGGTGGTCACCAACTGGATCATCGTGGCGCTGCTGGTGCGGATGAGCGACATCGCGCGCCGGCCGGCCCCGGCCCCGGCCCCGCCCGTGTCCGCGTCCGTGTCGGAGGAGGACTGATGGCGCGCACCCGCTCCCGTCCGCGTGCCCGGGGCAACGGGCCGCAGGGCCTGCCCGGCATCTCCGTCACCGGGCGCCGCGCGGGCGTCTTCTGCCTGCTGCTGGTCGCGGCGCTGTGCGTCCAGGCCACCCGGGTGCAGGTGTTCCAGGCCAAGGACCTCAACCACAACGCCGCCAACCAGCGGCTCACCATCGAGCGGTACTCGCAGCCGCGCGGCAACATCCGGGTCGGCGCGGACACCGTGACCGGCTCCGAGCCCACCGGCGGCCGGTACGACTACAAGCGCACCTACACCGACGGCCCGACGTACGCGGCCGTCACCGGCTTCGCCTCGCAGGCGTACGGCAACACCCAGCTGGAGGGGGTCGAGGACGACCTGCTGTCCGGGACGGACAGCAGACTGGCCGGCTGGGCGGTCTGGGACGCCGTCGCCCGCCGGCAGAACCCCGGCGGGGACGTCTACACCACCCTGAACCGGGCCGCCCAGGAGGCCGCGATGCGCGGGCTCGGCAGCCAGAAGGGCGCGGTGGCCGCGATCGAGCCGGCCACCGGCCGGATCCTCGCCCTGGCCAGCACGCCGTCCTACGACCCGGGCAGCTTCGCCGGCTCCGCCGCGGCCGACCAGGCCGCCTGGAACCGGCTGCAGGCCGACACCGACCAGCCGATGCTCAACCGGGCGCTGCGCCAGACCTACCCGCCGGGCTCGACCTTCAAGGTGGTCACGGCGGCGGCCGCGCTCGCGGCCGGGGTGGTCACCGACCCCGACGCGCCGACCGACGCGCCGTACCCGTACGTGCTGCCCGGGACGACCACGCCGCTGGTCAACGACACCTCGGCGTGCGACCGGCCCGGCCAGTCGCTGGACACCGCGATGGTCTACAGCTGCAACAGCGTGCTGGGCTACCTCGGGGTGCGGACCGGGCTGGGCCCGATGGTGGCGATGGCCGAGAACTTCGGCTTCAACGACGCCAGGCTGGACATGCCGGTGCGCCCGGCCCGCTCCAACTTCGACACCACGATGAACCAGTCGCAGGTGGCGCTCTCCTCGATCGGGCAGTTCGACACCGCGGCGACCCCGCTGGTGATGGCGATGGTCGCGGCCGGGATCGCCAACGACGGGACGGTGATGCGTCCACAGCTCGTGGACAAGCTGACGAAGGCCGACGGCACCGCGGTGCAGCTGATGAAACCCGCCGTGTACCGGCGGGCGATGACCCCGGCGGTGGCCGGGCAGGTGCAGAAGCTGATGACCGACGTGGTGGAGAACGGCACCGGCGGCAACGCCCGGATCGGCGGCGCGGTGGTCGGCGGGAAGACCGGCACCGCGCAGCACGGGGTGGACAACAGCGGGACGCCGTACGCCTGGTTCATCTCCTGGGCCAAGCCCGCCGGCTCGGACGCGGTGCCGCCGGTGGCGGTGGCCGTGGTGATCGCGGACAGTGCCGCCACGGACGTCACCGGCGGCGGGCTGGCCGCGCCGATCGCCCGCTCGGTGATGCGGGCGGTGCTGGGCCGCTGAGCCAGTGCTTTAGCTGCTGGGCGGCGAATCCGCCGTCTGCGAAGTGTCCGGTTTGTATAGACTGATGCGCCAATTCGTACAATGCGCCGATCCGGACTGTTCGTTTGCGACACTGGTGCTTTCGCGGGGTACTGTCCCATCTTTGTTCGGTTGGTCCCCGATGACACCCGATGGCGCGTCGAGTGACCGGCCGCCAGGACACCCTCCCCCGCCCAGAAGGACCGCAGCTGTGACCAGCAACTCTCTCGGTGCGCGTCTGCTGCGACGCAAGCCCGTCTCGTCCCTCATCGCCGAGAGCGAGGGCCGGGACGGCCCCCCGGCCGGCGCGCCCGAGGAGGGCGGACGCTCCGGCATCCACCTGCGCCGCACGATCGGCCTCTGGCAGCTGTCCTCGATCGGCATCGGCGCCACCATCGGCACCGGCATCTTCTTCGTGCTCAGCAGCGCGGTGCCCTCGGCCGGCCCGGCCGTCATCCTGTCCTTCGTGCTCGCCGCGGTCACCGCCGGACTCACCGCGCTCTGCTACGCCGAGATGGCCTCCGCAATCCCGGTCTCCGGATCCTCGTACTCCTACGCCTACGCCACCCTCGGCGAGGGCGTCGCGTTCGGCGTCGGCATCTGCCTGCTGATGGAGTACGGCGTCTCCGCCTCCGCGATCGCGGTGAGCTGGGCCGAGTACCTGAACAAGTTCCTCCACCTGGCCTTCGGCTTCACCATCCCGAAGGAGCTGTCCGGCGCGCCGGACACCACCCACTGGTTCAACCTGCCGGCGCTGCTGCTGGTCGCGATGGTCTGCGTGCTGCTCACCCGCGGCGTCAGCGAGTCGGTGAAGGTCAACGCGGCCATGGTCGGGATCAAGATCCTGATCCTGCTGCTGTTCGTCGGCATCGCGCTCACCGGCTTCCACTCCGGCAACCTGACCCCGTTCATGCCGCTCGGCATCGGCGGCGTGCAGGTCGCCGCCTCCAGCATCTTCTTCTCCTTCATCGGCCTGGACGCCGTGTCCACCGCCGGTGAGGAGGTCAAGAACCCGCGCCGCACCCTGCCACTGGCGATCATCATCTCGCTGGTCGTGGTGACCCTGCTCTACATCCTGGTCGCCCTCGCCGGTATCGGCGCCCAGCCGTGGCAGAAGTTCGAGGGCCAGGAGGCCGGCCTCGCCCAGATCCTCCAGGACATCACCGGCCAGACCTGGCCCTCGATCGTCTTCGCGATCGGCGCGATCATCTCGATCTTCAGCATCACCCTCGTGGTGATCTACGGCCAGACCCGCATCCTGTACTCCATGGGCCGCGACGGCATGCTGCCCAAGCGCTTCGCCGAACTCTCCCCGCGCACCGGCACCCCGGTCTGGAACACCCTCGTGGTGGGCCTCGGCGTCGGCGCGCTGGCCGCCTTCGTCCCGCTGAAGGAACTGGCCGACATCACCAGCCTCGGGACGCTCATCGCCTTCTCGGTCGTCTCGATCGGCGTGATCATCCTGCGCCGCACCCAGCCCGACCTGCCGCGCGGCTTCAAGGTCCCCGGCTACCCGGTCGTCCCGCTGCTCAGCGTCGCCTTCTGCGCCTACCTGATCACCGGCCTGCACGCCGACACCTTCCGGGCCGGCGCGATCGCCCTCGCCGTCGCCGTGGTCGTCTACTTCGGCTACAGCATCAAGCACTCCAAGCTGGAGCAGCAGGCACAGGCCGCCACGGCGGACAGCTCCACCGGCCACCGCAACAGCTGAGCCGGACGAATCGGGACATGAGGGGCCGCCGACCACGACACTCGGCGGCCCCCCTCATGCCACCTCCCACGACGTGCCCCACGCCATGGCGACAGGGCCCGGCCACCACCCATAACCTTCCACCATGGTGAGCACCCGCACGCCCGGCTTCTCCCGCCCGCGCGGCCGCTTCACCGGCCGCAGCAGAACGCCGGCCCCGCCGACCCCCGCCCGAGCGCCGTCCGGACCAGGACGACCGCCCCTGGGCTTCTCCGGTCGGCCGTTCCCCCGCCAGCGTGGCGAGAGCACGTTCCCGCCCACGCCCGATCGGCTGAATCCCGCCCGACTCGCCTCGATGCGCACCGTCCAACTGCTCGGCTGCCTGATCGCGGCCGGCTGGGCGGCCGCCTTCCCGCTCGTCTCCGACCTGCCCAACCAGCGGACGTGGGGCTTCATCGCGGCCCCCGCCTACGTCCTGGCCGGGCTGCTCTGCCTCACCCTGCCGCGCCGCTACGCGGCCCGCGCCGCCGCCGTGGTCGCGCTCGCCGGGGCCGTCCTCGCGCCGCTCGCCCTGCTCGCCGTGCAGGGCCGCCACCAGTCCGAGGTGATGGTGGTCGAACGCTCGGCCCACCTGCTGCTCACCACCGGCAGCCCGTACCTGCCGCACCCGGTGGTGGTCACCGACTACAACCCGTACCTGCCGGCCATGACCCTGTTCGGGATGCCGCGCCAACTGCTGGGCGACGGCTCCGACCTCGCCCAGGTCGCCGGGGACGCCCGGATCTGGTTCGCGCTGGCCTTCGTGGCCTGCCTGCTGGCCAGCTGGCGGCTGCTGCGGCCCACCCGTGAGCGCGCGCCGCTGCTGCCGCTCGCCGTGCTCACCGCCTCGCCGCTGATCTCGCTGGCCCTCGTCGTCGGCGGGGTGGACCTGCCGCTGATCGGCCTCTGCTGCCTCGCCATGGCGCTCGCCGAGCGGGACCGCACCGTCGGCGCCGGCCTGGTGCTCGCCCTCGCCTGCACCCTCAAGTGGACGGCCTGGCCGGCGCTGCCGGTCGCCGCCCTGCTGCTGTGGCGGCTGTACGGCCGCCGGCCCGCCGCCCGGACCACGCTGATCGCGCTCGGCACCGGCCTGGCCGTGCTCCTGCCCTCCGTGCTGACCCGGGCGGACGCGCTGCGCGAGCAGGTGGTGCGCTTCCCGCTCGGGCTCACCGCCATCCGCACCCCGGCCGGCAGCCCGCTGCCCGGCAAGGTGCTGGCCGGCTTCGGGCCGACCGGGCACTCCGTCTCGCTGGCGCTGATGACCATGGGCGGGATCGGGGTGGCCATCTGGCTGCTCGCCCGGCCGCCGGTGTCCGCGATCGCGGCCGCCGACCTGCTGGCCGCCGGGCTGGCGATCGCGTTCATGCTCGCCCCGGCCGGGCGGTTCGGCTACCTCGCCCTGCCGGTGGTCCTGGTGATCTGGCCGCGGCTGGCGGCCCGGCGCTGGAGCAGCCGGCGCCCGATCCCGCCGCACCGGCTGCCGGGCAGACCGGAGCCCGCCCTGCCGCGGGGCTGAGCGGGCTCCGTCCTGATGCGTGCGCCGGTCTAGCGGTTGCCGACCTTGAGCAGCGAGGCGACGGCCGGGCCGGCCGCGTCCACGCCGTGGCCGCCGCCCTGCACCTCGGCGGCGACCGCCATGTTGCCGCGGAAGGCGGTGAACCAGCTGTTGGTGGTGGTCGCGCCGGCGACCTCGGCGGAGCCGGTCTTGGCACCCGCGTTGTCGGTGATCCCGGCCATCACGTCCTTGGCCGTGCCGCCGGTGGCGGTGGCGTTCATCATCGCGCGCAGCTTGCCCGCGACGTCCGGCGCGATCTGGCGGGCCGCCGCCTGCTGCGGCAGGCCGGCGACCAGGATCGGCTGCTTGAAGGCGCCGCTCTGGACGGTCGCGGTGATCGAGGCGATGGCCAGCGGGTTCATCTGGACCTTGCCCTGGCCGATGTAGTTCATGGCCTGCTCGTCCTTGCTGCCCGGCGTCGGCGGCACCTTGCCGTCGGTGTTCGGCAGGCCGGTCTTCCACTCCAGGCCGATGCCGAACACGTCCTTGGCCGTGCTGGACAGCGTCTCGGGCTTGAGGCTGGTCAGGCCCTGGTTGATGAAGGCCGTGTTGCAGGACACCATGAAGTCCTGCTGGAGCGTGTTGTTGGGGAAGGCGCCCGGGAAGTCGTTCGGGATCGCGACCGGGTTGCTGCTCTTCTCCGGGCAGGCCACCACGGTGTCCGGGTTGACCCCGGCCTCCAGCAGCGCAGTCGAGGTGACGATCTTCATCGTCGAGCCGGGCGCGAGCAGGCCGGTGAAGGCCCGGTTCTGACCGCTGGCCGGCGCGTTCGCGAAGGCCAGCACCTGGCCGGTGCTCGGCTCGATCGCGGCGATCGACCCGGACTTGCCGCCCAGGTCCGTCATCGCCTTCTCGGCCGCCGCCTGGATGGTGTTGTCGATGGTCACCTTGAACGGCTTGCCGGGCTTGGGCTCGACGATGGTGAACAGCTTGTCCGAGGCGCCCTTGCCGGCCGGGTCGCTGATCACGACCGCGCTGCCCGCGTCCTGGTCCTTGTTCGGGTCCGGCGGCAGCAGCTTGTGGGCGTTGTCCTGGAGGGTGGACAGCAGCGCCGGGGTGAGCGAGGCGCCCTGCAGCGGCTTGCCGTTGCGGTCCACCACGGTGGACGGCGGGGCGAAGACCTGCTGGGTGGCGATCGTCTCGTTGCCGGACAGGTGCGGGTGGATCACCGTCGGCGCCCAGTGCACGGCCGGGGTGTTGTCGCTCATCTTCACGACGTTCAGGAAGCCGTTGTAGTCCCAGACCCGGTTGGTGCCGGCGAACTCGGCGCGCGCCTTGAAGCCCATCAGCACGCCGGTGGGGCCGGCCGAGGCGGAGGCCGACGGCGAGTCGGTGGCGCCGGGGGTCGCGCCCGCCGACGGCGTGGCCGAGGCGGAGGGCTTGGTCGGCGCGGGGGTGCCGGTGGCCGACGCGAAGGCCTGCGGGGTGGCCGGGCCGGCCGGGGCCAGGGTCAGCGCGCTCGGCTTGACCTGGTCGCGGAACGCCGTCAGCGCGGTGGTGGCCGCGGCCGGGTCGTCCGTCAGCGCGGCCGCCTTGTCCAGGTCACCGGCCGCCCAGGCCGCCAGGAAGTCCTTCGCACCGTTGGTCGCCTGCTCGGCCGAGGGCGGCTCGGCGACCACCGTGCGGGGCTTCTTCGCCGAGGACGATCCGGAGTCCGAGCCGCCCATCAGGCTGTACGCCCCGTAGCCACCGCCCGCGAGCACGGCGACGGAGACGCCGGTGATGATGCCGATCTTCGCGCCTCTGCGCATGGTGCTGTTCCCCCAAGGGTCTGCCGGACGGGCGCGACCGACCGGGGCCGGACACGCTGTTCCCCCCACCCTAGGCAGCGCCGATCGGTGCGCCGACGAAATGCCCGCGAGTTGTGACGGATCTGGTACGTGTCGTGCACCGCATACGGACGATTCAGGGAACAGCGGTGTCGATCAGATCCAGCTGTTGAACCACATCCGCTGCCGCCAGTCGTCCATCGGAATCGTCTGCCCGGTGAACAGCGGGAAGAAGAAGAGGAAGTTCCACACGATCAGCAGCACCAGCAGCCCGGCCGCCGCCGAACCGATGATCCGGCGGTCCCGGGAGGCCCCCGGCGGCCCGATCAGCGCACCGACCAGCATGGTCACCGCGAGCACCAGGAACGGGACGAACACCACCGCGTAGAAGAGGAAGATCGTCCGCTGCTGGTAGGCGAACCACGGCAGGTAGCCGGCGGCCAGGCCGCACAACACCGCGCCCGCCCGCCAGTCCCGCCGCGCCACCCAGCGCCACAGGCAGTACACCAGCGCCACCACGGCCGCCCACCACAGCAGCGGGGTGCCGATGCCCAGCACCTCGCGGGCGCACTCGGCGGCCGTGCAGCCGCTCTGGCCCTGCTTGGGGGACTCGTAGAAGAACGAGACCGGCCGGCCCAGCACCAGCCAGGACCACGGGTTCGACTGGTAGGTGTGCGGGTCGCTCAGGTGGGTGTGGAAGTCGTAGACCGTCGAGTGGTAGTGCCACAGGGCGCGCAGCCCCTCGGGTATCCACGGGTAGTCGGTCGAGCGGCCCGCCGCCCAGTCCCGGCCCCAGCCGCCCCTGCCCGGCACGTTGCTGCTGGCGAACCAGCCCCACCAGGACGTGACGTAGACGACCAGCGACACCACCACGACCGACACGAAGGCCGGCACCACGTCCCGCGCGAGCGTCGCCAGGTACGGGCGCGGGGCCCCGGCCAGGCGGCGGGCGCCGACGTCCCACAGCACCGTCATCACGCCGAAGGCCGCCGCCACGTACAGGCCGCTCCACTTGGTGGCGCAGGTCAGGCCGACGCAGACGCCGGCCGCGATCCGGTACGGGCGCCAGCCCAGGTTCGCCCGCTGCGCGAGCACCGCGTCCGGCACCCCGCCGAGCCGGTCGGCCAGCCGGGCCCGGGTGCGGTCGCGGTCCAGCAGCAGGAAACCGAAGGCGGCGAGGATCCAGAACATCACCACCAGGTCCAGCAGCGCGGCGCGGCTGAGCACCAGGTGCAGGCCGTCCACCGAGAGCAGCAGGCCGGCCACGCAGCCCAGCAGGGTCGAGCGGAACAGCCGGCGGGCGATCCTGGCCACCATCAGCACCGACAGCGTGCCGAGCAGGGCCACCGCGAACCGCCAGCCGAAGGGGTTCATGCCGAACAGCATCTCGCCGGCGCCGATGATCCACTTGCCCACCGGCGGATGGACCACGTAGGAGGCCGTCGAGCGGTACGGGACGGCCGCGCCGGGCGTCATGATCTGCTCGTTGGCGCCGTCCGGCCAGTTGATCTCGTAGCCGCCGTGCCAGAGCGCGTAGGCGTCCTTGGCGTAGTACGTCTCGTCGAAGATGATCGCGTGCGGCTGGCCGAGGTTGGTGAAACGCAGGATCCCGGCGAACACCGCCACCGCGATCGGGCCCAGCCAGCCGGACCAGCGGCACAGCCACGACCACACGGCCGGCGGCACGGACACGCCCAGCCGCAGCAGCAGCGGCGACGGGGGCACCACCGCCGGGGTCACCCCGGGGCCGTCCGGCATCGGCGGGACCAGGCGCTCGGCCAGCGGGGCCACCGGGCGGCCGGCGTAGCCGAACCCGGCCAGCCGCTCGCGCCAGCTGCGCGCGGCGCTGCCGGGTTGGTCCAGGTGGTCGGGTTGGTCCGGTTGATCGGGCCGCGCGGGGCTCCCGGCCTGGTCGGCGGGCCGCGGACCCGGGACGGCGGAGGACGGCAGGCCGGCCACGTCGCCGCCATCCTGCGCGGTGTGGTCTGTACCAGTGGGCGTGTGCGCCGCCGTGTCGCCGTTCATCCGCCACATCGTAGGGGCGCTTCTCGCACGTGTGACCGCTCCCTCGGAAGCTGCCCGAATCGTCACCAAAAGCCCCCGGGCCGCGGTAGCTGCAAGGATGGGGCCCGTGACAGGAGTACTCGTTCTCGCAGGCACCCCCATCGGCGACGTCTCGGACGCCCCGCCCCGGCTGCTCACCGAACTCGCCACGGCGGACGTGATCGCGGCCGAGGACACCCGGCGGCTGCGCCGGCTCACCCAGGCGCTCGGGGTGACCCCGGCCGGGCGGGTGGTCTCCTACTTCGAGGGCAACGAGGTCGGCCGCACCCCCGAACTGGTCGAGGCACTGCTCGGCGGCGCCCGGGTGCTGCTGGTCACCGACGCCGGCATGCCGTCCGTCTCCGACCCCGGCTACCGGCTGGTCGCCGCCGCCGTCGAGGCCGACGTCAAGGTCACCGCGGTGCCCGGGCCGTCCGCCGTGCTCACCGCGCTCGCGCTGTCCGGCCTGCCCGTCGACCGCTTCACCTTCGAGGGCTTCCTGCCGCGCAAGACCGGCGACCGGGCCCGGCAGCTCGCCTCGATCGCGGCCGAGCCGCGCACCATGGTCTTCTTCGAGGCGCCGCACCGGATCGCCGAGGCGCTCGCCGCGATGGCCGAGGCGTTCGGCGCCGACCGGCCCGCCGCCGTCTGCCGCGAGCTCACCAAGACGTACGAGGAGGTGAAGCGCGGGCCCCTCGGCGACCTGGCGGCCTGGGCCGCCGAAGGCGTCAGGGGCGAGATCACCGTCGTCGTCGCGGGCGCCCCGCCGGCGGCGCCGCAGGAGCTCACCCCCGCCGAACTGGCCCGGCTGGTGGCCGTCCGGGAGGAGGCCGGGGAGCGCCGCAAGGAGGCCATCGCGGCCGTCGCTGCGGAGCTCGCGCTGCCGAAGCGGGAGGTGTTCGACGCGGTGGTGGCGGCCAAGAACGAGGCGAAGAGCGAGGCGAAGAGCGAGGCCGCGAAGGGGGCGGGGACGGGGCCGTGAAAGAGGGGTGAATTCCGGGGGGTTGCGGGACCCCGGGGGAGTCGTACCTTTGAGGGAAGGCCCCGGTAAACGCCCACGGAGCTGAAAGTTCGGTCGCGGTTTCCGGAACGATCCAGGCCTTTCGTATAGGAGTTCCCAACCCGCGTCCAACTCTTCACAAGCAGGGCATCGGCCGAGGCCGTCAGGGCATTTCCTGGAATGGAAAGACCCAGCCGGGCGAGCGCCCGGCGGGCGCTGGGAGACGGCTATGAGCGAGATGATCGGTAGCCCCCTCGGTGGCAACGCGCTGAGCGCCCCCGGCCTGGCCGGACGGCCGCACACTCCCGTCGAGACCGTGCGGGAGGCCTACTCCTTCGCCTGCCTGCGATGCGGGTACGGCTGGGAGCAGGCGTACGACATCGAGCACCACGCCGGCAAGGACGGGCACGTCGTGTTCGAATACCACGCCAACGGTGTCCGGGTACCGTCCCCGCTGCTCAAGCCGACCTGCCCGGGGTGTGGCGGACACACCGTCCGGATCATGCGCGAGGGCCGGGTCGCCACCGCCGACCAGTCCTGGCACCACGCCCCCGGCTACCCGGCGCACGCCGAGCCGGCCGGGGCGCCCCCGGTGACCGACCCCGCGAAGCCGCGCGGACGCTGGGCCCGGTTCTGGTCGCGGCTGCTGGGCTGACCGCAGGCGCCGGGAGCGCACCCGGGGGCCGCCCGCCGCCTCGCCGCCCTCGGGGACTACGTGCCCCAGACCGTGCGCGACGCCCACGCCGCGTACC